>JAGOMP010000003.1 GCA_017993505.1 Planctomycetota bacterium
TTTAAATAGATAGATTATTAAATTTTACATATAGTAATTTTATTTTGAAAAGGTATGTATATGAGTGAATTTATACCTCTTTCTTTTTTTAAATTGATCCAAAGAATAGAAAAAGAATATGAAACTTGCAAATCTGTTTTTCAGATTCCAGAAAAATATTTTTTTCGCCCTTCGGAACATAAAGATTATACTAGTAAATTCCATAATAAATTGGCAACAACTCCTCTTGGATCAGCTGCAGGGCCTCATACGCAAATGACTCAAAATATTTTGTCTTCCTGGCTTGTAGGGGGCAGAATTATGGAATTGAAAACTATCCAAATTATGGATGATTTAAAGATTGATCGTCCTTGCATAGATGTAAGTAATGTTTGTTTTAATGTAGAATGGTCGCAAGAACTTTCTATTCCTCAATCTTTGCGAGAATATGTTAAGGCTTGGTACATCATTGAAATGTTGCGTACAACGAATTTTGCTGGCATTCATGATGTACATCGTCCTATTTTTGATCTTTCTGTTGGTTATGACTTAAAAGGCATTCAAAGCGATAAAGTGATGTATTTTTTGAATTCTATGAAAGATGCATCGACTTTAATTGAAGAATTGCGAGAGGAATTGCCCCCAGAGATGGAAACATGGAAAACATTAGAAGTACCATCCAATATTTCTTCTAGTGTGACTCTTTCTACGTTCCATGGCTGTCCACCAGAAGAAATTGAAAAGATTGCAACATATTTGATGCAAAATGTGGGTTTAGATACAGTTATTAAGTTAAATCCAGCGTTGCTTGGCTATGAGCAAGTGAATAAAATTTTACGTGATCAACTTGGCTATCATGAATTGAGTATTCCTGAAGAAGCATTCCAAAATGATTTGCAATTTGACCGTGCTGTTCAAATTATTACAAAACTGATTAAAATTGCAAAACAAGAAGGACGCAGTTTAGGGGTTAAATTTAATAACACGCTTGTTTCCATCAATCAAGGCAAACGATTTACAAATAGTAAATATATGTATATGTCTGGTCGTCCTTTGCATATTATTGCTATGAATCTTGTCAATAAGTTTCGCAATATTTTTGGCGATGATTTGTTAATTTCTTTTTCTGCTGGGATTGATTCAAATAATTTTTATAAGGCTGTGGCGTCTAATTTAACTCCTATTACAGTCTGTACAGATATGTTACGTTCAGGTGGATATACTCGAGTAGCACGTTACTGGGAACGTTTAGATAAGGAAATGGAACAAGTCCAAGCGAATAATCGTGCTGAATATATCATTCATAAGTATCCTGAATATGGAAAACATGCTATAGAAATTGTATTGGAAAAAGAAGAAGAACGGACTCCAGAGAATATTGCGAAATTTCAAGAGAAAATTGTGAATTTTGTTGGAAGACTGAATGCACAAGCTCATTTAAAAGAAGAAATGAGCAACCCTCGTTACACTGCGTTTGAAAATGAACGCATTCATTCTAAGGTAGGCGGAGTGCCAGTACAACGTTTTGATTGTTGTCAAAATGCACCTTGTATTCAAGCATGTCCGCTCCATGTTCATATTCCAAAATATGTAGATTTAATCCAACAAGGAAAAATGCAGGAAGCGTTTGATACTATTGTACAGGATAATCCGCTTCCTAGTATTTGTGGACGCGTGTGCGATCATCCCTGTGAAAAAGCATGTAAGCAAAGCCAACATGATGCTCCTGTTAGTATTCGTGTTTTAAAACGTGTTGCTGCAGATTATGCTATGCAAAATAAGACAGATGCTTTGCCAGAATCAAATGTTGAAAAACAACAAGATAAAGTTGCTATTATAGGAAGTGGTCCTGCAGGACTTACAGCAGCACATTATCTTTCTTTACAAGGTTATCCTTGCACTATTTTTGAATCTGAATCAGAACCTGGTGGACTTTTACGATATGCAATTCCTGCTTTTCGTCTTCCTAAAGATATTGTGAACCATGAAATTGAACGAATTCAACAACAAGGTGTAGAAATTGTTTGTAATACGTTAATTGGAAAAGAAAATAAAACTTTGGAAAGTTTGCAAGAAGAAGGATTTAAGGCGATTTTTATTGCAACAGGAGCATACCAAAGTCGAAAAATGAATATTCCTGGTGAAGATGCTAAAGAGTGTTTTGATTGTTTAACATATTTACATGCTGTAGCAAATAATGAAGAAGTTGCACTTGGAAATAATGTAGCAATTATTGGTGGAGGCAGTGCTGCTGTCGATGCTGCTCGTGTTGCCAAACGTCAAGCAAAAGGTGAAGTTTATTTAATATATCGTCGTTCTAAAGAGCAAATGCCAGCGAACCGAGAAGAAATTTTAGAATTGGAATTGGAAGGCATTAAAATTTATGAATTGACAATGCCTTTACAAGTGATTGTTCAAGATGATCATGTCCAAGCGATTGAATGTCAAAGAACTCGCCTAGATAAATTAGGTGCTGATGGTCGTCCCATGCCTATTCCAGTTCCTAATTCTCAATTTCAATTGCCCATTGACAGTGTAATTGTGGCCATTAGTCAAGATCCTAATGTGCAAAATTTGAGTGATCTAAGTATGGAAACAAGCCAAAATGGAAATCTTATTGTACAAACCAACCAACAAACAAATCAGGAAAATATTTTTGCAGGTGGTGATGTAGTTCGAGGTGCAAGTACGATTGTGGAAGCTATGGCAGATGGAAAAAAAGCTGCACGCACGATTGTGGCGTATTTGCAAGAGAAACAAATCGTTGATGTACAACATGCTCCTTATGAACGAGATTATGAAGCACGAACACCTTGGCAGTATTCTGTACAACATCCAGAACAATTGCCTGCAGACCAAAGAAACAATTTCCATGAAATTGAATCAGTTTTGTCTCAGGAACAAGCTATGCAAGAAGCCCATCGTTGCTTGCAATGCGATTTACAATGCAATAATTGTGTAGAGGTTTGTCCCAATAGAGCATATTTTACTATTGAAGTTCCTACAGAAGAAACACCTTATAACGTATTGGGATATAAACAAGGCAATATTATTCCTATTGAGAATGCAATATATCAAATTAAAAATTGCCATCAAATTATCAATCTTGCTGAAATTTGTAATGAATGTGGCAATTGTGAGAATTTTTGTCCAGAAATAGGTAGTCCTTATAAAGTAAAGACAGCGTTGTTTACCTCTCTTGAAAATTTACAAAATGACACGCGAGATGGTTTTTATATTCAACATATGGACGTGCAAACAAATGTTTGGGCACGATACAAAAATCTTATGCATCGTATGACAATTTCTCACGAACAAGATGAAGCTACTTTAGAAAATGCTATGATTCGCATTAAAATTCGTTATTCTGATGCTACTATTCTTGAAACACAAGCAATTATTCCTCAGGATAATTCCGTATTAAATTTAGAAGTGTTTCATATTGTTCGTACTTTATTAAAAGGCCTTTCTTCTGTTTCATGGCTATAGCCTTTAAAGAACGAGAATTTTCTCGTTCTTTAAAGTAGGAAAGGATATAATGATGAAAAAAATAATAATTTTTTTATTAATGTTTTTTTTATGCATACCATTATTTACGCAGACGCCTAAAAATGTCATCTTATTTATTGGTGATGGCATGGGACTTTCTTTGATTGATTTAGCAAGAATTGTTTTAAAAGGAAACGACAAATATTTAAACTTTGAAAAAGCTCCTACAGTAGGATTGACTAAAACATACTGTGCAGATAATTTGATTACAGATTCAGCAGCAGCTGGAACAGCAATTGCTTGTGGTCATAAGACAAAACAATATTGGTTGGGTGTAGATCGAAATAATAAGCATGTATTGAATTTAGTAGAGATAGCTCATGCTATGAATAAAAAAACTGGTGTGATTACGAATGTGACGGTAACACACGCTACCCCAGCAGCTTTTTTGTTTCATGGTACCAATCGAAGAAATGAATGTGAGATTGCAGAACAATATTTAGAAAATAATAACATTGATTTAATTTTAGGAGGTGGAAAAGCTTATTTTCTTCCTTCCACAGATCCAGAGAGTCAACGTTATGATAAACGAAATCTTTTACAGGAATTTCAAGAAAAAAATTTTAATGTTGTGTTAGATAAGCATCAATTGGCTGCAAGTGTTTTACAAACAAAAAAAATTTTAGGTGTTTTTTATAAAAATGATTTACCATATGCCATAGATTATCCATATGAATCACAGTTAATCCCTACTCTGTCTGAAATGACTTCCCATGCTATACAATATTTAAGTAAACATCAAAATGGTTTTTTTTTTAATGGTGGAATCAGGGAAAATTGATTGGGCAATGCATGCCCATGATGCTGGGAGTGCGATTCAAGAAATTGCTCAATTAGAAAAAGCATATCAAGTTGCTTTAGATTTTTTAGAAACACATCCAGATACATTGATTCTTGTTACTGCAGATCATGAGACGTCTGGCATGGGCTTAGGAACAGGACGAAATCTATATCCCCAAGTGTTTTCCAATCAAAAAATGTCTGTGTATTCTTTTGCAAATATGTATTTAAAAGACAATATGTCTTTTCGAGATGTACGCCAACTTTTTCAACAACATTTTCAAATAGATCAAATTGAAAATAAAGATTTAGAAACTATATTTGAAGTAGATAGTAAAGAGTGGTATATGCGAAAACGTATGCGAGGAGTGGCTGAGATTATTGCTAAACAAGTATGTATAGGTTTTACAACAAGTGGGCATACTGGACAGAGCGTTCCTGTTTATGCTATTGGTGCAGGTCATGAAAGTTTTAGTGGTGTGTATGAAAATATTGCTATTTTTCAAAAAATACAGAATTTTTTACAAATAGAAAAAAAAGAATAAAATATATATAAAAGTATAATATTTAAAGAAAAAAATAAGAATGTGAAATTTTTGAAGTAAAATATAAAGCAAAAATAAAAATATAGAGAAGAAAATGTATCTTACATATTATCATATAAAAGGAAGTAGTTAAAAAACATAAAGTTTCTATTCAAAAATAAAATTAAATAGAATAAATTTTTATATTAAAAGTTTATTGATATTATAAATATTGAGTTTAATTTTAAGATTTTAAAAATAAAATAATATACAATATATATTTTATTTAAAAGTATTACATACATAATATAATAAAAATAAAAAGTACATGAGCTATAGCAAGAATAATTTTTATAAAATAAAAAATGTGCGATATTGCAACATATAAGTATGTAAAATACTAACAATATATGTTGTAATATGGTATAATATATTGTTGCAATATATTACTTATCAATATGTTATTTCATATAATGTTATGGCATATAATTTGCGTTATTCTCCTTTTATATTATTTATAAAAAATATCCTAAAAAAATATCCTATAAAAGGAGAAGGCTATGGGTGCTACATACTATCAAATAGAAGAAAGATTTAGTCGATTATTTGGAATTATAGCAAATATATCGCCTCACTCTCAGATCAATATTCGAGATTTAGCAAAGGAATTTGGAGTATCAGAACGAACTATAAAGCGAGATCTTCTAATTTTGCAACAGGCCAAATTAGGAATATATTTTGAGGGTAGGTTCATTAGAATAACAAGAATAGGTTATAAAAAAATTAGAAGTTGGCTTATTAGCTAACTTTATCATTATATAATAAGGGATAATATGACATCTGCTAGTATTAAACTCATAATTCAATCTATACGAAAAAATCCCACTAATTCTGAACTATGGGAGGAATTGATTCAGCAAGCCACGAAGGAAAAAAAAGATAAAATAGCCTTATGGGCAGCATATTCAGTAAAATTGCTACAATCGAAAAAAGATTATTCAGAAATTTATCAAAATTTTATACAAAATCGAGAAGATACTAGTAATTTTTCAATTGAAGTGTTCAAATTACCTAGAAACGTTGTTATTATTTTACTATTTGGCATTATGAATATGGATATTGATGAATTAGAAACACAAATTAGCTCTTTAGTCAAAGAAAAGTATAGATATTTTATTTTTGATATGAAAAATTTACATATACTGAGTGGTCTAGGACCTTCTTTTTTTAAACGAGCCATAGAATATATCCGTGCTTATAAAAGTAAAGTTTATCTTGGTAGTTGTTCTCAAGAAGTAGAATTCATTATTAAGTTAAAAAAAATTGATTTACAACGCCATAATGATACTTGGAATTTGTTAGAAAATTTATTTAAAAATTAACTTCCCCTTATATACAATGCATTGATTATGTACAATGACATTGTTTTTTTCATGAAAACAAATTTTTCTCTTAAGGAATTAAATATTATATAATGATATAAACTCTTTTGCAGATATTATGCATACTTTAAAATTTTTTAAATCATCAAGGGATAAAAATATCTTATAAAAAATTTTTACTTGAAAATATATGAAATACCTCTTACAATAGTTTTTATAAATATTAAATGTATTTTTTATTTGTTTTTACAACTAGAAATTAGAGTTTTTAGGAGCTAGAAGCAACATGAAAAAAGTTTTTACAGTTTTTTGTATATTTTTTTTCATTTTTATGTTTTCTCCCGTGTATGCTTGCACTAATTTTATCGTTACAAAGGGAGCCAGTGAAGATGGCTCTGTTATGGTAACATATGCTGCGGATTCCCATGTTTTATATGGTGAATTGTACCACTATGAAGCTGCTCAATATCCAGAAGGTGCTATGCGTAAAGTATATGAATGGGATTCTGGAAAATATATGGGTGAAATTAAAGAAGCTCGTCAAACGTATAATGTAGTAGGTAATATTAATGAATATCAATTAGCAATTTCTGAAACAACATATGGTGGACGAGAAGAATTAAGTTCACAGCCAGGTGCTATCATGGACTATGGTAGCTTAATTTATGTTGCTTTACAAAGATGTAAATCTGCACGTGAAGCTATTAAATTAATCGCTGAACTTATGGATGAATATGGCTATGCCAGTAGTGGTGAATCTTTTTCTATTGTGGATAAAAATGAAGCTTGGATTATGGAATTGATTGGAAAAGGCGAAGGTCAAAAAGGTGCTGTTTGGGTTGCTCTTTTGATTCCCAATGGCTATGTTTGTGCTCATGCCAATCATCCTCGCATTACACAATTCCCACAAGAAGGTGATCAAACTATTACTTCTTTAGAATTAGATAGAATTTTTGATTCTAACGTAACATGTGTATATTCCCATGATGTTGTTACTTTTGCACGTAGTAAAGGTTGGTTTGATGGTGATAGCAAAGATTTCAGTTTTTCTGATACATATGGCGTTTTAGATTTTGGAGCTGCTCGTGCTTGTGAAGTCCGTGTATGGGCAATGTTTCGTCAAATTGCAGATGATATGGAACAATATGCTGACTATGCCAAAGGTCATAATTTAAAAAATAGAATGCCATTATGGGTTAAACCCAATCGTCAGATCACAGTGCAAGATATGATGCGTTTTATGCGTGATCACTTGGAAGGCACAGAACTTGATATGACAAAAGATTTTGGTGCTGGTCCTTTTGCATGTCCTTATCGTTGGAGACCTATGTACTGGGAAGTAGATGGCGTACAATACGTAAATGAAAGAGCTACAGCCACTCAACAAACAGGTTTTTCTTTTGTCACTCAATCTCGTTCTTGGTTACCTGATTCTATAGGTGGTATTATTTGGTTTGGCATTGATGATGCCGATAGTTGCGTCTATGCTCCTATGTATTGCTCGATAACATCTATTCCTGAAAGTTATCGCGTAGGAAACGGTGCTATGATGGAATGGAGTAACAATGCTGCATTTTGGGTTTTCAATCAAGTTACTAATTTTGCATATACAAAATATAGTTATATTCATCCAGAAATTGCAGCTAAACAAAAAGAATTAGAAGATAAATATATCGCATATACTCCAGCTATTGATCAAGCTGCATTGACACTGTATGAACACAATCCTTCTTTTGTTGCAAACTTTTTAACAGATTATTCTGTAAATACTGCAAATAGACTTGTCCAAGATTGGAAAATATTTTATCAATATCTATTCATGAAATATATGGATGGAAATATTAAGACAAAAGTTCCAGGCCAAATGAATCCTAAAGTTTTTCAACCAGGATATGGTGAAGATTGGCAAAGACGAGTCGTTGAAGATGCAGGAGAAAAATTAAGAGTTGTTGATCCAACAAATAATTAATTTTGAAGGAAGAAATGAATCCACTACCTTTATAAAGTAGTGGATTCATCTTTTTATGGTGAGTTATGGAAGAATCAAACATCATTGCTCATTTAGAAATTTTTGTTTCAGAAAATCTGATTGTGCATTGTGATATTACACCCAATACTGAAATTAGTATAGGACGTGGACAAGAAGCAGATATTGTTTTACCTGTTCAATCTCTATCTAAAAAACATTGTATTTTTAGGAGTTTTGATAATTCTGTAGAACTTCAAGATTTAGGGAGTCGCAATGGCACTTCTGTGAATTCTTTGAGAATTTATGACAATGTTTGTCTACATAACTCAGATGTTGTTAGAATTGGACATGTTATCATTAATGTTATTATTTATTCTCAGGAAAATACAGTACTGAAGAATGATTCTGAAATTAAGAATGATTCTGATATTTATATAGACAGTACAGATATATTACGACCTTTATCTGTAAAAGAAAGTTGTCAGCTATATTGTGCTGAGCAGGAGAACAATAAGATTCCTGATAGTATTCAAAAAAAAGACTCTTATCAGGAGGATGTTATAAATCTCCATTCCGAGGATATTATCCATACAAATAGTGATTTTGATACTAATTTTTCTAAAATAGAATATAATCTTGCACAATTTGAAGAAAATTTGAATGCTTCTGCATTATATAGTATATCTTCAGATCATTTTTCTTTACAACATTCAATATACTCTTATTTATTGAATAATTTAAAAGTCTCTGAAGGAGTATGTGATGTTTGTGGTAGAAACTTAACTACAGAAGAGCTTTTTTATCATTTAGGATTTATTAAAAGTGGAGTCATTTATTGTTTAGAATGCATTTGTAAAAGAGATATTAAAGATATATCATCCCTTGCTAGTTATAAGATTGTAAAAAAATTAGGGGAAGGTGGCATGGGAGCAGTATTTGAGGCAGTTCAAGTTTCCATGGAACGACCTGTTGCATTGAAAATTATGCGTAGAACAACAGAATTACCTAGATCTTCCATACAACGTTTTTTTCGAGAGGCACGCATTGGGGGAAAAATGCACCATACTAATATTGTCCAGTTTTTAGATTGTGGTCAAGTGGACGATATTTATTTTTTAGTAATGGAATATGTACTAGGCGTAAATATTCATCAACTTATGCAGGAAATAGGCGTTTTCCATTATTCTATGGCCTTGCCAATCATAGAACAAGTTTTACAAGCATTGCATTATGCACATAAAAATTTTCAAATTATCCATCGTGATATTAAACCTGATAATATTTTAATAAATCAAAATGGAATTGTAAAAATTACAGATTTTGGATTGGCAAAAGATTACACAGAAGCTGGTTTTTCTGGTATTACAAAATCTCAAACTGGTATAGGCACTCTCTTTTATATGGCTTCTGAACAAATTTTCAATGCAAAATTTTCAGATCAAAGAGTTGATATTTATTCTTTAGGTGCAACATTATATGAAATGTTGACTGGTATATTACCTTTTAGTGGAAATCAAATCATAGAGGTAATACAAAATATTCAAACAAAGGACTTGACTCCCATTCATATTTTAGATCCATATATTCCTGAAGATATAAGTAATATTATTGTAAAGGCTATGCAAAAAGATCCTAGCCAACGATTTCAATCTTTTTATGAAATGTTGCGTGATATTCAAAGTTGTTGCCAAAAATATAACGTATAGTGAAGTGATAGAATATTGAGTATAGAGTACATACAGAATGAAAATACGAGGAATTTGTTATGCAAAAAACTCCACTATATTTAAACTCTTTAATTTGTCAAAATCAGATAGGAGTTCAAGAACAAAAAATAGGAGAATCATTTAATTCTTTAGATGAATATTTTTTAAAAAGTTCTTCTTATCGAACGCATAATTCGATTGTGGAGTCTTTAGAGAAAAAGATAGCATTATTAGAACAAACAGAAGATGCTTTAGCAGTAGTAAGTCTCAATATTGCATTGAGTAGTATTGTATATGCATTATTACAAGATGGAGATCATATTTTAGTGCATGAAACTGTTTCTGGTGAATTAGAAACATGGTTATATGAATTTCTTCCTTCTGTTCATGTTCATGTAGATCGTGCAAATTTTTCTAATCTTACTTCTATAGAAGAGAACATCTGTAAACAAACGAAAATGATGCTTATAGAATTTCCTAGTATTCCTTTTCTAGAAGTTTTTGATTTAGAATCATGTATTGAATTAGCTCATAAAAAAAATATATTATGTGTAGTGAATCATACTATGTTGAGTCCTGTTTCTATTCAACCTAGTAAATATGGAGCTGATATAGTCATTTCAAGCTTGAAAGAATATTGTGCTTGTGGAAAAAATATAGGAGCCTATTTTGCTAGTAATAAAATGTTATTATTGCAAATTCGACGTATCGTTCAATTATTAGATGTTTCCTTACCAGAAAAAGAAGCTATATGCATTTTAGACCATCTTCAAACATTGGCTGTACGAATCGAAAAAATTTCAAAAAATGCTAGTATAGTCGTGAATTTTTTACAATCTCATCCTAGAATCGAAACTATGTATTATATTGATGCTACATATCCAAATGTACAGAAACAGTTAACTTATACAGGAGGAATATGTTATTGCAAGTTAAAAACAAACCAAGCAGGAACTTTACAATTTTTAAATCGTTTAAAACATTGTAGTATTCAAACTATGTTTGGAGGCTTGCAAACAACCTTAGAATATCCTACAGCCATGAGTTATTTATTGATTCCAACAAAGAAACAAACAAAACTAGGAATAGAAGATAATCTTGTTCGTATTTCTGTAGGGTTAGAACAGATAGAAGATATTCTTTGAGATATTGATCAAGCATTGTTAGGATAAAAGAGACTAGAAAAGGATTTGTTTTTTTTGTTGTTTCTTGTTTTTTTTTACTGTATAATAAAATTGATTTTATTGCATCAAAATGTAAAAGGGGAAAAATGAGGAATTATTTAAATGATTATCAAGTGCTGAGTTGCTCTACTTTAGAAGATGCACTTTGTATCATGCAAGAAAAACCAGATTCGATTCCTTTAGCAGGAGGAACGGATTTAATGGTTTACTTGAAATATAATCGTTTGGTTGCTGGGAGATATTTAAATTTACATAGTATTCCAGAATTGCAACCTAAAATTGACATTCAAGAAAATCAAATTGTATTTTCCGCTTTGACAACATACCGAGATGTGAGAATGAATCCTTATTTCAAAGACAATATGAAGTTATTGCCTTTGGTAGCATCTAACATTGGTGCTATGAGCATCCAAAATATCGGAACTTGGGTTGGAAATATAGGGAATGCTTCTCCCGCAGCAGATGGTGTCCTTGCCTTGATGTTATATGATGCTAAAGTGCATTTAAAATCTCAACAAGGCGAAAGAGTGATTTTATTAGCAGATTTTTATAAAGGATATAAGCAAATGGATCGTGATTCTCATGAGCTTATCACAGCTATTTCTATTCCTAAATCTGCTAAAAGTGCCTATGAATATTATCGAAAAGTAGGCGAGAGAAAATTGCAAGCTATTGCTAAAATAGCATATGGAATAAGAATGTATATTAACAAAGACAAAACAGTTCAAGATTCTCGTATAGTTTTTGGGAGTATGATGCCGTATACATATCGTTGTCGTTCGTTAGAAACATTGCTTCAAGGTAAAAAAATCACTCCAGATGTGATACAACAGGGAGTAGAAATCATTCAACAAGAATTACAACCTATTGATGATATTCGTTCTACAGCACGCTATCGTTTACAAGTAGCAAAAAATCTATGGAAAGAGTCCTTAGAAAGTTTGACTAACCTTTCTTAATTCTTTTTTTATTTTTTATTTTTGTTTTTAAGTCGGAGAAAAATATTTATGATCAGCAGCAATGATCTAAAAAATGGAATGACAATTATTTTTAATGATGTCATTCATGAAGTAGTGGAATTCCAACATATTAAACCAGGGAAAGGTCATGCTTTCGTACGCACGAAACTAAAAAATTTGAAAACAAATGCCATTTTTGAAAATACTTATCGTGCCAAAGAACCTATTGAACAAGCAATTGTGGACAAAAGAAATTTACAATATCTTTATCGTGACAGAGATCTATTCTATTTTCAAGATCCTGATACATATGATCAAATCCCGATAGATATTCATATTATAGAACCTCTTCTTGATTATCTTAAAGAAGAAGATATGGTCTTCTTTCGATTCTATGAAGGGGAAGTTGTGGAAGCTGTATTGCCAGATTTTATTGTTCTTCGAGTCACAGAAGCTTTACCAGGTCTGAAAGGTGATACAGTACAGGGCGGTACAAAACCTGTTACTCTAGAAACGGGCAAAGTCATTCAAGTTCCCTTATTCATCAATCAAGACGATTTAGTAAAAGTTGACACTCGTACTGGTCGTTATATTGAACGAGTAAGAGAATAATTTATTAGTTTATATTGAACGAGTAAGAGAATAATTTATTAGTTGCATTGCTTGGCAGGTTTAAAATGGACACAACAAATTCTTGCTTACGGGAAGATGTGCTAGAATGTATTGAAGAATTTTATCGAGTATTAGAATTATCAGTTGCAGATGCTTTGCCTAGTAGTATTTCAGGATACCAAGAATTCAAAATACATATCAATGAAAATCAAATTCCCCTTTGGGAAATTATGGAAAAAGAAATTTCTAGTAAAATTTTAAATTGGCCAGAATGGTATGCCATTTTACATCTAGAACAACAAGATCCAAAAAACAATTCTACTGTAGTTCGATATAAAGATAGCCAAGAAATTGTAGCTTCTATTCCCATAAAATTTCAAGATTTTAATGAACGATTTCAGAACACACTTCTAGAGATCCGTGAAATTGCAGTAGAAAAAATACGCCAAGCAATTATTTGTAGTTTAATAAGATTTTCTGAAAATCCAGGATATAAAAAAGCTTGTTTAGATTTTCAATCGTATCTTATTCCTATAGAAGAATTGACTCACAAAGAAGAATGTTTGCCTTTTTTCGATATTTGGAATCCTCTTCGTATGGGAGAAGAAATTCTTATTCCAGAAATATTAGAACGAATTACAGAAGAAATAAAATCTGTGGAATCTATCTGTTATCCTTACAATGCAGATAAAACATGTCAATGGAATTTTTCTTTAATCATTCGTTTACAAGTAGAATTAATTCAAACAATTCGTGATCGTGTATCTCGTTTAATTGCAGTAGCAGAAAATCATTTTAAAGATTTTTTTATAAATGAAGTATTACGTAGAGAACTTTTACCAATTATTCGTATCCATTTAAATGATTCTCAATTTATAACGTCGATTTTAAAAAAAGAATTTAAATAAAATCGTAAATTACTAAGAAAAATAAAAATTTAATTGTTTTAATTATTTTTTTGTATTTTCTACGAAAAATAAAAAAACGTGTAATTTTAACTAGTAATTGTAGAAAAAATAGATATAATATTTTTTAATCGTTTTATGTTGTTATTTAAATAGACCCGAATTGCCTTTTGTGAAAGAGGGAAACTATGCCTGATAACCTGAAATTTTATCCTGAACAAAGAAGTGTAACTATAAATCCTTTAGATCGACAAGGTGAGTTGCGTTACTTTTTGGAAGGTTTTTCTGGTAAGATATCGCAAAAAGAAATTACACTCAAATATGCCTTTCCAGCAAAATTAGGGACTGCATCACAAGCATTAAAAGATAAGATTCGTAGCATTCTAGTAAATATTCTAGATGTAACCCATTTTAGCGTTCTTTCCGGTAGAAACCGTGCAACCATTGTTGTTCCAATTTGTCAATTACAAGATACTTCTCTATTAGCCCATGAGGGGACTATTAGAGTGCCTATTTTATTAAAATTAATAAAACATGATGAACTCGACCAAGAACTCAAATGTGCTCAAGAACTTCATCTCATTACAGATTTACAAGAACCAGTTGAAGAAGATCATTTAGCCGATGAAGGTGATGTAGATTTTTCTGATCAACCAGAAGAAAAGATTGGAAATGAGCAAGATGCACTTGCCTATAATAACGATGATGAATCCTTAGATGATGCTACAGGTGATGGAGATGTATATTCAGAAGAATCTGAGGATGAAGATGATGATGATGAACATGATGCTAGTAGTTTATATAGTGGTTTGATGGCAATAGATTATGGAACAACCAACTCAGCTATTGTTGTCCGAGATCCACGTTATGCTGCGGAAGAAGTTCGTGGTCAACTCAGTACAGAACAATGGGATTTTTTATGCGAATGGATTAACAATTGGTTGACAGAACACTTGGCTACTATTGAACCAATGGAAACCGATTTATTCGTAGAAAATTTAACACGCATTGTTCCTAATGCGAATCTACCCACTTGTGGAACGCCTGATGATGAAATTAAACGTTCCCTCTTACAATTAGATGATACAATCCGTACACAAATTCTTTCTGAAACTTTATGTAGACTATCCAATTTTTCGCAAGAAGGAACTACGTCTCGCATTTTACAAGATATTGCTCCTGAAGTTATGCGAGGGTTTGAAGCTGTTATTGATTCCAAAACATTAGAATCTCAAAGATACTTTGTACTAGAACTAGATGAAAATGCTGGTCCAGCTCCTATTCCTAGTACATTGCAAGTTGTCTCAGCACCCAGCACAGAAGATTTAAATCGATTGATGGAAGAAACAAAAATTGATATGGGTGCACGAGTTAGTTTATTACTCCGAAGTGCTGCAAGTGGTGGAGCAGATATTCGTCAATTCGTGATTTCTGTGAAACGATATTTTGGTCGTGATGAAGTGATTGAAGTATTGCCTTCTGAAAATGATGGCATGCCAATTCAATTTCCAGCAGACACATTATGTCGCTTAGCATATCGAGAATTATTGCATCGTGCTATTGCTGATATCCATAGACGAGCAGATGCAGGACAATTTCAAGATGGTGAATGGCCTTGTTCTCTTGTTGCTACATTTCCCACATCTTACCCTGCTTCTTTACGTCGTAATTTACGAGAAATCTTAACTGATTTGAACATCAAAGAAATCGATACACGTTTTGATGAAGCTACTGCTGCTGCTATTTTTTATGTATGGCGTGAAGTTGGTGCTGACCCAGTTTGTGCAATGAATGGTCTCATGGCAAGATGTCGAAAAGATCGACATGGACGTGCTTACCAAAATATTTTATTGTACGATTTGGGTGGTGGAACTACAGATATTGCTCTTATTCAGCTTTTATATGAAGAACTTCCTATTTTTGCAGAGGGAGCAGATCGAGGAAATGGTGGACGTTATTTTCGTATTACTCCACGATTATTAGGAACTACAGGGCATAGATATATTGGTGGTGATTTAATTACATTATGGTTATTCCGTTTAGTAAAATCTAAATTAGCAGATTGTTTGCTACGTATCATCACAGAGAAAAACATTGAAGCACCCATGGATAGTCCATTGAGCCAAGTTTTACTCAATCTACCTGAATCATTGATTGAAAATGATGGCGATGAAGACGCTACACCAAAATATAGAGTTGGTTCTCTCTTAGAATGGACTGCTCATCCCATGCAACAAATGCGTCAATATAACAATCTTAATGAAAATATTATTGATGTGCTTGTTCCTACTCGTTTTGTGAATGATTCCAGCAAGACTTCTAATTTTTTCACAATGTGGGAAATGGTGGAAGAACTCAAAAAGACTATGGGAACCCCTGTAGAATCTGAGAGAACATCTGGCATTGCGAGAGAATGGCCAGAAGAAGCAGATATTGACAGTGGTCAACTCTTTAACTTTGTACAAAATGCCCATCCTTGGTTAACAGAAAGTGGAGCAGTACAGCAAGATGATTTGCACATTACTATTCCACAAACAGAACTCACTAAAATTGCAAGAGATCCTATTAAGCAATCTCTCAGCCTTGCAGTCAGTTTATCTAAAGCAAGACTACTTACACAAGACCATAGAGATCGAATTGATAGACTTATTTTATCTGGACAATCATGCAATATGCAGTGTGTTCAAGTCGTTGCTAACGAAGTCTTCCGTGAAAGTGAAGGTGTATTTGATTACGATCCCGCCAATGTACGTTTTGATAGAGATTCTGCGAAAACGTCAGTATCTTTAGGAGCATGTGTAGGACGTTATCTTGAATCTGTTCGTATTGATCCTTTCAATGAAAAGACAAAACAAATGTTGCGTGACGGCTATGATCAAATTGAACTTGTGATTGAAAACTTGTTCACTTACTTATCTTGTCGTTTAGCATATGATTCTCTAGTTGCTATGGTTACTATTTTTGATCAAGGTCATGAACTTAATTTACGATCTTATACAGATAGACGTCCTGTAGCTAGAACATCTATTCATAATTTACGCCCTGTTCAAGAAAAATTCTGGATTTATCGCATTGATTTTGAAGGTGCAGAACCACAATATTTAGGCCTTATCAATGCTGAAGCAGTTGCTTTAGAAAATGGTTTTGATGATTTCAGAAAATTCCGTGAAGAATATTTAGTTGGTTTTGAAGCAGATGCTGAGCTTTTTGTTCGTGCATTTTTCTTACCTCGTGGTCAAAAAACAATTACAGCAAAAACATATGAAGACCCTGTAGAAGGTGGTCCATTACCAGAACTCATTGCACGAGTTGATGGTTCTGCTATGGCTCCTAGCACAAGCTATACTGATCATGAAGATTATGAAGAGCCAGAAGATCACGAAGATTATGAAGAGCCAGAAGATCACGAAGATCATGAAGATGAAGATCATGAAGATCATGAAATCCCAGAAGATGTAGAAAATGAATTTGATGAAGATGCAGAAAATGAATTTGATGAAGACGCTGAAGAACATGAAGAACCAGGACAAGAACAAGAAGAAGTAGCAAAAGTAGCTGCACCATCAATGGCAGATCGACAACGAGAGGAAAAGAGAAAATTAGAAGAACAAAGAGCAAAAGATAACAAAGCACCAGAACTTATTATTACTCATACGATTACAAGCCAAGAAATTTTCGATAGACGACCCGTTATTTCAGCAAATACACCACTTGAATATATTGTACAATATCCTAATGGTGAAGAATTCAAATGTGCTCTCAGTGAACCATTACCTATTCGTGAATCTTATGAATATCATGTGGAATCTCCTGATGAAACCGATTTCTCAGGAACAGTAGATGAAACAGATCCATCTAGAGTACTCAAATTCCAAATAGATGAAGAAGAAACAGATGAAGCCACACTTGTATGCGATGAACGTGGAAGAATGGTAATGCTCACTTGTTCACCCTATGAAATTAAAATTTGGGCAGATATTGAATATGTGCCACAAAAAATGGACATTCATTATGATCCTTTCTGCGGACACCATTAATCGTCATATTACTCCATGTCTATATTAAGAAGCGTAGTGTAAACTACGCTTCTTAATGCTTTTAATAAATAGACTTCTACTTAGAGGAAATTTCATGCACGCATGTAACATTCTGATATTAGATGAAAACTCCTATTTAAAACAATATTATACAGCACCTGCATTTAACATTACAGAAATTCCCTTTCAATTTACTCTTGTTTCTTCAAAAAGAGAAGTCTTAGAAAAACTTACTACAGGAACATTTACTATTCTTTTATTATCTCTACAAGAACAAATAGATACTATTTGTCCTTTTATAGAACAGCTTTTCCCTTGTTCCATTCCTAAGATTCTATTTTGGGACGATTCTGATTATAGTGTTCTATTATATTTCTTAGCACATAATATTTTTGCTACACCAAAGAAAAAAATAAATATTGCGGAACTAATAGAATTGATCCGATGTGCCCAAGAAACATATGAAAATACAGAAGAGTTACATCTTTTATCTTGTACAGAACAATGGATAGAATGTATTATTCCTAGTAAAAAATATTATTTGCCACGGGTTAGTCAATGGTTTATACGTTTTCTAGATTTTTTAGAACAAAAAGAACTCCATAAAATTATGTATGCATTTCGAGAGTTATTGCAAAATGCTATTGAACACGGAAATAAGTATGAGCCTACAAAACGAATTAGGATTCGTTTAAATATGACTCCTAATAGTCTATTATTTTATATTCAAGATGAAGGAGAAGGCTTTGATTTGCAAAATCTTCCCCATGCATTGATTGGTAAGAGTAAAAATGAGACTATGGATGTTATGATGTATCGTCGCCAACAAGGAATGCGATTAGGTGGACTAGGAATTGCTAGTGTTTTTGCTATTGCTGATGAAGTCATTTACAATCAATTAGGAAATAGTGTATTGATGATAAAATATCTCCCCATTGATCCAAATGAAAATAAACATATCTAAAAATTCTGTCTAGTTTAAAAGGTAAAAAATAGGATTTTATCTAACAAATATGTATGATAAAATCCTGTTTTTTTTATAAAATAAAAAAAACAACTGTTCCTCTTGATTTTTAAAAAGAAAAATAGACAAGAAATATAAAAATGATACAATATGAATATGATTTAAAATTTATATGTATATATAAATAATTGTTTTTATAGAAAGTATACGAATGGAAATTCAAAGAAATATTTTATTGAATCCTGGACCAGCCACTACTACAGATTCGGTAAAAATGGCACAAGTTGTTCCTGATATTTGTCCTCGAGAAAAAGAATTCGGTGATTTGATGGCTTATATTTCAGACAATCTCACTGCGATTGCCCAAGGAGGCAAAGAATATACAACCATACTATTTGCTGGTTCTGGAACAGCTGCAGTAGATGCTATGATAAATTCAGTAGTTCCCCACAATACAAAGATTTTAATCATCAATAATGGTGCATATGGGGAAAGAATGGTTAAAATTGCAAAAGCCTACTCTATAGATATCGAAGAAATCTATTATCCATGGGGTACTTATCCTAATCTTCACGATGTAGAAAATAAATTAAAAACTGTACCAGAAATCAGTTGTATTGCCATGGTTCATCATGAAACAACAACAGGAATGTTAAATCCTGTTGCAGAAATCGGTCAACTTTCTGATAAATATAAAAAAATGTTTATTGTGGACGCTATTTCTAGCTTTGCTGCTATTCCTTTTAGTGTTCAAGAATATTACATTGATTTTATGGCCTCTACTAGTAATAAATGTATCCAAGGCATGGCTGGTTGTGCCTTTATCATTGCCCATAAACAAGCAATGCAAAAAATAGCCAATATCAGCCCAAGATCTTTTTATCTTAATCTTTATCAACAGTATCTATATTTTGAAAAAACAAAACAAATGCAGTTCACACCACCTGTTCAAACTCTTTATGCACTTCGCCAAGCTATTCAAGAATTTTTAGAAGAAGGTGCTGACCAACGCCATCAACGCTATAAAAAAAGTTGGGAAACTTTGATCAAAGGTATGAAAAGACTTGGGTTTCAAAAGCTTCTTCCAGATGAATATGAAAGTAAAATTTTAACAACGTTTCATTACTTATCTCACCCTAATTTTTCATTTGAGGAAATTCATGATCAACTTTATCAAAAAGGATTTACTATTTATCCAGGGAAAATTGGTGAAAAAGATACATTTCGTTTAGCTAATATGGGAGCTATTGATTGTAAAGATATACAAAATTTTTGTGATGCCTTAGAAATAGTACTACAAAAGATGGAAATTTTATAGGAAAATAAAAAAACGCAGAAAAAAATTTCTGCGTTATCTACTGTATTATATTATATAGGGAAAATTATGAAAATCGTTCTTCAAAGAGTTAAACAAGCATCCGTGGAAGTGAAAGGGCAAACTGTAGGAAAAATACAACAAGGTGCTTTAATTTATTTATGCCTTATGACAGGAGATTCTGCAGAAAAAGTAAAATTTGTAGCAAAAAAAATTGCAGAATTTAGAATGTTTCATGATGAAGATCAAAAAATGAATCGTTCACTTTTAGATATTCAAGGACAAGCTCTAGTCATAAGTCAATTTACTCTTGTAGCAAATGGTAAAAAAGGAAAACGTCCTAGTTTTGATTTGGCATTAGAACCGAAAACAGCGGAGATTCTATATGAACAATTTATACAGGAATTAAAAGAAATGGACATTGATACACAAAATGGAATTTTTGGAGAATATATGCAAGTATACTCACAGAACGATGGACCAGTTACTTTTATGTTTGAATTTTAAAGAAGTAATAACTGATTAATCCATAATGAAAAATTTAAGATTGAGCTAGAAAATCTTGAATATGTTCCAATGCTTGGTTCTCATTATAATAGGTATCTGTATTCATATTTGTATTTGTATTTTGAAAATTACAGAGATGGTGTAATGTAGATTGCATTTTTTCCATCATATTTTTCATAGTCTCAATTTGTTTTTCTAAACTATTAACTTTTAACTCTTCTTGAGCTACAAACAATGAATTTCCATTGCGAGAATAAGTATCTTGAAATACATTTGTATCATAGTAACCAATAGGACTTTTTGCCTTTTTGTTTTTTATCTTATCTTGGCTAATGGATAATGAAGAAGACATATTTTCTTTCTCCTCTAAATGATCAAAGTCCATGGACATGAGATTGGGAATAGTAGTACTAGAACTAGAGGAAGTTTGAGAGTACTTTGAAAATGGTTCTTTATTTTTTAGCTCTTCTTGAAGTTGTAAAATTTTTAATTGTAGTTGTTCACTATATGCATATAAGTTATTAATCAAGTTATCTTTTTCTCTTAATAGTCTTTGGTAATGTTCTGTTTGCCTTTGATATTGTTCCTCTTTCTTTTTTCCAAGTTGAAGGAGACTTGTATTATTTTCTATTTCTTTTATACATTCTTGGCGTATCATTTCTAACTTTTTATAAGCTTGATCTACAATCTCAATTTTATTCCGCCAATCTTGCTCTTTAGATATAAGGTTATTTTTTAAATCTTCAATTTCATATGATTGACGAGCTACTTTCCCTTCTAAATATCGATTGCGTTCTTCTAAAGACATACAACGTTGTTTATATTCCTGTAATTCATCAGAGCTAACAATATTGCTAGGATAGCCATTCCCCGCGTTTTCATATGATTGAAAATCACGTTGAGTTTGAGCGATTTTTAAAAAATTTTGCATTGTTGCTCCCTATCCTAATAAAATAATATTTCTAGCCAAGTTACAATAAATAGGTTTAATAATAATACGTACATGTATTTTATCAGTTTTAATATATATTTCCATAAAATTTTTTGAAATTTTATAAAAATTTTGAACTGTCTAAAATGAAATGTACGCATAGTTTTTTATCTATCTAAAAATGGATTAAATAGAAAATATAATTTTTTTTTGTGAATCTGAAAAAGGCTAGTCAGTAATAAAATAGCCTTTTTCAGATTCACAAATTTTAAAAATTTTAGATTATCTCATCAAATATAGTAATAAAATAGCCTTTTTCAGATTCACAAATTTAAAATTTTAGATTATCTCATTAAATGTAGTAATATACGTATTTACATATATTATTGTTGGAACATTCGATATGCGGCTAGAGCCAAAGCTTCTAGTTCATTTTCACCAGCATAGATATAGACAGGTGCTATAAAAGAAACTCGTTCTTTAATCCATTCACAACACATTTTAGAATGAGCCATGCCACCTGTGAGAATAATCGCATCCACTTTTCCAAAAAGATTAGTAGCTCGAGCACCAATTTCTTGAGAAACTTGATATGCCATAGCTTGGAAGATGAGTTTTGCATATTCAGAACCATTTTCTGTTTCTCGTTCCACATCGATTGCATTGTTTGTATTGCAATAAGATACAAAACCACCTTTTCCTACGAGCATTTTCCCTATTTCTTCTTTTGTATATTTTCCTGAAAAACAAAGGTCTAGAAAAGGAAATAAAGGAACTTGTCCAGCTCTTTCTGGAGTAAAAGGCCCTTCAGATAAGGCGTTATTCGCGTTGATAGCTTTTCCTTTGTGAATGGCTGCAACGCTAATACCACCCCCTAAATGAGTAATGATGAGATTTAAGTTTTCCAGCTGTTTGCCTTGATCTTTGGCAAATTTTCTGGCAATCGCATAGATATTCAGAGCATGGAATGTGGGAGTACGAGGTAATTCTTTTAACCCAGAAATACGAGCTAGTGGTTCTAAATCGTCTACTACAGGAGGATCTACAATATAGCTGGGAATGTTATATTCTTGGGCGATTGCATATGCCAAAAGGCAACCTAAATTGGAAGCATGTTCACCATAAGTGGCATTTCTAGAATCTTCTACCATTTTTTGATCAATAGGGTAGGTGCCACTTGGAATGGGACTTAAAAGTCCGCCTCGTCCAACTATAGCATTTAATGTTTTTAAATCAAATCCATATTCTTGTAATTCTTTTATAATTTCCTGTTTACGAAATTCAAATTGATCTGCTATGTGCGAATATTTTGCAATGACTTCAGAACTATGTCGCAATGTTTTTTCCCAAATGCAATTTTCATTTTCAAACAATCCAATTTTTGTTGATGTAGAGCCTGGATTTATGCTTAAAATCATAATTTTATCCATGCGATTGCCTTTCTTTTATCAAATGTAAAATGTTATGACAAAATACCAATATTTTTATTGGCAAATTTTTGGGATAATGTTAAAAATTGTACTTAGTTTATAGATTGCTTTTTTATAGATTATTGTATGTTATTATTCATCTATAATTATAGCATAAGGTTCAATCCATGTCGGTATTGTAATATTGTATCGCTTAGCTGTTTTTCTATTAATATAAAGTTCGCCTCTAGGTAAATGAAAAATAGGAAATGCGTCTGCTGTTTTTCCTTTTAAAATTTGTACTCCATAATAACCAGCTATCTCACCCTGTTTCTTTCCTGTTGCCACTACACCAAATAGTGCACCTTGCTTTATATTAAAATCTAATAAACCTAAAAAAGGTTTTTCTATATTTCCCAGTATCCATTGTAAAACATCGGCAGAAGAAATATAATTACCTTGTTCATCTTTTAAATTGTGATACATGGGAATATAAAAAAAATCTACTTGTGATTCATATTGCTTTAAACATTGTTTCCATTCTTCCCAATTTGCAGAACAAAAAGTTTCTAAACAGTACAATGGAATTGTCTCTAATTCCTGATGTATATGTTGAAGCATTTCAGAAGCAATAGGAGTATCTTCTATTAAAATGACGTAATTTTTAGCTGTGGGAAGAAAAGTATCTATTTTTTGAAATGTTTGTTTTACAAAAACATCTTCACAAATTCCCGTGACATTTTTTTGTGGAAATCCATATTCTTTTATATCATTGTTGACACCGCAAAATACAAATTGAATGGAAGAATGGAAAAAATGAGGAGTAATATAACCAGTAGCAAGATCATCGATTGTAATTACAAGATGAGGACGCCAAGATCGTATTAAATGGATAGCTTGATGTATTTTCGATTGAATTTTTTCTTCTTCGCTTTCTTTTTTTGCATTGATATAAAAATCTCGTACAACAATTTCTTTATCAGAACGTAATAAATGATTTTCAAATGTTTCTAAGATCGCTTGTCGAATATGTATATCCCAAAGAATGTCTTTTTCATAGCTGAATACAAGCAAGACTCGTTTGGGAGATTCTAAAAAAAATAGCCAAAAACAAAGACCTGCGATTAAAATAATAAATCCAAGGATAAATTTCCATAAGTTACTCAGGTCTATACTAGCTTCACAATTTTGATTTTGTAAATAATTTTGTAAATCATTGAAAAAACGTGTGGCATTTTGATATCGTACTTTTAAAGACTTTGCCATTGCCTTTCGACAAATGGCATCTATTTTTTTATCAATTTCAGGATTGACTTTAATAGGCGATAGTGGCTCTTTTTCCAATACTTGGGCTAATATTTGAACAGAAGTATCAGAACTAAATGGAGGTTGTGATGTGAGAATTTCATATAGAATAGCTCCTAAAGAATAGACGTCACTTTGAAATTCTACCTTACCTTTCAATTGTTCAGGTGCCATATAAGTTGGTGTGCCTACTGTTTCTTGGTGTTGAGAAATAGTCATTACCTCTTTTGCCAATCCAAAGTCCATTAATATGGGTTCACCATTGGATTGAATCATAATATTTGATGGCTTAATATCTCGATGAATAATTCCTTGAGAATGTGCATATGCCACTGCATCTACTATTTTTACTAAAAGACGAATGCCATCTTGAACAGAAATTTTTTTTTGTGATAATAAACTACTCAAAGATTCGCCTTGAATAATAGGCATTGTAAAATATATTTGATCTTGATCTTCGCCTACATCATATACAGTGATGATATGCGGATGACGCAACCGAGCTATATTTTGTGCTTCTTTCATAAAATGTTCTTTATTTTGAAAGACATTTTTTGGATGCAATAAAATTTTCATGGCAACACGGCGACAAAGTACTGGATCATATACATCCAGTACTTTGCCCATGCCGCCATGACCTATTTCATTTAAAATTTTATATCTTCCAATATTTTTTGGAAGCATGGCGAATCCTTTTTTGTATAAGTGCTATGAATTATTGAATGTTGGAATCATTAATTGTGTGTAAAACTTTTTAATCAATCGTTTGTTACGACAAATACGAATCGTAATGTCGTATAAACCGACTGGATTATTAGTAGCAATAGCGGGACGTGCAATTTCTATGTTGTAAGAATATTGTTGTAATTGATTATTATCTGAAAGACCATAGTAATTGCTAAGATCGAAAGCATTATTGGGAGGGACATTATGGGAAGCTAAGTTTCTAAAATGTGTATCATGATTTTCAGTCACAGTCTTACCATAGTTAGATGTGTCTACAATTCCTAGAGGAGCAGGAAATCCCAAACTTTTGCTTCCAGCAAAATTACCTGTTGTAAATGTAGTAGTTGTTCGTGCACAACAACCATCAAAGAAAAATGGCATTGTTTTTCCTGGTTGTGTTTTAATAGCACTAGCACGCAAAGCAGCATGTAGAGATTCAGCTATAATCGATACATTTGTATCTTCAATAGATTTATTCACCGCATTTAAGCCTACTGGGAATAATGCCAAGATTCCTGAAACTCCTAATGCTAAAATTCCCATGGAAATTAATATTTCAATTAATGTAAAACCTTTTTGTGTTTGTTTCATTGTTGGCTCCTATGTTTTATTGTCCTCTGGGAATCCATATCACTCGACTTAATGTTCTACGTGCTCGCATAAATTCGTCTGTCAATGTCATAGTGATGCGTACAGCAGGTGGAAGTGTAGGCAATTTAGTATCCCCAGGTGGATTTGCTGCTCCGTTATTTATACTCCAATTTGCAGTTTCATTATTATTATGTGTGAAAAACTCTGTTAAAAAAGGAATATTCATAGTAGGTGCAGGATTATCAGTATCTGGTAGAGGATCCATATTTATCACATAAGGTGGAACTAAAAATTCAGCAAAAACATCTGTTATTGGATTACTGGGGTTGTCAGCTGGTATTATTGTTCGTTGCAAACTAAAGAGTGGTTGACTATTAAATGTGCGTGAAGGGATTAATGTATATTGTACCATGGCTGCACCTGTTCGTTGTGTGTTACCATCTATCCAAGAAGTTACTGTGTGAAATGTCAGTAATAAACCACCAGCGTTTGGATTATTAATATTCAATACTTCATTAGGAGCCAATGGTGTACCAGTCATATTGGTAATATCTCGTGCCATAAGATCAAAGGCCGCACGAGCATTTTGATAGATTCCCATTTTGGCTTCTGCAAGTGCCATCACTTCAGAGGAACTACTAAAAATAGTGACTACAACCCCCATTAAAAGAACCATTAAGCCAATGGCAACCATTAATTCTACTAGAGTAAAACCTTTATGTATGTATTTCATAAAAATGAAGCGTTGTCTTCTATAAGAAAACGCAACCCTCCAAAATCATTGTTAAAATTATCTTACTTAATTCTATTAATTATTGTCGTGGTTCTCGAATGGCAGTCCTTACTTTACCAGTATTATGATTAATATCAATAAAACATCTCTCTGTAAGGTTATTTTGAACTAGTATAATATCTGTATCATCACAGTGAGGATTATTAAGATCATTAGGATCATTGTTTTGGTTTGTTATATCTGTAAACATAATCGTTCCATCAGGATTAAAAATCAAATAAAATGCATTCACATCCGGTGTTTGCCATTTTACATGTTCTGAAATTTCAGTAGGTTGTCCTGCTGGTATAAATGCTGGAGTTGTAGCAGTTTCGTTGGAATCATAGGAACTAATGGTATTTCTTCTTACTTTGGGGGCTGGACTCATAGTTACAGTAGAGATTGTTATCTTATTAAGAGTTACCTCATCGTTTATAATATTATCAGAATTATTATTCCTGAAAAGTGCAAAAGCCAATACTTGTCGTTCCCGTTGTGCAATAGCTCGCGACCGAGTTTCCATACAAGCCATTTGAATGGCAGTGGCAGCACCATTTAAGTGACGTTTGCTCATAACATCACTCAAAGCAGGAGCAGCCATGGCTGCCATGATTACAATAATGGAAATGACAACAAGTAATTCCACTAATGTAAAACCTTTTTTTGTTTGTTTCATGCTATATACCTTTTTTGAATGAGTTATTTACCATCTGCATCTTGTTCTTCTACGAGTCTTGTGAGTGGCATCCAACTGGCAATGTCATCATTACCAGCGTTTTTAAAATTATGTTGTGTAGTTGTTCCCCCTTTTGAAATTTGGAGTATACCATCAGGACCTGAAGAATATATGTCTAAAGGAGTACCCCAACGAAAATCTGGTTTTTTTTCGTTATAATTATTAGGACCACGTGGAATATCGTTAGAATGATCACGTCCAGCTTCTACGTACAATGAATTCCCCCAAGCATCGATATACTCTTCATATGTACCTTTCAGTATTTTAGGCAAATTTTGTGTTAAAACAGGATCTTGTTTTACGATATCCGAGTCACTGCTAGAGGGATCAAATTCTTCTAAAGCATGAACTAATTTTTGATTATTATTCGTTCTACCTACACATCCGCCTTCTCCAGTTTCTACATTAGGGTAGCGATAATAAATAGCTTTGAATTGTTCACAAGCACTTGTTAATGCCATAATAGTTCCATACGTAGACTTAATTCTTGCTTTCGCAACCATACCTCTCCCTACAGAAAGAACAATGCCAGCTAAAATACCAATAATAGCTATTACCATTAGCAATTCTACTAGAGTAAATCCTTTTTTTAGTTTCATGGTTTTCTCCTAGTATCCATTAATTTAGATAATTTGTGATCCATTTAAATGTATCCATATTTCTCATATTTTCAGGTGCATCCCCATGAGGACCCGATCCTGATCCATCATCTGTATTATTAGGGTAATTTGCTTTACTGAAAATTTGAAAAGAACGATAATTATAACGTGCTATTTCAGGTAAATAACTAGTAGTAACTCTGTTTTGTAAATTTAATATATGACAATTTAAATATAAATAAGGAGACATAAAGGGATCAAAATATGTATTACCAACTACACTTTTTGGTTCAAATTCATAGTAAATAATTCTTGAATTACCAAATCCATCAGCTGTTGTAGTTGTATCGCCATCTAAACAAGGAACAAATGTTGTTGCTGAATAATTAAAATGAGCTGGATCTGGAGCAATAGTAGGTGGATACAGTCCATAATCTAATTGATATGCTTTGACTGCTTGGTTTAATTGACTGATCGTAGCAGAAACTTTAGAACGTATTGCTCTTGTTCTTGCACTTCCTAGAGAAGGCAATAGAATAGCTGCTAGAATGCCGATAATGGCAATCACAACTAAGAGTTCTACTAAAGTAAAACCTTTTTGTCGTTTCATATATATTTCCTTTCTTTATATGCATATTCTATAATTTTTACAATTTTCATATTCTAGATAATGGAAATTTTAATGTGCATATTCTACAATTTTCATTTCTCGGACAACTGTAATTTTGATTTTTCCTGGATAGTGTAATTCTTTTTCAATTTCTTTTGCAATTTTTTGAGCAACTACACTTGTTTCTTTGTCAGAAATTTCTTCAGGGTTGACTATGACTCGAATTTCGCGTCCTGCGGAAATAGCAAAGGCATTTTCAATGCCAGGAACGTTGTATGCAATGGATTCTAATTTTTCTAGGCGGTTAATATATTTTTCAAATGTTTCACGACGTGCACCTGGCCTTGATGCACTAATGGCATCTGCTGTATTGATCAAAGTAGCATACATAGTCTCTAGTTGTATATCATTGTGATGTCCTACAATTCCTTCGATAATCTCTGGTGCTTCATTGAATTTGCTTATAATTTCGCCTCCGATTTCTGGATGACCGCCTTCTTTTTCATGGTCTAAAGCTTTACCAATATCGTGCAAAAAACCAGCTCTGCATGCTAAGTCTTTATCTAAACCAATTTCAGATGCAATAAGTTTGGCAAGATATGCAACTTCAATAGAATGCCAAAGGACGTTTTGACCAAAACTTGTACGAAATTTTAATCGTCCTAATAATTGTCGTATATCTTCATGGAAATGAAGTTGAAGTAGTATACAAGCCTGATCCCCGCCTACAATGATAGCATTTTCCATTTCTTCTTTAGATTGTTCTAAAAGTTCTTGTATACATTGTTCTGGGTTAAGTTTGTAGTCAATGAGTTTTTGAATGATTTGTCTGCAAATTTCTCGACAACATCCATCTGGTGATACAATAGATAAAATCTTGTAATTTTCATCATATTCTAGGTAAATATCTTCGCTATCAAGGTTTTCTTGTAATATTTTTGTAATCTTTTCAGACGTGATTTCTTGTGCAAAAGATTCATCTTCAATAGAAAAAAAACTAGGATATGCTTCGATCCAATGACTAAATTGACAACGTTGGATAATAGCAGATAAAATTCGTCTTGCTGTTCGTTCTGCATTAGCATTTAAATAATCTATATGTCTATTGTATTGGACTCTAAATTCTGTTTGCACTACTTTTTCAAAATTACAGAGAAATTCTTTTTTTAATTTTTCTTCTGTTTCACCAGAAATTTCCAAAAGAATTTTATGAGAGTTTGCTTGTAATGTTTTATACGTTGTTTCTTTTGTTTTAATTGTGTTTTGTAGTTGGAGTAGTTCAGCAGTTTTCTTTTGAATATATTCTTCCATTTGTTGTAATCTAGCTTCATGGATTTCTATATCTTTTGTTTGTATATCTAGCCGTTGTTCTAAATTTTGATTATTCTCACGTGCTTCACTAATCCACTGAAACGAGGTTTTTTTTTGGTATTCCAATTCTCGTTTTAACTTTTCGGTCATTTGATGATATAGTTGATTTGCTTTTTCTTCACTTTGTTGAAGAATTACTTTGGCAATGGCTAGAGCTTCTTTTTTTCTTCGATTGTATAGCCATGTATATATACAAAACCCAAGTATTATACTAACAACTAACACTGTATTCAATCCTCATTGCTAAAAGTTCTATTGAAGATATTTCATAACACTAAATTATAGCATAAATTAATATATTGCAAAACATTTTATTAAAAAAAACCGTTTTCTAAGAATATTTTTTCCATATTTTTAGAAAAACGGTTTTTTTTAGTGTGAAATGGAACTTTGTTAACAATAAGCTACCATTTTATTATGCTTTGTCAGGTGTTTCTGTATTTTCATCAGCGGGTGCTTCTGTATTTTCATCAGCGGGTGCTTCTGTATTTTCATCAGCGGGTGCTTCTGTATTTTCATCAGCGGGTGCTTCTGTATTTTCATCAGCAGGTGCTTTTTCATCTTGGCTTTCTTCTGATTCTTCTGTAGAACGTGCTTTGACTAAAGAAAGACCAATTTTTCTTTCTTTTTGGTCTACTCTTAAAATTTTTACTTCTACTGTATCGCCCACTGCAACGACTTCATCGGGATTTTTAACTTTTCGATCTGTGAGTTCAGAAATGTGTAGTAAGCCTTCGAGAGAATCTTCTAATTCTACGAAAACTCCGAATTTTGTCAATTTAGTAACTTTGCCACTTACAACATCATCAACAAGATATCTTTCTGGAATGACTTTTTCCCAAGGATCTTCCATCAGTTGTTTCATACTGAGACCGATTCTTTTTTGGTTGGGATCTACTTCCATGACTTTTGCTTCTACCACGTCATTTTTCTTTAACATTTCAGAGGGATGACCAATTTTCTTTGTCCAGCTCATATCAGAAATGTGAAGTAGACCATCGATGCCTTCTTCTAATTCAATGAATGCACCGTAGCTAGTCATATTACGGACTTTGCCTTGTACAACAGAACCAACAGGATATTTTTCTGTGACTAGTGACCAAGGATTTACATCTACTTGTTTCATACCCAAAGAAATTTCTTGTTTGTCTTTGTTGATTTCAAGAACAACAACTTCAACTTCGTCACCAATATTGACCATTTCAGAAGGATGGCTAATTCTTTTTGTCCAAGACATTTCAGAAATATGGACTAATCCTTCGATGCCTTCTTCTAATTTTACAAAAGCACCATATGTCATTACATTGACAACTTTCCCGCGAATCTTAGAATCTACAGGATAACGCTCTTCGACATTTTTCCATGGGCTTTCTGTTTTTTGTTTTAGACCAAGTGCAATTCTTTCACGTTTTCTATCCAATTTAAGAATTTTTACTTCGATCTTGTCGTCAATATTGACCATTTCTTGTGGATGGCTGATGCGTCCCCAACTCATATCTGTAATGTGTAAGAGACCATCGATTCCACCTAAATCTACGAATACGCCGAAATCTGCAATGTTCTTTACAACGCCTGTTACCAATTGACCTTCTTCTAGCTCTTCCAAGAGTCTTTCTTTCATTCTCTTGCGATCTTCTTCGATCAATCTTCTTCGAGACACAACAATATTCATGCGAGCTTCATCGATCTTAATGATTTGTGCTTTGAGGTCTTGGCCAATATAATCTGAAATATCACCAGTGCGACGAATATCGATTTGAGAGGCTGGTAAGAAAACAGGAACTCCAACGTCCAATAAGAGTCCACCTTTGATTTTGCGAACCACTTTGCCTTCCACAACATCGCCTTCTTTTTTTGTGGTGATAAGTTGTTCCCATCCACGGATACGATCGGCTTTTTTCTTGGAAAGGATGATTTCGCCGTGTTCGTCTTCCATTGTTTCCAAAAATACTTCTATCTTTTCACCAGCAACAGGAGGTACATCAAATTCTGATAAAGGCACTTCGCCTTCAGATTTACATCCAATATCTACAATCACATTATCATTAGCTATGCTGATAACTCTACCAGAAACAATTTTTTCAGGTTCAAACTCTTTAATGGATTCTTCGTATTGTTCTGCCATTTCAATTTCTGGAAAGTCTGCCAAAGCTAGAGCAACTTGTTCTTCTAATTCATCAGGAGAAATCTCATATTGCTTGATGATGTCTTTTTTCTTCAAACTCATAACAAAAAAAACTCCAAAAGATTTCATGTACAATTAACACTATTCACCGCAATATTTTTATTTTTGTATAAATATATTGAAGTGTCATTTGGTTGTTTCAACCAAAACTGAAATGCAAGATTCCAGCATTATAAATTATATAAATATTTAAAAAAAAGTCAAATAAAATTCTTAAATAATCTTTTTTTTATAAAAAACAGTCTAATGGTTGAAAAAAATTTTAAAAATAGTAAAATATTGGTAGGATTGTTGAAATTGTATAAAACAAGAAAAGAGGCAAAAAGCATGTATTCAGAGACAACTATGCAAATACAATATTGGGGCGTTCGAGGTAGTCTTCCTTGCCCAATGACTATGCAGCATATTCAAGCAAAACACATTGCATTGTTGCAACGCATCATGCAGGAGAAAAAAAAATTTCCTTACTCTATATGTGAAATGCAAAATTACTTACAAACTTTGCCTCGTTCTATCATGGGTACGTATGGTGGTGATACAACTTGTATTGAAATCCAAGCAAAAAATACTCCATTGATAATACTTGATGCTGGTACAGGTATTCGACATTTAGGTGATAACATTATACAAAGATTGAACCAACAAAAAAAAATCAATCCTTTTTCTAAAAAAAATGTGCGAGAAATTCACATTTTTTTCACGCATTATCATTGGGATCACTTGCAAGGTATGCCTTTTTTTGCACCTGCTTATCTTTTAGAACCTAATATATTTACGCTTCATTTTTATGGCAGGATCAATGAACAAGTTCACGTTCATAAAACATTGCAAACACAACAACAGTCTCCTTATTTTCCTATACCTTGGGAAAATATACCTTGTAAAAAATATTACCATGACGTGTCAGAATCATGCCAAATAGGAGAAGTGAAAATTACCAGTGCATCTTTGACACATCCTGATTCTATTTATGCATATCGATTTCAAATCAAGGACAAGGCTTTTGTATGTGCTACAGATACAGAATATAAGATAGACACAGCAACCTTTCTTCAAAAATTTGCTGAAAATGCAGATATACTATACCATGATGCCCAATACACACCAGAAGAATACATAGGGGAAAAAAATAAACCTGGGAAATACGGTTGGGGACACAGCACATATGAACATGCAATTCAAAATGCTATACAAGCCAATGTCAAACATCTTGTCCTAGGTCATCATGATCCTCGAAAAGACGATTTCCAATTGGAACAACTTTATAAAAACTCCTTACAATATAAACAACAATTCTCACAAAGTATTGATAAAACATTAGAAATTACATTAGCCTACCAAGGGCTACAACAACAATTATAAAAAGTTCAAAACTAAGGAATATGTATGGAAAAATATGAAGAAGAGTTAAAAGATAGTAAAAAATCGTTAGATTTTATCAGAACGATTATTACTAATGATTTAAAGACAAAAAAACATACAAAAATACACACACGATTCCCACCAGAACCTAATGGATATTTACATATTGGACATGCAAAATCTATTTGCTTAAATTTTGGTATTGCTGAAGAATTTCAAGGCATCTGCAATCTTCGAATGGATGATACTAATCCTATTAAAGAAGAAATAGAATATATAGAATCTATTAAAGAAGACATTAGATGGCTTGGATTTGATTGGGAAGATAGACTGTATTATGCATCAGATTATTTTGATAAACTCTATGAATATGCTCTTCAACTCATTCGACTTGAAAAAGCATACGTATGCCACTTATGTCCAGAGGAAATTAGAGAATATAGAGGTACATTGACAGAACCAGGAAAAGAAAGTCCGTATAGAAATCGTACTGTGGAAGAAAATTTAGCTGAATTTGAAAAAATGCGTTTAGGGCAATACGAAGAAGGAGAAGCTACACTTCGTGCCAAAATCGACATGGCATCTCCCAATGTCAACATGCGTGACCCTGTTGTGTATCGCATACTTAAAGTAGATCATCATCGAACAGGAGATAAATGGAAAATATATCCCATGTATGATTTTGCACATGGTTTTTCAGATTCGATTGAAGGCATTACTCATTCTATATGTACCTTAGAGTTTGAAAACCATCGTCCTTTATATGATTGGTTCATAGAAGCAGTTGACGCGCCATGCCATCCACAACAAATTGAATTTGCACGTTTGAACATTACATACACAGTGATGAGCAAGCGAAAACTTCTTACCCTTGTCAAAGAAAATCACGTTAATGGTTGGGATGATCCAAGAATGCCAACTATCTCAGGGATGAGAAGACGAGGCTATCCAGCAGCTGCCATTCGTTCTTTTTGTGAAAAAATTGGGGTAGGAAAAACTGAGGGCATAGTCGACTTTGCATTACTAGAATTCTGTATTAGAGAAGAACTCAATAAAACTGCACCTCGTACTATGGCTGTTTTAAATCCTGTGAAAGTAATCATTGACAATTATCCTGAGGATAAAGAAGAACAACTGGAAGCTATCAATAATCCAGAAGATCCAAGTCAAGGCACACGCCACATTCCTTTTACTCGTGAACTTTATATTGAACAAGAAGACTTTATGGAAGTGCCAGAAAAAAAATTCTTTCGCTTATCTCCAGGAAAAGAAGTCAGATTGCGTTATGCTTATTTTATCAAATGCACGCATATAGTAAAAGACGAACAAGGCAATATTAAAGAAATCCATTGTACATATGATCCAGAGACAAAAGGTGGCAATGCTCCAGATAATCGAAAAGTTAAAGCTACACTCCATTGGGTTTCTGCTAAATACAATAAAAAAGCAGAAATTCGAATATATGACCACCTTTTTACTAAAGAAGACCCAGAAGAAGGCACAGATGACTTTAGAACGAACATCAATCCAGATTCTTTAAAAATCATTGAAGGTTATTTAGAACATAATATTGACGTCACACCAAGTAAAACATATCAATTTGAACGACTTGGTTACTTTACTATAGATAAAGACAGCACATCTGATAACATCATCATTAATCGCACAGCTACTCTCAAAGACACATATGCAAAAGCCATGAAGAAAAATTAAATTCTTGTTTATGATATAAAAAAGCGTGATTTTAAAATAAATCACGCTTTTTTTATATAGACTGAATCACGCTTTTTTATTTTAAAATCACACTTTTTTATATTGAATAAAATAAATCATTTAGAAAATTATGTATTACAACGATTATAATACGTATTTACGAAATACGTTTCATGCAAAAGTGTATAAAATATCTATAGATGCTGGTTTTACATGTCCAAATATCGATGGAACTGTAGGAACTGGCGGTTGTATTTATTGCAATAATGAAAGTTTTAGTCCTTCCTATCGTCAAAAACTACAAACTATAGAAGAACAAATTACACAAGGAATAGCTGTTGCAAAAAAATATAAAGCAACAAAATATATTGCTTATTTTCAACCACATACGAACACACACGCATCTGTAGATACATTAGAAAAGATATATACTAGAGCACTTCAACAACATAAAGATATTGTTGGAATTGCTATTGGCACTCGACCAGATGCTGTAGATGAAGAAAAAATAGAAATGTTAGAAAATTTGGCAAAAAGAACATATGTATCTATAGAATATGGATTACAAAGCATATCCAATGCTACGTTACAATGGATTCAACGAAGGCATACTGTAGAATCGTATCAAAAAGCTATGCAATTTACAATCAACCGAAATATTCATATTTGTACGCACATTATGTTTGGATTTCCTAATGAAAATAATACAGAACATGTTATTCAAACTGCGAAATTATTAAATCAATATGGGACTCATGGTATTAAACTTCATAATTTATTGATTGTTCATAATACACAGTTGGCAAAAATGTTCCAAGAAAATCCATTCCCTTTACTTTCTTTAGATGAATATGTCTCCCTTGTATGTGATTTTTTAGAATACACTTCTCCTAACATCATTTGCGAACGTCTTTATGCGACAGCCCCTTCAGAATATTTAATAGCTCCTCTTTGGCGTTGTTCTCCTGCTCAAATCATCCAAGCTTTAGAAAAAAAATTTGAACAAAGAAACACATACCAAGGTGCAAAGTATATATCATAATACTATTTGACACAATATTTTTATATATAAAAAAAGCAATTTGTAAAATTTGTAAAAATTGCTTTTCTATAATTTATATGTTATAATTTACAGGAATTTATATTCTAAATGTTGTTTATATGTAAAAAATCTTTTTGGTTATTCCAATAAAGATAATAAAAAACACAATGAAAGGTGCAATGATTATGAAATTTATGATTTTAGGAGTATGTTTTTTAATGATGGTACCTATATTTGCACAAAGTGTAATCCCTGCTCCTTGTGTAGAAGAAGTCATTCAAGATTTAGTCACAACACACGGTGAAGCACAACAATTTCGTATAGAACGAGGTGTTCGTCAATGTGCTTCTTTGTGGCGAGAAGTAGATGGTTCAGAAGAAGATTTTGTCAAATTTTGCAAAGAACGTTTCTTAAGTGAAGAGGCGGGAGTAGAAAATTTATTTGCAAAATTTTCTCATTATATTGAAATCTTAAATGGACTTCGCAATAGAATGAATGTAGACTTACAAAAGTTTGTTCATTTAGATATGGGGCCTATCTCTGAAATTGATCGTCTATTTAGTGAATATGATCCTGGTGCTCATATACAAGAAGATCTATATCTAAATAAAATTGCCTTTGTCGTTGCTCTGAATTTCCCTCACTATACTTTAAAAGAAAAAACTGAACTTGGGGAAACATGGACACGAAAAGAATGGGCATATGCTCGTTTAGGTGATAAATTCACTTCACGTGTACCTGCAGACTTGATTCAAAAATGGGGACAAATTCAAATTCAATCTGATGCCTATTTTGGAGATTACAACGTTCATATTGGACAACTTGTAGATGAAAATCAAAAACCTTATTTTGACGTTGATAAAGCTTTGATTACGCATTGGGGATTACGTGATGAATTAAAAGCTTTATATGCTTTAAAAGAAGATGGTTTAGAAAAACAAAGAGCCATTCAAGCTGTTATGCTAAATATTATTTCGCAAGAAATTCCTGCGGCTATGATTAGTTCTACAGAATATACTTGGAATCCTCATACAAATACTGTTTGGAAAGATGGGCAAGAAGTAGAAGTTGCTCGTGAAATGGATGCACGTTATCAAGTTATGTTAAACAACTTCCATATTTTAAAAGAAATGGATCCCTACTATCCTACAGAACCAACATATATTTTACGAAATTCTGAAATTGATATGGAAATTCCAATGGACGACATCGAACAATTGTTCTCAGATTTCCTAAAAGATCCAGTTTCTAAAGACGTTGCAGAAGTCATTCGTCATAAAATATCTCGAAAATTAGAAACTTTTGATATTTGGTATGATGGATTTAAACCTCGAAGTGATATTGCTGAAACAGAATTAGACGCTATTGTCAAACAAGTATATACTGATGTAGAAACTTTTAAAAAATTAATTCCCAATATTTTATTAAAACTTGGTTATTCACAAAAGCAAGCCGATCATTTATCTCAACACATTGTAGTAGAACCTGCTCGTGGTGCTGGTCATGCTTGGGGACCAGAAATGAAAGGCGAAAAAGCATATTTACGAACTCGCACTCCCAAAGGTGGCATGGATTATAAAGGTTTCAATATTGCTATGCACGAACTAGGTCATAATGTAGAACAAATTATGACTCTATATGATATTGACCACTATGCATTGCGAGGTGTTCCTAACACAGCTTTTACAGAAGCTTGGGCATTTATATTTCAAGAACGAGATTTACAAGTTTTAGGTGTAACAAATCAAAATCCTTTAGCAAAACATTGGAGCGTTCTAGACAATTTTTGGTCAGCACGTGAAATTATGGGCGTTTCTCTTGTTGATATTCGCTTGTGGAAATGGCTCTATCAAAATCCCGATGCAACAGCTGCAGATTTACGAGTTGCTGCTATGAAAATTGCAAAAGATGTTTGGAACGAATTTTTCGCAGATACTTTTGAGATTAAAGATTCTACTATATTAGCAATTTATTCTCATATGATTGCATATCCTCTATATTTATCTGCTTATCCTATTGGCCATTTAATTGAATTTCAACTAGAGAAACAATTAGAAGGTAAAAATATGGGAGAAGAAATGGAACGTATTTATTGTGCAGGACGCATCATTCCTCAATTATGGATGAAAAATGCAGTAAATACAAAACTTTCTGGTGCTCCTATGTTAGAAGCTGTTCAAAATGCTTTAGATGCTTTAGTAGAAGTAGAAGATCTAGATAAAAACGTAGAAGATTTCTAAAATTTTTATACAATAAACAGGCTAATTTTTAGCCTGTTTATTTTTGTATAGTCTCCTATATTTATTTTTTGAAGTCCCCTATAAATAATAGAGGTTTTTATGAATTGTAAAGCCATATTTTTTGATTTAGATGGAACATTAGTAGATTCTGGAACAGACATTGCAAATTGCATCAACTTTACACGAACTCATTATGGATTGCAAGAATTGACGCAAGAGCATATTATTTCATCTGTTGGAGATGGAATGAAAGTTTTAGTACAACGAGTATTTCCAGAATTTCAAATTACAGAATTGCACGATGTAGGAAAAGTTTTCTATGATTTTTATTTAACACATCTATTAGACAATACAAAACCATATGAAGGCGTTCTAGAAACATTGGAACACTTTAAAGACAAGAAAAAAGCAGTCATTACCAATAAACATTATGAGCCTTCTGTAATGATTTTAGAAGGATTAGGTTTAGCAAAATATTTTGAAATTGTTCTGGGTGGAGATTCAACTAAACTCATTAAACCAGATCCCTTTCCTCTACAAAAAGTGATGGAACAATTTCAAGTTTTACCTACAGAAACAGTAATGGTAGGTGATGGACCAACAGATATACTTGCTGCAAAAGCTGCTAATGTGTGTGTATGTGCCATAGGATATGGTCAAAAACCAGTAGAACATCTCATCTCGTTAGAACCAGATCATGTGGTTCATCATTTTTCAGAATTACAACAAATCATTTTTTAACAATAGCCAACAAAGACACATTTTGTAATAGGATTGAATATTTGTGCGTATTTTTACATTTATTTTCATTTTATTAATACTAAGTCTCTTAGGTTGCTACTTTCATCTTATCACAGGAAGTTGGGAAATTTCCTTACAAGATATATGTCAAGAATGTTGGAATGGATTATGGGGACAAAACAAAAGTAATGTTTTTTTAGTTGTTTGGGGAAGTCGATTACCACGTTTCTTAGTTGGATTTTTTGTGGGTGCCTCTTTAAGTGTGGCAGGTTGCATTATGCAAGCAATTTTTCAAAATCCAATGGCATCTCCTGGTGTAATGGGGGCTTCTTCTGCAGGTATTTTTGGTGCTGTACTTTGTTTGAGCATTGGTTTAGTCCAATGGCTACCTTTATTTGCTATTTTGGCCTCCTTACTTTCCTTATTATTTGTCTATATGTTGGCTTTAAGTATGGGGCGATTGTCTGTTGTTTCCTTGCTATTAATTGGCATGGCTATTTCTCTATTTTTTTCGAGTGTTGTCACATTCATCATTACTATTTCTCTTCATGATTGGGAAGTAGGGCGAAATATTCTTTCATGGACACTGGGTGAACTCACAGATAGAAGATGGGAACATGTATATATTATTTTGCCTTGTTTTTTTATTGGCCTTGCTATTATTATTTATTTTTTACGAGATTTAGACCTTTTAGTCCATGGTGAAGAAATGGCCATGAATTTAGGAGTGTCTGTGAGTACATCAAGATTTTATTTACTCTTAGCAAGTTCCATTTTAACAGGTGGAGCAGTGGGAGTAGCTGGTATGATCGGCTTTGTTGGACTTATCATTCCTCATTTAGCACGCTATTTTGTAGGAAATGGACATCATAGACTTGTCTTTGCTTCTGCATTGTTGGGAGGTAGCTTTTTAGTATATTGTGATTTATTTGTACGAATTTTTTCTCAATGGGACTTACGAATGGGAACTGTAACTGGAATGTTGGGTGCACCATATTTTATCTTTCTTATTCTAAAAAATCAGCAAAATCAGACATAGAAATGTGCAAACCATGAACCATACATATAAAAATTTTAATATATAAGATGTTATAATCACTTTTATAGTGCGTTTATTTATTCCATTAAGAAAATTTTATATAAGATATTATAATCACTTTTATAGTGCGTTTATTTATTCCATTAAGAAAATTTTATATAAGATATTATAATCACTTTTATAGTGCGTTTATTTATTCCATTAAGAAAATTATAAGGAAAACAAATGAAAAAAAATTGGCAAACATGGTATAAAATTGCAAAAGAAAAAATAGAAAATTTTCCCAATATTGGTGGGATTATTAGTGCATGGAATACAAATATTGACGCTGTAGTTAAATTATCTGGTAGTCAAATTAAAACATTGTTGCAGAACTACACAACTTTAGATAATCAGGAAGAAAAAATTATCCATTCGCCCCAAGATGTATTGCGAGGTCTTATACAATGTTTTGAAAATGGGATTGCAGAAGAGTGGATCGTAAGCAATGAAGAAACATTTGAATGGATGAAAAAAAATATTGGTTATCAAAAACTACAAATGGGAGGACAAGGAGGAATTATTGCAAATACAGCTGCTGTCTGTGGCATTCATCCTGTGTTTGTCCATTGTGCTTCCCTTCCTAAAATGCAAGCAGATTTATTCCTAGATTTAGATAATTTACTTTCTTTTAATCAAAATAACGAGCCTCAAAAAGCTTGTCAAATCGATCGTTCTCAAGATATACCTCTTATCCATTGGATTTTAGAATTTGATGGAAATGATTCCTTCACATTCCAAGATAAAACCATCACATGCCCTAAATCAAATAGATTTATTGCTACATATGATCCTTTGAATTTATTATTGCATATAGATCCAGCATTTCAACAAGGAATTCAAAAAACAGAACAAAAGATTAACTTTATTTTTCTAGCTGGCTACCATCTTTTACAAGAAATATTATATAATGGACAAAAAGGTGAAGACAAAATCAAAAATTCCATGGACATACTTCAACAATGGAAAATAAAACATAAAGACAGCATTGTTCACTTTGAATTTGCATCTACCCAAGACATATCTATGAGAGAAACTATGCTAAACAAAATTGCAACACAAGTAGACAGTTTAGGATGCAATGAACGAGAATTGATCGATATTTTAGAAATTTTAAATTTGCCAGACTTACAAAAAAAATGCAATGAAACAACAAATAGCATCCATTTATTTCAAGGTCTTTTACATCTATTCCAATACTTGCAAATTCCAAGAATACAACTTCATATGTTTGGTCTATATATTACAATAAGTCAAAAAACAGCAAATATTTCTCCTACGCAAAATCGTGATGGAATGATCACTGCTGCTACCATTGCAGCTACAAAAGCAGGAACAGGAACAGTCTATGATAAAGACAACTTACTCTGGGGATATGGAAAAGAAATTCATGATGTTTCTGTCCAAGAATTGCAAAATTTACACCAATATCTCACCGAACAGTTTGGGTCTAACGATTTAGATAAAACAGGAATCGCACAATTCCCAGAATTTGATATTATTGCAGTTCCTACCATTGTCATTGATAAGCCAATCACACTTGTAGGAATGGGAGATACTATTTCGTCTATTTCCTTACTGGCTGCCAAAGCATAAAAGTGTGTATTCAAAAAATCATTAAACATATAAAAAAAGACAGGGATAGAATAGCTAAAAAATTATTTCTTCCCTGTCTTTTTTTATTTTCTCAAAATCCATTTCTTGTGCATGCACAACCCAAGGAGCATATCGACCTATATGAATTAAATAATGGATATGCTCTTCAGCCTTTGCAATAGAGAGAATATTTTGTCGCACAAATTGAGTAATTAAAGATAAGCAACAATAATGAACAATAGAATTTGCATTACAATATTGTAAAATACCACCATCTTCTGTTAAAATACCATGAACATGTTCATTTTCATAATATAATTGTAAAAGTTTTTTATCTGTTTCAGAAAGTTTCTTTGAAAAAGAGCGTTGTTTTGTATTTTTAACAGTTACAATTTCTAATATTTGATAATATACTTTTTGTTCATTTTTTGTTGCTTTGACTGATAATTCTTGCAATACTTCTGGAATCGTAATGAGTTGATACATTCTTTCTATATATCTTAAAAGGTCAGCATGATATAAATAAATTAAGGCACAAGTATCAGTAATCAATGTTTGCATTTTATATTTTAGCAACGAAAATCATTTTAAAATTGTCTATTTTTAATAAATTTATATTTTATTTTTAATAAATTTATATTTTAGTAACGATAATCATTATAAATTGTGTATTTTTAATAAATTTATATTTTAGCAACAATAATCATTTTTAAAGGGGTTTGTTCCCAACAAATGGGAAGCAAGGGATAATCTGGGCCTGCAGTAGATGTTTCTATAATGCGAAATGTGCTATCTGTTGCTTGCATAGCTTGATTAAATGTAATGAGAAAATCATTCCAATTGAGCATATTAGAACGTTCTGTGATAGCAAGGATGCCATTTTTTGTTAGAAGATTTGCCATGTTTGTATACAGTTGTTTGAGTTCTTGTTTCCCTTGCTCTACAGATGCTTGATCTTGCAGGAGACGTGGTGTATCTAAAATAATCATATCGTATTGCATGTCTGTGGGAAGTTGTGTCTTGTATAGATCAAGTTGTTGGAATGTAGCATTTTGTACTTTATTGAGTTGAGCATTATTTTTAGCTTGTTCCAATACATAGTTAGAATTATCTATGAATGTAACATGTTTTGCTTTTCCTTTTACTGCCATATATATTCCAAATGCACCTGTATAACAAAATGCATCTAAAACATTTTTATTGTTTGCATATTTTGAAAGTCTAAGTCTATTTTCTCTTTGATCTAGATAAAATCCTGTGTTTTGTCCTCGTTGCCAATCTACTTCAAATGGCAAATCATATTCTTTAATAGGAATAACTGTAGGAGGCGTTGCATTATCGTGGATTTGATATTCGATTTCTGGAAGACCTTCTTTTGTTCTATATCCTGAAGAATATCGTTCCATAATGGCTTCTGCTCTTGTTTCTTCTTTTAATATTTTTAAGAACATGTCTTTTCGACGTTCTATTCCAGGTGTTAAGAATTGTGCCACTAAAAAATCATTGTACTTATCTACAATAAGTCCTGGTATTCCATCAGATTCGCCATGAATTAAGCGAAATGCACTAGATTTAGTTCGCAGTAATAATGTATTATTGCGATAGTATAAAGCTTCTTTGATTTTATCACGATAAAAGTTTTTATCAATTTTATGATGCAACTGCCAAGTGATTAGACGCACTCGAATCGATGAATTTAAACTTACATAACCTTTTGCTATGAAGTTTAATTTATCGTCTAATACTTCTACTAGATCCCCATCTTCTGGTTGACCGCCTCGTATCTCTTGAATCGCTCCAGAAAAGACCCAAGGATTTTGATTCCAAAATGGCTTTGCTTTTCCTTTTTTTAGTACTATTCTTGGTTTTTTAGGGTTGTAAAATTTTTTATTTTCGTTCATGTTTTTCCTTGTTTTGATTTTCCATGTGTCGTTGCTTTGTTTATTCATCATTGTCTGGCGAATATGTCGTCATGAAAATACATTGAAATGTACCAATATCCAAGCGGTCTCCATTTTTTAAAGGACTCATGTACACTGCTTTCCCGTTTACTTTAGGGGGTCTGAATGCACCGATGTGATAAAGGTAAAAGCCTTTTTTCTCATGAATGATCACAGCATGTCGAGCACTTACAAGAAATCCGCCAGTAACTATTTCATTGTTGGAAGATTTTCCAAAAAAAACTCCTCGCTTTGTAATGGGAATTTTTTTCATAGTTCCAACAACCATAAGATATGCAGGTGCTACGTCTCTTTGTTGGGCAAGACCACTAACATCAATGGCCATAGTTGTTGCCATAGCTTTAAAAGATTTTGTAGCTTTTTTATTTTTAATATTTTTTTTCTCTGATTTAGTAGCAAGTTTAGAGAGTTTGCTACTCATTTTTTGAAAATACAAAGTATGTTTGGCAAGAAAAATTTCATCACCAGAATTCAGAACATGTTCGTAAATTCTCTGCCCTTTGATGAATGTTCCAGTCTTGCTTTGTTTATCTCGTAAGAAAAAGAGTTTTCCAATACGTTCAATTTCAGCATGAACGCGAGAAGTTCCTAAATTATTAATCACAATATCGCATTCTGCATCTCTACCAATGGTAACTAAATTTTTATCAAATACAAGAGTATCTATAATCTGACCAGAAAGTACAACTTTAATTTGAAAGGGCATTGTTTCCCCAATTTGTTGTTTGAGTTCTAATAATTTTTCATATTCTTCTTCCTCTTCTGGAGTTAGAACTCTTCCACTGGTTATTGCCTCTTCATTATTATAGTAATCTATGATTTCTTGGAATGGTGACTTAGCAGTTGTTTCAGGAATCACAGTATTTATTTGTTCATATTGATTAGGTGTTGTATCTTGAGCTACATTATTTGCTTGTACAGATTTTTTAGGTGTTGTATCTTGAGCTACATTATTTGCTTGTACAGATTTTTTAGGTATTGTATCTTGAGCTATAGTATTTGCTTGTACAGGTTTTTTAGGTGTTGTATCTTGAGCTATAGTATTTGCTTGTACAGGTTTTTTAGGTGTTGTATCTTGAGCCATAGTATTTGCTTGTACAGATTTTTTAGGTGTTGTATCTTGAGCCATAGTATTTGCTTGTACAGGTTTTTTAGGTGTTGTATCTTGAGCCATAGTATTTGCTTGTACAGGTTTTTTAGGTGTTGTATCTTGAGCCATAGTATTTACTTGTGTAGGTTGCTTAGCTGTTGTATTAGGAACCATAGTATTCTCTTGATTAAATTTTTTTGTAATGAGATCATCATTAATCATGAAATCATCATTTTTCAAGAGGTCTTCATATGAGGGAATATTTAAATTGAAGTCTGCTGAATCCATTTCTTGCGTACTGACTCGGATAGCATTCATGGTTTCATCTTGAAATGTAGAAACATTATCTGTATTTGTGGAATTTTCTTCTGTACTAGCAAGTTTTTTGTCATCTAAAAAATTATATTCTTCTATTTCTTCTATTTCTGATTCAATGAGTTCACCGTAAACTATATCTTCCCCATATGTTTCATCGGAGAGATTCTCTTCTATTTTATTTTGACATTCTAATTGGCAATTGTATTTGCGAATTTTATTGGAATCCATTTTTTTAACCTTTTAATTTATACTCAAGGATAAAAGCATTTTCCTCCCACATATGGAAGGCTCTGATGAAACAAGGTCAGAGATAATGCTTGCCTTTAGAATTGCTAGTTTTATAACTAGCAATTCATTTGGGATGGTCATTTATTTTAGACTGTTTTAAAACAGCTATCCGCACTTTTTGTTGCAATTTCTTTAAGAATTGTGTCTACAAATTTATCAAATGGCATGGATTGTAAATCACCAAGACGATAGGAGCGCACAGAAACTTCATTATTTTCTTGTTCGCGATTGCCAATGACGAGCATATAAGGAATTTTACTCGTTTCTGCTTCACGAATTTCATAGTTGAGTCGTTGTCCTCTATCTTGCACAACAGCACGTATATCGAGTTCTTGTAGTTTTTTGCAAACTTCTTGTGCATACTGTAGGTGCTTTTTTGCACTAATAGGAATAATGCGAACTTGTTCTGGAGCCATCCATGTAGGAAATGCACCTGCATATTGTTCAATTAAAATGCTAACGAATCGTTCTACTGATCCGAGTAAAGCTCTATGAACCATGACAGGACGGTGAGGTTGCCCATCTTGTCCAATGTAAGAAAGATCAAAACGTTCTGGCATTGCCATATCTACTTGGATAGTACCACATTGCCAATCTCTGCCAATGCAATCTTTAATATGGTAATCAATTTTTGGACCGTAAAAAGCACCATCACCAGGATTGAGTTGGTACTTCATATTTCGAGAATCAAGGGCATTTTTCAAGGCTTTTTCAGCTATTTCCCACATTTCATCTGTGCCAATAGAATCAGCAGGGCGTGTGGAAAGTTCCATTCGATATGTAAATCCAAATTTTGTGTAAATTTCATGGATCATGTCCATGATAGCTTTGATCTCGTCTTCTAGTTGCTCTGGTAAACAGAAAACATGGGCATCATCCTGCGTGAAAGCTCGGACTCTTTGTAAGCCTGAAAGTACGCCACGCTTTTCATGACGATGTACTTTTCCCCATTCTGCGAGTCGAACAGGAAGATCTCGGAAAGAATGTAAATCATTTTTAAAAACAAGGCAACAACCAGGGCAATTCATAGGTTTAATAGCATAATTTTGTTCATCGATCTGAACAAAATACATATTGCTTTGATAGTGATCCCAATGCCCACTTTTATGCCAAAGTTCTTCATTTAAAATCATAGGTGTCATAATTTCGCTATATTTATAGCGGATGAGAATTTTTTCTACGTAGCGTATTACTTCTTTGATAAGAATCGTTCCCCTAGGATGCCAAAATGGAAATCCAGGTCCTTCTTCTTGAAAACTAAATAAATCAAGTTCTCGACCGAGTTTTCTATGGTCTCGTTTTTTTGCTTCTTCTCGTGCTTGTACAAATTCATCTACTTCATTTTGATGAAAAAATGCTGTAGCATAAAGGCGTTGCAACATTTCTCTTCGTTCGTCGCCTCGCCAATACGCACCTGCTACACTCATAATTTTGAAGTATTTTAACTTTCCAGTTCTGTCTACGTGCGGTCCACGGCAGAGGTCCATGAAATCGCCTTGTGTATAAAAACTAAAAGTTTCATTGTCTGGCAAATCTTGTATAAGTTCCTTTTTAAACTTAGCACGTTGATTTTTTAATGCTTTCAAAGCTTCTTCTTTTGTCTGGAATTCAATTCGTCGAATGGGGAGATTTTCTTCAATGATTTTTTTCATTTCTGCTTCGATTTTTTCAAAATCTTCTGGTGAAAATTTATGCTCTAAATCAAAGTCATAATAAAAACCATCCTCAATCACAGGTCCAATAGCAAATTCTACATCTTTGTAAATACGCAAAACAGCATGTGCCATTAAATGTGCCATAGAATGTCTCATGATTTCTAAGCCTTCTGGAGTTTCTACTTTTATAAAATCTAATTTTCCAGATTTCATTAACGGCGTATAAAGATCAATGCAATGGTCATTCCATTTTGCTGCTAAAACCTCTTCATCTTTAATATTACATTCTGCTAGCAAATCGAAAGGAGTGATGCCTTGCTCTTTATTTATTAATTTACCACAAACTTCTAAATTAATTGGATTCATTTAGAATCTTCCCTTTCAAAAATGGTAAAATAAGATATAATTTCTAAATATCTCTTAAACATGCAATCAAGCAAGTTTTTTCCCCATATTATGGTTTATTTTAAAAATATATTGTATGAATGAAAATTTAAATGTAAAATTTCTTTAATAATCAAAATTACTATTAAGATATTATAAATATATATTATACAATTTACCAGAAAAATTTATTCAAATTTTTGCTATGAAAAATGACCAACGTTGGAAGGGGAAAATATGAAAGAAGTAAAACAAGAACAATTAACTTCTATTACTATTCCAGATATTTATTCTCTCCTGAAACCTAGAGAGACGTATATGGATATTCTTTTATTTGATGAACAATCTGTAAAGGATATAGTTAAAAATTCTAAGCCCATTGCTAGAGTATATTTTAGTCGATTAGATCCGAACTATATATATTTTTCAGATAAAGAACGTCGAAATCCGATTTTATTTTCCCACCAATACTCGGAAGTTATGTTAAAAGAACATGAACTATTTGATTTAAGTAGCATTGGACGTGCGATGTGCTTAGCAGTAGGTCGATATCCCCATAATCATCTTCGCCCTTTTATGTTGAATTCAGAAGAAAATTTAGATCCTTTTGTTTCACGAGAACATGGCTTAATTTTTTTGAATGAAAATCTTCAAGTTTGCTACCACGATATTGGAACATTTAAAAAAGGTAGTACCAATGGCACGAAACAAAATGATCTTTCTTTAGTGAAAAATAATATTATTTATTGGTCTCCTAAAGATTATTTTGGTCTAGGCCGTAGTATGAATATCATTCGTGGTTATGATCGAGTGATTGAATCTAAATATAAGTTGCGTTTTGAATATCTAAAATAAAAGAATGTGGGATTGTATGATTCTTTGCCGTAGTATGAATATCATTTGTGGTTATGATCGAGTGATTAAATCTAAATATAAGTTGCGTTTTGAATATCTAAAATAAAAGAATGTGGGATTGTATGATTCGTTTTTTAACTGCTGGCGAAAGCCATGGCATGTCTCTCACCGCGATTTTAGAAGGAATGCCTGCGGGATTGCCCATTTCTATAGATAAAGTGAACTATGAATTATCACGGCGTCAAAAAGGTTTTGGTTCTAGTCAACGAATGAAAATAGAACAAGATACTGTTCAAATTACTTCGGGAATATTTCAAGGGAAAACAACAGGTGCTCCTATTGCCTTGCATATTTGTAACAAAGACTATCGATCAAACTCCATAGAACCGTTGTTGACTATCCCACGACCAGGACATGCAGATTTTGTGGCTGCAAAAAAATATAATTATAAAAATTTACGCCTTGCTTTAGAACGTGCCAGTGCTAGAGAAACAGCTATTCGTACAGCTGTAGGAGCAATCTGTCGCCAATATATAGAACATTTTCATATAGTCTTGGGAGGCTATGTTCGACAAATTGGGGATGTAGTCCTTCCTATACATAAAGAGCTACATCATAATGAATACTTACAATTATTTCAACAAGCAGAACAAAATGAATTTCGCTGTCCTGAGGAACAAACTGCGATTCAAATGAAACAAGCCATTGAACATGCTCAACAAAAAGGTGAATCACTAGGTGGGGTGATTACTATTTTTGCTTTGAATGTTCCGATTGGATTGGGAAGCCATGTTCATTATGATCGAAAAATAGATGGACAAATAGGACAAGCAATGTTCAGCATTCCTAGTGTCAAGGGAATAGAAATTGGTTCTGCTTTTCAAAATACTTTACAATATGGTAGCCAAGTCCATGATGCTTTTTTTTATGATGAACAAAAACAAATACAACGTGCAAGTAACCATGCAGGGGGAATAGAAGGCGGAATTACAAATGGGCAACCTATTGTGATACATCTTGCTATCAAGCCAATCCCTACATTACTGCAAGGAATGGACTCCGTTGACCTTGCAACAGAAACAAATGCACGAACTATGTATGAACGTAGCGATATTTGTGCAGTTCCTCGTGTAGTTCCGATTGCAGAATCTATGTTAGCTATTGTTTTAGCTCAAAATTTTTCTACCAACGATATTATATAAAAATCGTATATATATAATATGTACTATGTGTTTTAAAATGTACATATGTGTCTCAATAATTTTTGTTTGTAACTTTTTGTTACAATAAACAATGAAGGAGACACATGGATACATGTTTATACATTAATACCAAGAAAAATTGGTATTTTATAAAATGCCTATATGTTTTATTGTTTTTTTATTGGTACTTTTTATAGAAATAAAAAATAAAAAATTATTGTAACATATTGATAAATCGTATAGTAAAAAAAATTAGGTATTTTATAAAATACCTAGATGTTTGATTGTTTTTTTTGGTATTTTTTGTTGCAATAAAGAATAAAAAATTATGGGAATATGTGGAAAAATACTATATAAAGAAAAATTGGTATTATTTTTGCATAGTTGTTAATCTAGATTATATTTTACAAATTTTTTGTTCAAAAAAATGTAATCTACAAACTTTTTATTCATTAAACAATGTATTCTACAAACTTTTTATTTACAAATTTTAAAAGGTAAGAACTATGAGAAAATTACTTCTATTTGTTTTAGCACTTTCTTTCGTTGTATGTGCTAATGCTCAATTAATTTGCGTAGATCCTGGCCATGGTGGCTCTGATCCAGGTGCTTGTGGATGTGGATTACAAGAAGCAGCCATAAACCTTGATACATGTGCACGTTTAACAACAGCTTTGAAAAACAGAGGTTTTTCTGTTTGCAACACAAGAACAACAAACACAACAGTTAGTTTGTCTGGCAGAACTTCCTATGCAAATAGCAAAGGTGCCGCACGTTTTGTAAGCGTTCATTGCAATGCTTTCAATGGTAGTGCTCACGGAACAGAAACATTTTGCTATGGTGGTGGAAGTAGCACATCTTTTTCTATGAGAAATGCAGTGAATCCCAAAGTTGTTGCAGCTCTTGGTACAAGAGACCGTGGATGCAAAACTGCTGATTTTTACGTTGTAAAATATACCAACATGCCAGCCATTCTTGTAGAATTAGCATTCATTGACAATCCCAGCGATTCCGCTAAATTAGGAAATGCTAATTATCGTCAAGCTGCTGCCAATGCAATTGCTAATGGTGTTGATGTTGTTACCTTAGCTATGGATGAAGAATTTGCTGAATCTAATGAATACATGGCACCAACATGGTCTTCCAATGGTACAAGTTTATTTGTTCGTCAAATTGGATCTAATAACATTCGAGAAGTTGTCCTTGAAAGTGAAGTTAGCTATGCAGTCAACAGTCGCGAAACAGTAGAAACAGACGTAAAAGTTTGGGAAGAAAATGATGTTATCTATGTTTCAGATACTCAAGGAAAACGAGTACTTGTAGACAAAGGAGTTGTTTTTAATCCTATTCTTTCTCCAGATGAAACAAAAGTTATTTATAGTGAACTAGGATTTGGACTCCATGTTTGTGATCTTCAAGGCAATATCCTTGCAAGTATTGAAAGAGCTACCAATGCAAGTTGGAGTGCCGATAATATGACAATCGTATATGATATTACAGAAGACGATGGTCATGATTTTACAGCCAGCGACATTTACAGCTATAGCTTAGAAAGTAAAACATCTTACAATATCACAAATAATAGTGAATTCTTAGCACAACGTCCATCTTTATCTCCTGATGGCAAATATATTGCTTTTGACGCACAAGGTAAAATTTATGTTGCAGAAATGGGAACTCGTTCCATTCTTCGTTGCAAAGAAGTAAAAATTGTAAAATAAAACTTTTATATAAGATTATAAAATAAAACTTTTATATAAGATTATAAAATAAAACTTTTATATAAGATTATAAAATAAAACTTTTATATAAGATTATAAAATAAAACTTTTATATAAGATTATAAAAAATACCTACAATCCTAAAATTGTAGGTATTTTTTTTAATGAGGTTGTGATCTATTAAACACAATTTTGATATGTATTTTTTTTAATGAGGTTGTGATCTATTAAATAAAATTTTGATATGTATTTTTTTAATGAGGTTGTGATAGATTAAACAAAATAGGAAAAGGAAAACTTTCTTGTGATTGGGAGAGTTGATTGATTTGCAAAGGACTGAAAGTTGCCGCATCTTCAATTCGTTCTTCTGATAAAATTTCTAATGTGGTGCGAGCAGCTTGTTTCTCAGATTCTTTATACCTAGAAGCTTGAACTTCTGGAAAGGAACGGCCTCCTATAGAAATATGAGTATGATATAATATGTTATCTTCATCATCAATTGTTTTTGTATGATGGTAGATTGGTTCTGGTAAATTTAGTTTTTCAGAAATATGTTGTAAAAGTGTTTGAGAATCTCGAAGCAAACTTGGATTTTGAATGAGTTGATTTTTATTAGGATCTGTATAAAGTTGTAATAAATTAGATAATTTTGCAGAAATAACAGGATCCTCTAAGGAGAGAATTTGCAGTGCAGCATGTGCTGCTTCTTGTTCTGCTTCTTTTTTATTTTTTCCAATGCCTGCTAAAAATTTTCGTTTTCCTATGACAACACAAGATGTAAATTGAGGAACTCCTAAAGTACTCTCTTTACTAGGTAAACTTTGGTAGGAGGGCGTTGTTCCTAAATATTTTTGTGATATAAATTGCAAAAGACTTTTATAATTTTTTTGATAAGGATCTTTAATCACTGTTTCAATTTCATCTTTTAAATTCGATAGTATAAATTGTTTAGCTGGTTCCATGCCACCATCAAGATAAATCGCTCCCACAATGGCTTCATATTCATTAGCTAAAATTGAAATAGGAAAATTTTGTGTTTTTCCAATACCGCCAGCATATGCAAAATAATTTTGTAATTCTAATTTTTGAACTAATTTTGCTAATGTTTCTCTAGATACAACTTCGGATTTAATCAATGTTAAATCACCTTCATCAAATTCTTGAAATGTTTGGTAAAGATATTCACATGTGACTAAACCTAAAATCGCATCTCCTAAAAATTCCAATCGTTCATTAGAATACTCATTTTCTTTTCGTATAGAAGAATGTGTGAGACTCTGTTTTAAAAGTTGTATATTTTTAAAAGTATATCCTATATTTTGTTGGCACTTTTCTAATATTTCCTCTGTAAACATAGTAGTATCCTAGATAGGAAAAAAGCAATTAGATTACCACTAATTGCTTTTTATGATTTGTGCATTTTTTTTAATTATTTTATTCAATTATATGGCTTTTATTTATTACGGATAGGAAATGTGAGTGTCATTTTTTCATTCCCACGTAAAATTTCTACTTGAATGACTCCATCCCTACGATGTTTTTCGACCAGTTCTCTAAGACTCCGCATACTAATAGAAGTGACTTTGCTACCATTCACAGATTGAACTATATCATTTTCTTGAAAACCAAATTGTTGTGCTTCTGAATTATCATGAATTCTGCGTAAAAGAATTCCATCCTCTACAACTTCAGGAGATAATTCCTCTATATATTTATCCATATTATTAATAATATGGCGTCCTTCTTGAGGAGTTACAATTCTTGTATAGAGTTCAGTATCTTCTGTTGTACTCGTTTGCATTGCACTTTCTTCTTGGTATTCAAGCCAAATTTCTTTATCATTATATAAAAATTTAATTCCTTTTGTAGGAAGAATTTCTAATGCAATGATTTTATGTCCGCTAATGTTTATTTCCCAAGGACGTGATCGTTCGTAAAGATTTCTTGGTGTTTGTTCTTCTAACATGATTCGTACACCATTGACTTTTACCACTGCATAACCTTTAGAAATAATACGCTCTATTGTTACATTCTTCACAATAAGCTGTTTATAAAAATCTATGGTAGAAACAGGTGCTGTTTGAACAACTGGTGCTTTTGCTATAATCTGGCTTTTCCATATATCTTCATATGTATTTAAAGAGGGTTGTTGTACTACTTTTTTTTCACCCCTGGGCGTTATGTCTATCGGTTCATAGGGAGTCGGAGTTATGTTAAAAATGATGAATAATATAAAAATAATTAAAAATATAAGACATATAGTTCCTGTCCAACATAGTTTTATTGTTAGTTTAATAGACATATATTCCCCTATTTTATTAGCGTGGTAAAGATAGTATCATAATAGATAATATTAACGTAATAAACATTAAAAGACACCAAATAATCCAAGGAGTTTGATACCATGTGATAATTTTATAAAGTAAAGGTGAAGAATACACATTCCCCTCCTCTTGAAATTTGATGACTTTTTCTCGATACAGCACATCTTCTAATTTATCAGCAATTTCTTGGCACGTTCGTGGGCGTTGTTCTGATTCTTTTTCTAAACAATTATAAATAATAGCTTCAATGCTTGCTGGTATCCCAGAATTATATGTTGTGATAGCTTTAGGCGTATCATTCAGAATACTTTCCACTATAGAATCTATATTTTTTTCTACAGAAGAATGATGACCAGTAGAGGTTTTAGAGGGATTGGGGCCTTTCCCAGAAAATGGATTGATTCCTGTTACCATTTCGTACAATATCACACCTAAAGCATATATATCGGTTCTTTCATCTACTTTATCATGTAAAATTTGTTCAGGAGCTAAGTATGGCAAATTATCTACAAGCCCTGTATAATTTTCTCGTATATCCCCTAGTACGTTTGCAAGTCCTACTCCATTGATGAGAATTCGATTGTCATGTAAAAAAATGCTATCAGGCGTTAAATTTTGGTGCAACAATCTATTGCTATGAGCATGAGCTAAACCTCGTGCAACTCCCAATGCAATTTCTAAAGATCGTTCTAAAGAAAGTTTTTGATTGGAAGCAAGCAAAGTGGATAGTGTTTCTCCCTCTAAATATTCTGTAGTGTAATATAAATAATTTTCTTTAGCTTCAAAGTCCAAAAGAAGAGGAATATTAGGTTGATTGAGTTTCCCTAAATTTCGAACGTGTTGTTGGAATCTTTCTTGAATATAAGGATTATTTCGTATAAAGTGAGGCGGCAATAAAGTTAAAGTAACTATTCGTTTGAGACGAACTTGCATTACTTTAAAAGTTCTGCCAATAATGCCAGTTTGTTGAAGTTCTTGTAAAAATTCGTATTCTTTCACTTCCTCATTAATTTTTTTAATCTCTATCTCATTTCCAAAAGAAAGCCAAGTGTCACCAATACGAATATAATCACCAGCTTGTAATTCCTTTTTTGAAGTAACAGATAACCCATTCAGATATGTACCATTACTACTTTGTAAATCTTCAATATAAAAATTATCATTGATTTTTATAATACGTGCATGTTTTCGTGATGCTTTTTGATCATGGATAAAAATATCTGCTGTTTTATCTTGTCCTTCTTCTGCTTCACGTCCTAAAATGACTGTTGTACCAATAAAGTACTCGGTTCCTGCATCAAATCCTTTTTCTATTTTTAATATTGCCATTTTATTTCGCCTCATTATGAATTTTCATGTTCATGTCTATGTTCATACTATACGAGATACTTTGCAATAACTATCAATAGCAAAATAAACAATGAAACAAGCGTTGCAAGAATCATGTGATTGAGTTTTTGATCGTTTCTATAATGATAAAAAAGTTTAGGCACATCTTTTGTATATTTTTGATTGGCTAAAACAAGAAGTTTGCATCGTTGTATATCATGTAATAATTCTTCAGCATCTTGATAGCGTCTTTGTATATCACCTTCTAAACATTTGTGTACAATATATTCTAAATATTCAGGAATTTCTGGTTTTATCTCTCTTATAGGCATGGGACGAGATTTTTTAGGGAGTTTATCTAACATTTGACGGTCTAAAATCATATCTCTTTTATTTTCTGCATTAAAAGCACGCATTCCAGTGAAGGCTTCGTACATAACTGCCCCTAATGAAAAAATATCGCTTTGCCCATCTACTTGTGTACCACGTGCTTGTTCTGGTGACATGTAAGGTGCACTTCCAATAACATAACCTTCTCTAGTTAAATCTGGAGATTCACGTTGTATTTTTGCAATTCCAAAATCTAATAAAATGGATTTACCAAAATGATCGACCATAATATTGGATGGTTTGATATCTCGATGCACAATTCCGTTTTTATGAGCTAACTTTAAAGCACTTGCCATTTCTTCAAAAATAGTGAGAGATTGCATAAAAGAAAGTCTTTTTTCATCAATCAAAGTAGATAAAGATTCACCTTCAAAATATTGCATAACAAAATAATTAATTTTTTCTCTATCAACTTCTAAGATACCTACTTCAAAAATAGGTATAATATTGGGATGAAATAAACGTGCAGCAGACTTTGCCTCATAATCAAAACGTTTAATTTTTCGTTCATCTTCTTTAGCAAATTCTAAGGGCAGTACTTTAATGGCAACGATTCTGCCAATTATATCTTGCTCTGCTTTGAAAACAGTGCCCATAGAACCTTGACCAATGAGGTCTAAAATCTGATATTTACTAAATTTTCTTGGTACTTCCATTGTATACCTACCCTGCGTTTTTATTTTTTGATTGTATACCTACCTGCATTTTTATTTTTTGAAAGTTTTGAATATGATGTGCTTTTTATCATATCAAAAGGGAAATAATAAGTCAATGAATTTGAAATTTTTATAAACTTACCTAGGAGCATAGAATCATTCTACTATCTGCTAAAAATAAGTGTATAATTCTACATAAGTAAGTTTATAAAAAATTTATTATTCCTTCAGTTTTTCAAGCACTATTGGATAAATCTCTGTAGGTTTATTTGTAGTCACAGATTGCACACCATTTTTTAATAACATTGCAGCAATGGTGGGGTCATCAATCGTCCAGACATGGAACTCATAACCAGCTTCTTTTACCTTTTTTACATATTCTGGTGTTAAATTATACAATCTACCAGCATCAAAACCATCGCATTGATATTCTTTTAATTTTACAATGACTTCTTCAGGAGTGAGAAAAACATCACGCATGATTTCTTCTAGTCTACTTTTTGAAATATCCATTTCTGCTTCTTTAGGTTTAGAAACAGTACCAAGAAGATATTGTTTAAAGCCAGGATAATTTTGACGAAGTGCAAAAAGAGCTTCTCCATGAAAAGAAATAATCGTGATTTGTTCTTGTTGAATATTTGGATATTTTGACAAAACTTCTTTTAAAAGTTTAGGAAATCGTACATCGTTGACCTTAACTTCTAGGAAAATACGTCCGCCTTCTGGAAGTTCGTCAAAAACTTCAGATAAAAGAGGCACTCGTTCATTTTCATATTTTGGGTCTTTAAATTTTCCTACATCACATTTCTTAAGCTCTGCCAATGTCATATCTTTAACATAATCTGTGCATGCACCTTGTGTCACTCGAGTTAAATTTTCATCATGGATGCAAACAATATGATCATCTTTTGTAATATGAACATCTAATTCAATGCCGTATGCCACTTTCCCTTCCCAAGCTACACGAAATGCAGCCATTGTATTTTCAGGTGCAACAGCAGATTCACCTCGATGAGCAATCAATTTAATATTTGCAGGAGGTAAATTTTCAGCCATCACAGACACTCCTAAAATAATACAAATAACCATAAAAAAATGTTTCATATCATCTCCTTAATTATAAATATATTGACATTTTTTTAAATACCAATCTATAAAAATAACGTGAGTCACATACTAGAAACAACGAAAAAAATGTAATGAATACAATAATAACTCTAAAAAAGCAATAAACATTCCTAAAACAACTATTCTAAAGTATATTGATTTTTTTTAGGATACAATGCTGTAAAAAACAACGTTATTAACATACTAGAAAACAAAACATCAGAAGTATAATGAGCACCAATAACAACTCTAAAAAGGGCAACAAAAATTCCCCAAATAACTAATATCGCCAGCACAATACTTTTGGTTTGTTTTGATTGATATTGAAACAATAACAAAATAATAATACAAACCCAAGCCATACTTGTATGTCCTGATGGAAAAGACCTTCCTTTAGGTGCACATTGTGGATAATACCAAACGTGAAAATCAGAAAAATCTTCTGATAAATCTCGAAATCGAATTCTTCCCCAAATAGGCTTAATAAAATGAATCATTGTTATAGAAAGAAAACCAATCAAAGAACCAATTTTTGCAAAAGCTTGATGGCGTTTTACAAATAAACTTGCCTTATATTTTAACAATAACGTAACAACTAAAACAAGAATACCAGCAATAATACAAATAATCAACTTGCGAATATCTTTATCTACTCCTTTAAAAAATGACCAATGCATGCCTTTTACAAAACAACGGTACGTAGTCATACTAATCACACCAGTAGCAAAAACAAAATTAAAAAGATAGCAACCATAATATAGCCATCTTTTCCAATTTTTCGGTGTCACTAAGAAAGCATTCAACATAATAAATGCAAATCCAATTGCCAAACAACCTGGATACTCACCATATCGATTTACAAATTGAGCCACAGCATTATCTTGGTCGACTAAAGCTTTTGATATTTCTAAATCATAAAATCCTGCAAATACAAGTCCTAGAACAAAAAACACAAATAAACTATAAAAAACTACCTTATTCATTATCCATCCTTTATCTCATCTACTTATAAAAACTTTTCAATACAACATACATGCTGGTAAATACACAGAAATTTTTAAAAAACTCGCATTTATATAACTCATTAAATTTACATAAATAATCGTACTTTAGGCTCAGACCAAGTGCCTGTTATAATAATAGATAAAAAGTGTTGTCGAATGCTATCAATCAATGTGTCTACTAAAGGAATTTTGGGCATGATGGTAGATGCAAAATGAGTGAGAAAGCGACAATGTAAAGAACCATCAAATCCAATGTTACCATGTCCAGAAAGAGAAATCAGAGAGGAATCAAAACGCATAGCATTGATAATAAATTTTTTATCTTGGATAGAAAAATTAATTTCTCCATTTCGAAATGCTGGTTTTGCATTTGCAGGCAAAGAAAAAATATCTAATAATGCAAGAAATATAGGAAATTCCCAAATTTGTCCATTATTTAAATTCAATCTACCATTACCAGTTAATGTTTGTATATCAAATGTATTTCCTTGAAAAGAAACTTCGCCGTGCAACAGTCCTGACATACCCACATCTTCTCCTTTTGCACGTGCTTCTTCTGTTTGACAAGCTTCAGCAATATTTCGCAATGAAGAATTTCTCACTATAAAATGACCTTTATATGCTCCGAACGTAGTGGTATCTAGCACAACTTTGCCAGTTAAATTTCCATCATAAAAATTGCCTTCTATAGAGTCAAACAGTAAATAATTCGTAAATAAATTTACTTTACAAGATAATTCTTTAGTAGTAAGACCTTTGCAAGTAATATTTGCATTCGATATACTGCCTTTTGTACGTGTATTGTCATTGTAAATATGTCCGTCTAGATGTACATCACCACCGAATTTTTCCCAGAACGAATTGTCGATAATCTGAACATCAACCTTGTGCAAATCTAATGTAAATTTCGTAACTGGATCTTTTTCACGAGAAAATAAAATTATATCATATTTTATTTTCTCTATCATTCCTTTAGGAATAATATCTTCCATAAGATTAGGATATATATGTGCTAATGCTGTATTAAATTTCGACTCTACTTCTACTTGTTTACCTTGTATAGTAAAATGTATGACTTGCTCATTTGTGGAAAGTGTGTCTATTTTTCCTTGTATAGAAATATAAGCATTTCCATGGCGTGCTTGTATTTTTTCCACTAAAATACTTTGATCATAAATAAAAATCCCTCCGCCAGATAATACTTGTATTTCTTGCAATTCATAAGGAAACTTTTCATATATTGCAGTACAATTTTTAGGAAGAAGAATAATTTTTTGCTCTTTTACTTCCTCTTTTTGTGAAAGGTCTACTACAATATCAATATTTCCTGATGGTTGTAATGAATTCCAAATTTCTTGATATTCTACTGACAAAGAATGATATAAATTTTTATCTAAGGCTATATTTTTTGCATGAATCAATACATCTAATTTTTCTTTATCGTACGTACCATTAATAGATACTGTACCAATAGATTGTTTAGAAAGAAAATCAAAACTTGCTTGATGATTACTATTTAAAGTAAACTTCCCTTGCAATTTTTGTAATTGATAAGGAAAATCAATATATTTTCCTATTAGAGAATTAGGCTGAATAGTAGTCTTCCAATAAACAGGATTTTCTCCTTGTTTTGTTACATGTAAATCAAATTGTACATTGCCTTGCAAATCAAATAAATTGTAAATATCTTTCCCGTCTTGGGGCAATGCAGAATATAAATCTTTATCTAAACTTAAACTCGTGCTAGAAACTTTGACATCTAAGAAATCAGGTGACCACTTTCCAGAAATACAAATAGGATTATTTCCATGCATGCCACAAACATTATTAAACGTTGCTTTTTGAGGTGTTATTTGTGCCTTTCCATGCAATGCAGACACTTGGTAAGGAAATTCTACAAAACATAAAGAAACATCTTGAAAATCAACATCAGCTTTCCAAGAAACTTTTCCTTCACCAATAGGTTTTTCGACTATGACTGTTGTATGTGCTATGCCTTTTGGTGAAAATTGTTCCCAAATTTCATTAAATTCTTCTCCAATGGCTCGCAATAAACGATCATCTAAAGGCACATTTTTACTATCAATTGTAATTTTTATCCCAGGTTTTAAATTTGATTTTAAATAAATGTCGCCGTTTATGCAAAATTGAGATTGATCGCTATTTCTCCCTTTCAAGTTTTTTAAAGAAACAACTTCTGGAGTAATATGTACATCACCTGAAATATGATGCACTCGATAGCGAAAATCTTCATATTCCACAGAGGCATCTTTGACTTTTAAAGACACATCAAATTTTGGTTTTTTAGGAGTCCCAGGACGACGAAAAATCCTTCCTTGAGCTTCAATTTTCCCATCTGGCAATGGGGAAAGCAAATCCCAAATATCTTGGATATCTAATAACCAAGATGTAGGATCTTTTGTGTTAGTAAATGCATAATATGTATTCTTTTCCAAAGGAACATCCATTACATGAAAATCAATGTCAAAAGCAACCCCATTTCCTGGTTCTAAAGGTAGAATATATCCAGAAGAAACTATAGGTGAATGTGAATGAACAGTATATGCCTCCACATTTTGAAAATAAATAAATTTATTTTCAAACAAGAGATCACCAGAAACAACGTGTACAGGAATAGGTATTTCTTCCAATTGTAATTGCAAATTATATGCCTTAGCTTGAACTACTGGAAGATTTTTTAAAAGACTTCCTTTTAGGATAATCTTTCCATTCAGATAACCTTGCGGCAATAAAAATTGTCCAACTTCTAAAATCTCAGGTATTTCTTCTACTAAAATATTAAATGTGTCTAATGTTACATGAAGACGATGAAATGCAATTACAATTCTATCATCTATAAAAAAACCATCCCATAAAATACGGGCTCCTGGGTTTACTGTAAATGTAGTATTAAATAATCTCCAACTTCCACGTTGAATATAAAGGCTCTTATTATTGATTTGAACAGTAAGGTTGAGTTTAGAAATTTGTAAACGCTCATATTCTAGAAAACCATTAGCAATACTAATCTGGGTATTCCAATCCCAACCTGTTTGAGGGGTAAAAGAAAGAAAACCAATACCATGAAGTTCACCTTGTGGATGAAACTTTTCCCATAAACTTAAAAGTTTTGTTTCTGTAAAATGTTGCAATACTTCTAACATTTCTTTTTTTAAAATACAATTTTCAAATCCACACAATAAAGAAAAATTGCCATCTAAACTCAAAAAAACATTCATTAAATAGAATTTAACATCATTCCATATAGCAGAGAGTTTGGCAGAATGGAATTGATTTTGTTGTACAGAAACAGAACCAGAAATCTGAGAAATAAAAAAAGAATATTCTGGAATATAAATAGATGAACTTGCTTGCTCAATATTACAATTTAAAAATATATCTTCTGATTCTTCGATAAAGCCTTGAATTTGAATGTCTTGGATAATAGTTTTTCCAGCGACTTTCACTCTATCTTTCAGAGGCAATATTTGGCGTACTATATCATCCCAATAAAGATACAAAGATCTTTTCCCTTGAATATATAAACCATCATCTAAATGATACGTACCTTGGAATTCCATAGGCCCCAAAATATTGCAATGATATTGTAAATCTAACTCGTAATTTTTTTGTTGACGTTGCATAGAAAAATGTATTTTGTCTACGCTCATGTCATGTTTCATAAAATCAGGTGCATGTAAAGAAACTTTAGAATTCTGTAATGTAAAATAAAATGATTTGCTTAAAAATTGTTCACAATGTTTGAAAATTTCTTGGAATTTAAGTTTTTTATCTTGGACAAGGGTGTTTTGTATTGGCTTAAAAACATCAAGATTAAACGCATTGTCTTCATAAATAAATCTTGCACGCATTCCTTGTATAGAAATACTAGAAATTTTTGGTAAAAAAAATTTTTCTAAAGCCACAGAAATTTTATCAATTTCTAGTAAAACTTGATTTTTTTTATCAAATAACAATGCATGTCGTAAAACAACTTTTCGATTCCATAAAGATAACTCTATCCGAGGCACATGGTAGCGAGTAGAAAACACATTAGAAAATTCTTTATGAAGAAGTCGCTCTATACGAGATTCATTTAAAAAATACAGCCCAGCCACTATCAAAAACAAAAATACAACAGCTAAAAAAATTCCTATGCACCGCAAACAAAGTTTTAAACGACGCCTCATACAACTTACTCACTTACAATAATATTACGATAGTTCTTTAATCATGTTTTGCAAGGCTGGGTACAAAGGGATACCTTGCTCCATTCGCTTTTGTTTCATCAAATATTCTTTTTCACCAGCAATATAAATATTTTCTTGCCCTGGTGCATGTTTTGATTCTTTTAAAGTAGTCATAATATTTGTAACAATTGCCTTACTTACTTCCATAGGTAAAAAATGTGCCATATCAATAGCCATAAAAAAATGACCAATTCCTAAAGGGATATTCTTACCATCTTTCACACCACTTGTTTGTCGTAAATAATTTGCATCACATAAAGCAGTGCTCAATATTTCTACCATGGTAGCAAGCCCATACCCTTTATGACCACTAGTACTTTCTCCTAATCCACCCAGAGGAAGAAGTGCAGCAGTTTTATTTACTAAATCTTGTAAAATTACATTTGAATCTTGAGAAGGTGCTTCACCTTTTTGATTAATCACAAGACCTTCTGGAGTAGGTTTATTCAACTTTGCTAAAACTTCAACTCTCCCTCTTTGAATAATCGATGTTGCCATATCTAGTGAAAAGGGATATTCTAAATTCGAAGGAATAGCACATGAAATAGGATTTGTTCCTAACATAGGTTCAATTCCAAAAGTAGGAGCTACTGAAGGACGAGCATTTGTCAATGCAATGCCAATCATGTTTTCTTTAGCTGCCATACAACTATAATAACCAGCAATTCCAAAATGATTGCTATTTCGTACTACAGTTACAGCAGAACCATATTTTCTTGCCTTTTCAATCGTACGATTCATGGCATGGTAAGAAATAACTTGTCCCATACCATTTTGTGCATCTAAAACAGTAGCACTCTCTTGATCTTTAACAACTGTATAATTTGTAGTTGGCAATTGCGTTTTATTTTTAATCCTATCAATATACATCTTTAAACGTTGTATTCCATGCGATTCAATGCCACACAAATCAGCCTCAATCAAAACATTAGCACAAATTTCCGCATCTTCCTCAGGAACATCAACTTTAATAAAAGCCTGTTTCATAAAATCTTTGGCTTCTTTCCAAGGCATATACACAATATCACTTACATTTTGAAAATACGTTCCCATAATCTATCTTTCTCTTGTATATGTATTATTTTGAAGATATTGCAAGTAACAAATTCCACTAGTCTCAAACTTCTTAAAAATTTTATTTTAATCATTGAAAGTAAAAAATCAAAAAAGTAGTAAGCTTCTTACAAACTTTATTTTGTATGTGTTGCAAATAACAAATCAATACGAGTATCAAGCTTCTTACAAACTTTATTTTTCATGTGTTTCAAGTAAAAAGTCAACAAAAGTAGCAAAATCTTGAAAAATTTTGTCTGGTTTTTCCCAAGTTGAAAAAATTTGCTTTAGTCCATTGCCAGTTTGAACTAAAGCTGTTTTACAATTTACTTTTTTTCCTGCAAGAATATCAATTTTGCTATCTCCTACCATCCATAAATCTTCTGTAGGAATAGAAAAATCAGAGATAGCTTGTTGCAATAATCCTGCTTTAGGCTTTCTACAATTGCAAAAATCTTTGTCATGGTGAGGACAATAATACCAAAAAATATTCCCTTGCATATCTAAAAGATTTTCTAAATACACGTGAATTTCATCCACTGTTTTTTTTGTATATAAACCTTTAGAAATACCACCTTGGTTACTCACCACACAAAGTTTATAATGAAATTCTTTCAGTCGTTGTATAGCATTTTGAACGCCATCCAATAGACGAACTTGTTGGATGGCAGTTACATAATAACAATCATTATCAATCAAAACACCATCTCGATCAAGTAATAAAAATCGATTTTGCATCTATTTCCCTTGGTATTTTAATTTTAAAGAATTTAAAAAATTCTGCGTATCTCTATCACCTTGAAGTTTCATATCAGGATCATGTAACCAAGCATTTAAAAAAATCTCTTCAGCTTCCTCTTCTCTACCAGCTTTATATAAACAACCAGCTAGACGAATATAACATTGTAGGCGATCTGTATTACTTGCTAAACCACGAGAAAGTGCATTTTGATAAGCATCCAAGCCATTTGCAAAATCACCTTTTGCCAAATAAGCTACATTTCCTTTTTGAAAAAAATCAGCACCAGAATTTCTTAATCCAATAATAGTATCTTTGGCAAGCATCATCTTTTTAGTGGAAGCAACTCCTTTCATCTCTATCCAACGTTTATTATTCCATTGAGGATGCATAGTAAGAATTTGATCATCACGATATTGATAAGCTCGAGTAGCATAATCACTTCCACTGACTGGATTATCTGCAAAATAAAAAGCCATTGCAGCAATTAAAGCAACATTGCTAAATTGTTGATTTTCTAATGCATTTTTTGGTATGGCAGTTTCTAACAACTTAGCAGCACGAGCACCAATCTCTACATAATGAATATCAATGTCAGCTGCTTGAGCATACAACCAATCATATTCTGTAGTAAATGCAAAATCTTCATGTAAATCAGCTGCTGGAGTCACAGTCATTACTTCACTAGTTGTTATTTCTGGATCTTGTTTCTCAGACGATGAACAACCCATAAATACAAAACAAACCATACATAGTACTAGAAAAACTATTGAAATACTTCTCTCCATGTCTTATCCTTCCTATTAATTCGAAGTTTTATGTCTCGTTTTTGATCAAACATAATTTTACTACTAAAAGATACGGCTTCATCACGCTCAAAATTTTCATTGATACTTGTAAAAAATAAATGAACTTCATGATATCCTGGTGTTACTTCTACGACTGCAGAATTTCTTGCATCTAAAGGAATATCCTTATTATCTAACTTCATTTTCAAATCTATATCAGGATATTCAATAGTTATAGAATATCGTTCGGGCATTCTTGCTTGTACAGCGAGTCTTTGTTCTGTAGTTTGTTCCGCTGGCCTATAATCATTAATATAATTTTTCCTTGTATCAGGCATAGGATTTTCTTTTAACTCTTCTTGCGTAACAGCACGAACTACATTTTCTCTCGGTTGTGCAGATTCAGCATTCATTTTTTCAACTTTCTTGAACCAATCATCTGACATATTTACTGTAGTTGAGCTACTGTTAAACCATTCACTTTCTTGCCCCCAATAAATTAATCCTAAAACTAAAGGAAGTCCAATTAAAAATAAGAAAAGCCAAAAAGTATCGTGGTGACCTGTTTCATGCAAAGCATCTTTCTTTACATCAATATTTTCTATTTCTATTGCCTCAGCCTCTTTTTTTTCTTCATCTGATACTTGTATGCTTTCTAATGCACGAATCCATCTATATGGCTCAGGACAAGTTTCAAATGAACCTGCAAACAACGTTTGTTTAAATAAATCTCCTACACTTTCAGACATTTTATTCAATTGTTCTGTATATCTTTGTACTGTCAACTGTTTTGGATTTTGCAAAATTTCTTGCGAAAACAAAGCACCATTATAATAGCGAGGAGATTGTTTATCTACTAACAAAAATTCAGCAATAACAATGGCTAAAGAAAAACGGTCGCCTTTTGCATTCCATGTTTTTCTTGCATCATAACGCCCAGTCTCATCCACAACCCAAGGTGCAATATAGCCTTCTGCACCAGCAGGAAGGGATTTTTGAAAATACAATGAACCATTGTACATACTATCCCAGTCAATTAAATACACTATATTATCATCAAAATTTAAAATAAGATTATCAGAACATAATTCTCTGTGTACACAACCATTCTTTTCTAAAGCTATAACTGTTGCTACTAGACTTTTGGCAAAGGCAACTCGTTTTCCTAATGAAAACTCATACTTACCAGAACGAATAGATTGGCTTATATTTTTCCAAGTTTCTCCTTTCACTTCTGGCATTAAAATAGAATTATCTAACAAAGTTGCTAGTTCATTACTATAGTACAATCCTTCTTCATTTTTAATATCTGCACTGGCAACAAGATAGCGTTTAGACGCTGCAATACAAGATGGTTCATTAGGAACCAAAGCTCTAATTGCTGATAAATAAGGCCTATCTAATGTCATTTCTGGATTAAATTTTTTAATAACCCAAGTTCTTTGCGTACCAGGTTGATTTAAAAATAAACATTTTCCTTGTTGACCATCGATCACATACGCCAAATTTTTATAACGAGGATGTTGCTGTGGAATCAAGCGGATTCCCTTAACCATAGCTGGTAGGCCTGATTGCAACCAAACATTGGTTCTTTCCATAACTCATTCTCCTAAATAAACAATTCTGATAACAACAAGCAAATTCCCCTGGGTATTTTTCTAGAGCAATCCCTGTCTTAACCATGGATTGCCCAACCCTCAACTTGGCGCATTCCTTCCATCACAGCTTCAGATAATGTAGGATGAGCGTGGATCATGCGAGCCACTTCCTCTGGGGAAATTTTGGCAACCTTGGCCAATAAAATTTCATGAATCAATTCTGTAGCTTCAGCACCAACAATCGATGCACCTAAAATTTCTTTAGTATCTGGCACATACAATATTTTTACAAAACCATCACTTTGATCAATGGCTATAGATTTGCCAACACCTCTATAAGAAAAGACAGCTTTTTCATATGAAATATTTTTTTCTTGCAACATCTTTTCTTTCATTCCAAAACTACCAATTTGTGGCTCACAATATACAGCTGAAGGTATTGTATTTATATCAACAATAGATTCAGATTTGCCAGATGCCATACATTCCACAGCAAGTTCTGCTTCTTTAGATGCAACATGAGCTAATAAAGGCGTTGCTACAATGTCACCTACAGCAAAAATACTATCTACACTCGTTCGATAAGAATCACGAACAGGAATAAATCCACGATCTAATTGAATATTGACATTTTCTAATCCAAGTTCATCAGTATTGGGAGTACGACCTACACCAACTAGCACTTTTTCTACGTCTAAAGAAAACTCTTTCCCGTCTTTCCCTTTAAAATCAATAGAAATAGCATCTTCTTTTATATGGCAAGTTTGTGCAAATGTACTAGTGTACATCTTAATTCTACGTTTTTGAAAACTCTTGGCCAAAACTTCAGCAACATCTTCATCTTCCAAAGGCAAAATATGATCCATTGCTTCTGCAATATGAACTTCTATACCAAAAGCATTCATGACATGGGCAAATTCAATGCCAATAGCACCAGCACCTAAAATTAATATACTTTTAGGCAACTTATCCATCATTAAAAAACCATTGGAAGATAAAATATGCGTTTCATCAACAGGAAATGTTGGTAAAGATTTTGGACGTGAACCAGTAGCTAACAAAATAAATCGAGACGATATAACACGACCATCAGATAAAGAAACAGAATGTGGGTCTTGCACTTTACCTTTTGCATAAATCACTTCAATATTATTTTTTTTCATCAAAAATTGAATGCCTTTAGATAAACGATCAGCAACTTGACGTGATTTTTTCTGCACCTTACTATAATCAAAGCCAGTGCGATCTACAGTTACACCCCAACTTTCACATAACTTCAAATTCATAAAACAACTACTTTGATAAATTAAAGATTTTGAAGGAATACAGCCTAGATTTAAGCAAACACCACCTAATTTATCTTGTTCTACAACTACACATTTCAAACCCAATTGAGAAGCTCGGATAGCTCCTACATATCCTGCTGGACCGCCTCCCAAAATAATAACGTCATAATCATATTTTTGCATACTAAGACCTTTCAAAATTACTTCTCGCATACTATATTGAATCATAGAATATTACATACTATACTCTATGGAATTAAAGCATGAAATACTCTATGGAATTACACCATGAAAGATTATAATTCATTGAATTATGAAATACTATAATACATATAGAATATATAATCAAATATTATAATACATATAGAATATACAACAAATTCAAGAAACTCTCAATAACAAATTTATATTATTCAAAAACAAATACAATAATAATAATATCATTTTATCTACAAAAGAAAATAAGTTCCCCATTTTCTTATTGACTTATAAAACAAATATATCTATGATAAAATCATCCATTAAAATTTTTCATAAAACCTATTAAATATACATGCAATATGAAAAATCATCCATAATAAAGATCAACGAAGATCAACAAATATCAGGTGAAAAAAAAATGAATTCTATATATATTGCCCCCTCTATTTTATCTGCTGATTTTGCAAAATTAGGGGAAGAAATTCAATTAGTAGCTCAAGCTGGTGCAGATATAATCCATATAGACGTTATGGACGGTCATTTTGTACCAAATATTACTATTGGTCCTTGTGTTATTCAATCCTTAAGAAAAATCACACCACTTCCATTAGATGTACATCTCATGATCTCTAATCCAGAAAAATACATATCTGATTTTATACAAGCAGGAAGCGATTGGATTACCTTTCATTTAGAAACAACTCAAAATCCAAGACAACTCATTCAAAAAATTCACGAATCTAATCGAAAAGCTGGAATTTCCATAAAACCAAACACACCAGTACAAGAAATTTTCCCTTACTTATCAGATCTAGACCTAGTTCTTATCATGTCCGTAGAACCTGGATTTGGTGGACAAGAATTTCAACAACAAGCTTTAGAAAAATCAAAAGCCATACGCCAACAAAATAAAAATATCCTCATTAGCATGGATGGCGGAATCAACTTACAAACTGCTCCATTAGCTATTCAAGCTGATGTAAACATCTTAGTTGCTGGTTCTGCTATTTTTAACACATCTAACTACAAAGAAACAATTCAAAAATTTAAAAACATCATTGCAGAATTTTCTTAAAAATAACTACATAAATAAATTTATTTTCAACGCTGATCATAGTGAAAAAATTTTCTCAAAAATAACTATGTAAATAAATTTATTTTCATTATTATCTCTAAAAAATCATAGTTGAAAAATTATGGAGGCGGAAATCTTCAACCATCAACAAGAAATACAGCAACCATTTTATATTTTTACTTATACATTTCATAAAAAATATAAAAAGGGAAAACTATGAACAAAAAAAGAAAAAAACTCACCAAGTCTCACTCTGATCACTACAACATCGCTGATAAATTCATAGTTGAAAAATTCATGAATGCGGAAAACATTGACAGACAATGTAATAACCACACTATCAATCAAAAAATTTCTCCAGAACAATCTGTAAATCCTATTGGATTCCAATTCTTACGTAAAAAACAATATACATGTGGGAAACAAACATACACAATTGAAGAATATCTACATACAGCTACCAATATTGAATTCAGCCTTATTCCAAAAGGCGATTTTTATATGGGAAGCAATGATTCCAAATTTTCCAAACCTGTAAGAAAAGGAAGCATCACAAAATCTTATTTAATGGCAAAATATCCTTGTACAGAAGAACAATGGGAAAATGTTATGAAAGATACAAAAATAACAACACCTCATGCTCCCATAGTTCAAATTTCTTGGGATCAATGCATAGAATTTTGTAAAAAAACTGGCTTACAACTTCCTAATGAAATTCAATGGGAATACGCTTGTCGAGCAGGTAGCACCACTCGTTGGTCATTTGGAGACAACATGGCAGATCTCACAGACTACGCTTGGGTAAAAAGCAACTCTAACAAACAAATCCAAGAAGTCGGACTTAAAAAACCTAATGCATTTGGACTCTATGACATGCATGGAAATATATGGGAATGGTGCGAAGACATTTGGAAAATCAACTACCATGAATCAAAAGAAATCATAAATCCCTTAGCTCATACTATAAGAGGCGGCAGTTTCAACTTTCCAAGCCTCTTTTCTACATCAGCAGCACGTTCCTATCATGTAAAATACAACTACCACATTGGCTTTCGAGTATCGTACTACGACAATACCTTCTAACACAAAATCAACTCTCTTCAAAACAAGAGACAAAATAAAATCACCTCATAGCCCCAGTTTACTCTGGGGCAATTTAATTTTCCCACCCCCGAGAATCTCCCTAGCACCCCAGAGCAACTCCCCCAGAGCAAATTTGCCTTCCCAGAACAACTTTCCAGAGCAATTTTCACAACGAATTTCTTCCCAGAATAGTTGACTATAAAAAATGAAACTTGATGGATCAATGTAGACATTTAAGTTTAAATATTGTAATATAATTATACAAGGAGGAGTTCATATGAACGGAGGAAAGAAAACAGAAGCAAGAAGAAAATCTGTACTGAATTATCAAAAAAAAATGCCTAAAAGTATATATTTAGCTCCAAGTATTGATCGACAAATGAATTTTTTTCAGGAAGATTCAATGTCCAATACTTGTAGAAACTTAACTGAAGAAGATTTAAAAAATATTAAGACAAAAAAAATATTAAAATATATAGACCTTTTTTCTGGTTTAGGTGGTTTAAGAATAGGTCTAGAACAAGCATTAAAAGAATTTGGTTTACAAGGGAAATGTGTCTTCAGTTCAGAAATAAAAGAGCATGCTTTATCAGCTTATAATACCTATTTCAAAGAAGATCATTGTGCTATAGATATTACAAAAATAGTTGCTAAAGATATACCGGACTTTGATATCTTACTTGCTGGATTTCCTTGTCAAGCTTTTAGTAGTGCTGGTAAACGATTAGGTTTTTACGATACACGAGGAACTTTATTTTTCGATATAGAAAGAATTTTAAAGGAAAAACTTCCTTCTGCATTTATTCTTGAGAATGTTGAGGGTTTAATCACACATGATAAGGGCAGAACTTTAAAAATTATATTAGATTCATTAAAAAATTTAGGCTATAACGTCAACTATGCTTTATTAAATGGTCAAAATTTTGGATTGGCTCAATTTCGAAATCGAGTATATATTGTTGGCACATTTACTTCTTATGTTCCCTTAGATAACTTTGAATATACTTTTTCATCTTTTCAAGATATTCAAGAATATGGTAAAAAAACTGTCAACTCTTTTTTTACTTCACAAGTTTTAAGTCACTTTAAACTAGAGGATTTATTTGGTAAAACTATAAAAGATACACGTGGTGGCAAGAATAATATTCATTCTTGGGATATAGAACTCAAAGGAGAGGTTACTGATTGTCAAAAGGCATTATTAAGTAAGTTATTGCGAGAAAGAAGGAAAAAACATTGGGCTGATAAAATTGGAATAACTTGGATGGATGGTATGCCATTAACAACAAAACAAATAAGTACATTCTTTTTTTCTGATAATTTACAAGAGATGCTTGATGATTTAACTGAAAAGGGATATCTTGTTTTAGAACACCCAAAAGAACGTATTGGAAATCAACGAAAATTTGATGTTACAAAAGATAAAGGATATAATATAGTTACTGGTAAACTATCATTTGAATTCTCTAGCTTCCAAGATCCAAATGATGTTACCCCAACATTAGTGGCAACAGATGTTTCTAAGATCGGAGTAATTGATAATGGTGGTATTCGTGAACTAACCATAAAAGAAGGTTTACGTTTATTTGGTTTTCCTGAAGATTATTCACTCAGCTTTTTAAAGAAAAGTGATGCTTTTGATTTACTAGGAAATACTGTCTGTGTACCAGTAATAAAAGAAATTTCAAAAAACGTGATCTATGCTCTATTTAAAACAAAAGAAAGTACTGATACGTGAAAGTTAGTATAAAACCAAGAATGTATTATCAAGAATTGTCGGTTTTATTTTATCAATATCTTATGCGTTTAAGTAACATACTTTGAATATTATCATTAGCATTTTTTAGCCATTGTTTAGCATGATCTGATCCGCGATAACTCTCTAATGTTAAATATAAAGCTTCTAAAAAATTTTCTTTTGTATCAAAGGTTGATTTCCTTCCATATTGAAAAGCTGTATTAAGTCTAATATTATAAATTACATTTCTTTTAACTTGTGTTTTTAAAGGATAGCGTGAAGATGTACCTGCTATTTCCCAAATTTTCTTTAACCAGATATTTTTTATTTCTATATAACCATAGTCATCAATATGATAACTAAAAATTAGGTAATCTGCATCAAGGCGAAAGGAATCGATAGCTATCGATTCACAATATGATTCAAAATTTGCAATATCAAATCCAGGGCAACTTTACCTTCCCCAGAGCAACAAATACTTCCCCAGAGCAAATTTGTTTTACCTTCCCCCGAGCAAATTTACTTCCCCCGAGCAAATTTTCCTCCCCAGAGCAAATTTGTTTTACCTTCCTCCGAGCAAATTTACTTCCCCAGAGCAAATTTGCATGAATTCGTATGCGTTTTTCCCCAAAGCATATTTTCCCCAGAGTTATTTCAGAGTTATTCTGGGGAAAAATATTGAGAAAAAAAAGTAAGGAGGAATATTGGAAGTAATATTTTAGTGATATACTTGGTGAAGGAATTTTTCGATTTCAGGAATTTCACCTTGATAAAGAAGATAGGCATTGCATGGTTCACGGTCAGTAATTTCGTCGTTGATAGGTGTGAGCATGATTTCTTTTACTTTGTCAAGATCTTGTGTTTGACCAAGAGCCCAGCCGAGTTTAATGTAGGCGACTTCGGGAAGCATGTTGCCAAGGGGAATAACTCCAAGAGCTTGGAGATCACGTCCAGTATTGTATACGTTCATGTTGACGTACCCCCAGAGTGTTTGTAATGTCATGTAGATGGTGATGTTGTGTTCTTTGGCACGTTTGATAGCTGGAAATAGTTGACAGTTGACGTGTCCTAGTCCTGTTCCTACGAAAACAATACCTTTGTAACCTTTGTCTATGAGGTTGTCGATAATATCAGCTTTCATGCCTGGATAGTAATAAATCATGGATACTCTATCGTCAAAATATGGTAGGATTTGTACTTCTCTATCATTTTTACGCCTTGGTTTATAGTTATGGTTGAGTATGTTAAAGCCTTTGTCTGTAACCATAGCTAGAGGAATGTCTCCAATAGTACGAAATGTGGATCGATAGGAGGAGTGCATTTTGCGAACTCGTGTGCCTTTATGTAGTAGTCTGTATTCGTCAGATGTTGTTCCTGACATACATACAATTACTTCTGCAATGTCAGAATATGCAGCAGTACGCATAGCTTGCATTAAGTTTAATGCAGCATCGGAGCTGGGACGATCAGAAGAACGTTGTGATCCAACAAGTACTATGGGGATGGGAGGATTTTGTACCATGAAAGTGAGGGCAGCACTAGTATGTTGAAGTGTGTCTGTGCCATGTCCAATAACAATTCCATCTATTCCGTTTTTTATTTCTTCACCAATGGCAATGGCAAGTTTTTTATATTCTTCTGGAGTCATGTTTTCGCTGAATACTGCAAATAATTTTTCTGTAGTTAAGTTGCAGATATCTGCTAGTTCTGGAACAGAGCCATATAGTTCTCCAGGAGAAAAGGCAGGGATGACTGCTCCTGTTCGATAGTCTAATCTAGAGGCAATTGTTCCCCCAGTTCCGAAAAGTTTAACTCTAGGAAGACCTTCTTTAACGGGGAAAGGACGTTCTGGAATTTTGTAATTGGCTTTTTTATAGCCGATTTCTATCATGTTCGTAATGGTACTGGTGCTAAGACCGATATTATAGCCTGTTTGTATTTTCATGACAATGTGTTTGTCATCTGCAGTTTCTGCTCTGGGGAGAATAGTACCCTCAAATGTACCTCTTGTTGTTTCAACTTTTGCTTGTCCCCAAACTCGAACTTTGTATTTTTGTAAAATTTCCAAGGCATCGCCTCGGTATCCTTGAAATATATCTTCGCTCATATGTTTAGGCATGGAGTATATGCCCCTCCATTTGAATTGTTGAAGTGATTTTTTGATATTTTTAGAATTTATTTTTTTATGATATTTATTTAAAAATTTTAAATACTTATTTTTATTAATAAATTTAGAATATATTTTGGTTTTAGAGGTGGAATGATTTAGCTATTGTTTAATAGGTGTTTTATTTAATGTTTTAGAGGTGGAATGATTTAGCTATTGTTTAATAGGTGTTTTGTTTCATATGATCAAAATATATCTTGACTTAGGCGATGGAAGAAGTCGGATATTTTATTGATGATGGTTTTATTTTCTTGTTCTTGTTGAACAATAGGCGGAGGTGTATTTGTAATTGGTATGTTATTGTCAGTGGTAGTAATAGATCCTAGAAAAAATATACCATAAGCAATGGCAAGTAAAATGTATGTATTTGCATTTTTCCAAGTTTCAGCAATTCCTTCTAAAGCATCTGGACCTTCTGTAATTATTAAGTATATGTGATCTGCAATGATAAATATAGGATATGTGATGGCAATGGAAATTGCAAATGTTGTTGAAAATGGGAATTTTTGTCTGATAAAGCAGTATGTAATTGTGGGAACAACGAAAAGTATGAGTCGAAAAATTAAAGGATCTTCATGGTTTGTGAGTTCTTCTAGTATGGTTTCTTCTTGTTCTTCATAGATGGCCAAGTCTATTTGAAAAGTGAATCCTATAAGAATGATGTGAGTAATAATGATGATAATGCCTTGTATTATATATGAATCTATGAAAGGACATAGAATTTTTGTTTGCAATGTAGTCAATAGAATAGCAATGGCAGAAGCAAGTACTATGATAATTGTGAGTTTTATAGTTTCTGGTAGATTCATGACTTTTTCCCAAAAATGTTTAATTTATTGTATAAAATAAACTCGTTATTTGTTTTTCAATTATGTATTTATTAGGAAATGGCAATGATTTTAAGTTTATAGTAGTTAGCAGATTCATCTAATATGTGGAGTATGTTATCTTTAACTGCAATAGAGGATGATGCTGCAATGATGTTTGATTCGGTAGTATATGTTTGTAGCAATGTACCATGTTGTAAGTTCCATACTCGAATATGATTATTGGATGTTGAAATAATGTATTGATTGTCAGGAGTGAATAATAAGTTTGTGATGTTGTTTGTGTGTGCGTGGATAGTTTGAATAAGTTGCAATGTTTGTAAATCCCAGATGCGAATATTGCCTTGTTTACTGCCAGTGATGAATATATTGTCATCAGGAGAAATAGTAACAACAACAATAGAATCAGGATGGCAGATAGTCTGTTTTTGCATGCTATGTGAGGAGATATCCCAAAGGATGATGTTGTGATCTTGACAGGTACTGATAATATTTTTTTCATCATGCGTGATTGCCAATACTTTGACTTGTGCTATATGTCCTTGGTATGTTTCTTGGGCTTGTGTTTTTACGTTGTATAGATAGATGTGATTGCATTGTGTGGTATATGATAGATAAGTGCTTTGTGGAGAAATTACTAAGTTTGTGACTTGTGTAAGAAATGTTTGTAAAGTTTTTATGTCTATATTAGATTGTGTGGCTTGGTTTTGTGAAGAAATTACTAAGTTTGTGACTTGGGTAAGAAATGTTTGTAAAATTTTTGTGTCTATGTCTAATTTACATTGTTTGAGTTGATTGTTTTGAATAAAATATAGATTGTTGTCTTTATTGTCTATTTGTAGAAAGTTGACGTATCCCAATGGTAGTATGTTTTTTTCTTGAATGCTCCCTGTATTTGTATCATAAAGCTGTAATTTGTTGTTATTATCTATGATGGCGTATTTTGCATTTTGTATAAATATTGCATTTTGTATAACCGAGAGTGGTTTTGGATTATATGTATTAGCATTGATTCTTTTGAGCCATAGAGAACCTTTTTGCCACAGGCAATGGCGGAGAGATTGTTGTAATGATTGTAGGTATTTATCTGATATGTCTGTTTGTTGAAATAGACGTTGGTAGAGTTGTTGTATGAAGTAATTGGGCATGTATTGTTGTAAAGAGAGTGCTTTTTTTTCTTGTTCTAGTGCAGTTTGCAATATTTGTAGATAGGGATGATCTTGTTGAAGTTGGATTGCAAAATCAATGATGGATTTAAGTTCTTGATATCCTCTGAGTTCGTATATTTTTTCTAATTGAATGAATGTTAAGAATGCGTTTACAAGAGAATTCACTGCAGTTTGTTTTATGTTATCGAATTCTTCTTGTGTTGTGGTTTGATGTATGTATTTATAGACAAGTTTAGGGAGACGAAATGTATGATGATCGCATTTTTCCCATATTTCTGTTTGAAAGAGGATAGTAGGGTCTATTTCAGAGAATGCAATGTTTTCTGTTTCTGTATGTATATCTGTAAATAGTTGCAATTTTTTTATAGTATGTATTTCTCCCAATGGAAATAAGCTAGCAATCATGCTCATTCCCCATGTGAAATCATTACTTACATACATTTTCCATCTATTTAAGATGATGCTAATTGTATGAAAATGTTGTTGCCATATGGGAGAGTCTTTAGATTTTTCTTTTATTTCTTTTTGTTCTTGTTTTTCTTTTTCTTGAAGTAGGTATTGATAGTATTCTGTATATGTTAAATCAGTATTAAATTTTTTTTCTGCTTGGATTAAATGTAAAGAGAGAGCATGTCCATGGATGAATTGGCAAATTTGTTTTGCTGCTTGTGTTTCTTGTGCTGTTATAGCAGGTGAGTTGCCAATAAGTATTTTCAAAGCAGATTGTGTGGAAAAATTATTGAGTTGATAATTGATAACATCAGAGTGTTCATAGTATTTGGGGCTAGTGCATAGAATTTTGCAATGGAGTTTTGCTAAAGTAAAATTTGGAAAAAGTTCTTTGTGCAATATATTTGGATCTGTTAAGTTATCAATGATTAAAAGGATATTGGGATGTTGGTGGATATATTGTTGAAATTTAATAATACTGTCCAACGTTAAGTTGTATTCTGGCGATTCATTGTATATATTCAGTTCATATACTATTTTTTGAATTTCATAATGCCATTTATTTGTATTGTATAACCATAAAATTCCATCTGGAAATGCATAACTAAATCGATGAGCAAATTCAAGTGCAAGTGTTGTTTTCCCAACTCCTTCTAGTTCTTCATATTTTGGATCTTGTGTTAAAATAACGATTTTATTTTTGCGAATATGATGATAAAGGGTGAGCAATTCTATATCTCGTTCTTTACAATGATGCTGAACATTACTTGGAATATAGGAATTTTGTGGCAAAAAATGATGATGTGGAATGAGAGCGTCTTGTGTATTATCAATGGCTTCACAAATTTTATCAAGGACTGTTTCATAATTTTGAATGTCCATGATGGATAAAGTTTGAAGAGGGATAGGAAGAGACAGATCTGGATCACCAATAGGAATGATGACTTTCCCAAATGCAAAGGAAGTTTCCCATTCTTGCTGGACAATGGAGGATTGCATAGCTTCTTTTGTCCATAGAAGTAATACAATTTTTGTATCTAGGATAAACCGTTGGTATTCGGTTGAAGAAGGATCGTAATGCTCAGCACGATTTTGATGATACCATACACTATATTGTTTTTTATTAAGGTCTGCCTCCATTTTTTTTGCAATGTCTTCGTTTTCAATAGCATAACTTAAAAATATATTTTGTTTTATATTGACTAGGACGTTGATCAATTGCATATTTTGAGTTTGTGTATAGTTTAGAGGGATGAGGCGGGATGTTGTTTTTTGTTGGTCATCATTACTATTTTTTTGTGATTCGAATAGCATATTATAATATTCTGTAATTTTTTCACATGGTTTCCAGATTGTCATAGATTTATCTAAGCCCATGACTTCAAATGGTCGTCTGAAATTCGGCTGTAAGTTAATTAAATTTAGAGAATTACCTAAAATGCTGGCTTGATTTCCAATTTCAATGAGTAATCCAAAACTTGTACTATGAATATATGTAATGTTTTGCATATCTAAAATTAAATTTATATTTTCATGTGTATAATAATTTTGAATTACTTTTTTCAAGTCATTAGATGTCGATGCATTGAGGATTCCTGCAAGTTTTAATACAATAATAGTGGAGTTTTCATGGTTATAAATTTGTTCTTCAATCTGGAATTTTTTTGTAATGGCCTCATCTTGTTGAAGGAGAAGTTTTGTGCATATACTAGGAGTTGTACATGTATCTATTTTAGATGATACTGGCGGAGTTATAGCAGAAATTGGATTTATAAACTTTAAGTCTTTAAATAAAGGAATTTTTAGAGACGAATTATTAATAAATTCTGTAATATTATTGATTTGTTTAAATTTTTTCTGATATTGTGGTCTTAATAAATTTTTTCGAATGATATCTGAGACAAGACAATAAAGAGGTTGTATGTATGTTTCTTCTTGGGTAGCATTACTACAATATGTGGGTAAGGCAAGATCAGGGAATAGTGCACATAGGGTGAGCAAGTTGTTAGCATTGGGTAAATCTTGTTTATTCCATTGAATAATAGCAGAAATATCAGAGAGTGAGGTGTTTTTTTCTTGCAGTATGTTTTGTACATTTTCTATGCATTCTATATTTTCTTGTATTTTTGTACTGTCTAAAAGAAAGATAATACCATCTACGTCTTGTAGTAGATGTTTTAGAATGCGATTAAATTGTAAATTTCCAGGAACAGAAAAAATATTTAATCTAGTCTGTAGACTAGCAATTTTACCTAGGTCAACTGTAAGAAAATCCATGGAGACAAGAGTGGCAGGAGTAGCTGAAATATTACATAATTGTGCATTTCCACTACATTGCCATTTTTTATGTAATTGTTTTAAAATAGTTGTTTTACCAGATTCTTGTGGACCACAATATAAGATTTTGTAGGTCATTTCTTTTTGTAAAAAATGAAATTGAACCATGTTACTCTCCATTATTTGGATTTTCTTTTGCAAAATTTAACTTTGCCAATTTTGATTTGGATTTTCTTTTGCAAAATTTAACTTTGCCAACGTTTTTTTGGATAAAAATAATTGAGTACTTTTTTGCCTTCTGTCACAAGGTCTGAGAAAGTGCCATTGTTAGTGATTTTCATGTCTGGTTGTATTTGAGAAATTTCTTTTTCTGTTATATGTTCTCTTAGATAGTCTTCTTTTCTGTAAAATACTTTGCTTTCAATAAGAATGATAATACCATTATGTTTTTTTATCATTTGTGCTTCTCGTTCGAGTCGCACATCGCCTATGATGATGAATCCATTTGTCTTTTGTATTTTTCGTTCTACGTAGTTGACTAAGCAGTTTTGATCAATGCTACGCAATGCATCTCCAATCTTACAGAGCAAGTCTCGGTCTTTTTTGCTCAATTTTCCATGTATAGTGCCTACATGGATGCCAAAACATTCTCTTGCAACTTGTTTGATGTAATCAGCGAAATTATATACTGTTGTGTCGTAGCCATTTATGCTTAATAAGTAGCTCAATACGTGTACAAAACTTGTTTTTCCTTTGCCTTTTTCACCTGTAATGCCGATGATTTTTTTTGCATTCAATCAATTGCTCCTAAACAAAATCATTAAAATTCGTGAATATATTTTATTTCATATGTACTAAGTAGCACATGGATAAAAAATTGGTGATTGTATTCACTTGCTTCTAAAGCAAAACCATTAAAATTCGTGACTGTATTTTATTTGATATGTGCCAAGTAGCACATGGACAGAAAATTGGTGGTTGTATTCACTTGCTTCTAAATAAAACCATTAAGATTCGTGACTGTATTTTATCTGAAGTGTGCCAAGTAGCACTTTGAGAAGAGAATGGTGGTTGTATTAAATATGTATTTTTTTCTGTATCTTTTTGTATAATCATTCCTATTTCAATTTCTAGGTTATCTTTATAGAGTACAAAATCACTAAATTGTAGCTCACGTCCCGCTTGATATTGTTGATCAAGCAAGACATAAGTTCTAGAAAAATGAAAACCTTGATTTTCTGGAATATATGCAATATGGAATCGTTGCACTATACTTCCTAAAGAAAAAATCGCAATGAAAATAATAATATATCGTATATATCTAATTTTTTTATTAAGTTTAATCATATTTCTTTTTTTGATATTCGTCCATAATATGTAAAATAATTTGGTCTGCTATTTGAGCACATTGTCGGCTAAATTTACCAACATTGGCAATGGAATCTTCTACTGTTTTTCCAACAATGCCATCATCAGGTCTTGCTTCTAGACCAGCTACACATAAAAAAGCAATTCGAACTGCTTCACCTGCAGATAAAGCTAATTTTAGGGCACATCCTGGTTTGCCACCATCGCAAATTATTCCTGTGATATCAGCAATCATAGCACGCAAAGCTCGTTCGATAACTTCTGTTTTGTGGTCAGCCAATGTTAAAATACCTGCAACTGCACCAGCAGTAGCTCCATGAGCACAACCGCACAAGCATGAGAGTAAGCCTGTATGTTGTTTTACGTAAATAGAAATCATATGTGCAACGGCAAGAGCTTTGATAATTTTATCTTGTTCTGTGATTTTATTAAATGCTGCAAAAGACATCACTGGGATAATAGTACCTAGACCTTGGTTGCCACTTCCTGAATTTGTCATCACAGGTAGATTAGCTCCAGCCATTCTAGCATCAACAGCTGCTGCTGTCATATAACTAGCGTAATTGGCAGCATCATCACCTAAAAGTCCTTGCTGAATTAAATTGTACCATCGTCTACCTACACCGAGGCCATAGTCTTTTTCTAAACCTAGGCGAGCAATCGCCATATTTGCATTTGCACCTTTCATAATCCAATCAGCAAGTTCTTCATCAATGTCATCAGCAAGAGAAATGATATCAGCTATTTTTTGGTCGCTAATAAAAATGAATTTTTTTTCTTTTGTTTGAGTTTTATTATAATAGCAAGAATGATCTATTTCTTTACCATTGACTGTAAGCTTTGTCAAATTTGTATGTGCATTTTCAATCGTAGCAGTGGCAACACCTTTATCAGTAGTAATTTGTGCTTCCACATATAATTGTTTTATGTTTTCTTTTAAACCAATTTTGACTTTGCCATCTTGTATGAGTTGAAGCATTTTTGATTTTTCTGTTTCTGGAATCGTTTCTAATACTTGTAAAATATGGGAAGGATCACCAGCACATCCTAAAGCAGCAGCTATATCTAATCCATATTTTCCATTTGAATAAGGAATTCCTACAGAAAGACCATTTTTATATACATTAGGATCCACTGTGACTTGCACTTCTAAAAGTTGACCCTCGATGGCTCGGTATGCTAAAGAACAAGCCCATGCTACAGCAGCTGGTTCTGTACATCCTGTAGAGAAAAATGTATTTCCTTTAATAATATCTTTAGCAGTCCATTGATTTTTCATAGAGTGTTTACCTTTATTGAAGAAATGTAATAGGATCGCCAGAGTTTATATCTAAATCTCTGGCGATCATGCCTTGTTTATATTATTTTTAAATATAAAAGAAAGTTTTTGTTGATATTAAAAGTTGTTGTAATAAGACTTAATCACTTGATATTTTCGATTATGCCGTTTTTCTGTACATTTTGGACAAGGAATTTCACCTTTGGCATTGCAACGTTTACACAACCTTTTTTGACCTTCAATTTTTATAATAGCACCAGCAGCATTAGTACTATATCGATCTTTCTCTTTAATGATGCCAGTTCCTTGGCAATCTGGACATTTTATTACTCCACTAGCATTACCTACAGCACTGCACATTAAGCAATAATTATAGGCATTATCTGCAATGGCACTTAACGAATGTCCCTCTTCTTGTTTAAGAATATAGTTGAGTTTTACAAGTTCATCACGACCGTTTGGTTGATCACCAATTTCTTCTTTAAGTCTAACTAAATAATCTAAAACTGCAATTTCTTTATGATTTTTATATTCTTCTAACATTTTATAGATCATTTCGCGAGCACGTTTTCGTAAACGTCCTATACGAGCTGTTTCTTTGACTTGTTCATCTCTTCGTTTTTGCTCTTTTTGTCTAGCTGTTTGAGTAGCTAATAAGTCTTTTTTCTCTTGAAATACACCAGCTGCCCATTGTTGATATGGTTCAATTTTATTAAAAGGAACACCTAATTTTAATGCTTGATTGCAAATATCACGACATGCACTAGCATCATTTTCTACATAGTAAAAACAGGCTAGAGAAAGATAAGATTTAAGGTCTTTGCTATTGTCTTCATGATCTAAAATTAATTTACCAATAGTATGTGTTGCTATTTGATCGAAATAAATTTTTTCTGTACCGAGAGTAAATACGATAGTTTCATATTTACCAAGAGCATCTTCTGTCTGTACTGTTTGTATGTTTTTGAGTATGCCTGTTTTAGGATTTTGAGCTATTAGAAATAAAGTCATTTCTTTATCTTTATGTGTTTCTAAAGATTTGAGTAATGTAATAAAAATATTATTTAAAAGATCAGATTCTTCTTGAAGTTGCTCAATTCTTGATATTTCAGGGTTGTTGGCATATTGTTGACTGTAGGTTGCTTTATAATGTCTAGCAATGTCATTATATGCATTGGCAAATTTTCTTGTTTTTTGATACTCGCGATATATAGGTAAAAATTCTTCTAACCAATCTTTTAACTCGTCTAATTCAGTATTAGAGGATTCGCTAGAACTTACTGTTTGTGTTGATGGTATATCTGATATAGAAGTTTCTGGCAAGCCACTTTCTGTTGTTTCCGCAGTATAACTTTCAATATCCCCATGAGCAAGATTTGTTAATTCGTAGATAAATTCAGCAGGATATAATGATTGCAAATTATGAACAAGCCAATCAAAATTTGTTGCCCCTATAGTTTGAGGATTTTTGCCTTGTAAGTGTTCATTTTTATAATCTTGACATAACTTGATCATATTGGCAACATTATTTGTCCGTTCTTCTGCTAGTGTTTCTTGTACAAATTTTGTGTCTGCATATTTATATGATATTTTTTCAATCAATAACCATTGTTTAAAAATATCATCTGTTTTTTCAGCTTCATAATCTTCTTTTGCTTGCAATTCTTGTTTTTGAGCCATGAGATTTTGATATTGCATCATAATTTCAGGGTAGGAAGTACCTTTGGAAATGGCTTGGTCTACAATATTTATTTTTTCATCTAGTTCTTGGAGTGTTTCAGCTGGTTTTTCAAAAATGGATGCCCATACATTGGACATTGGCGTACCTGTTACTATTTCTGTTTCTACTGCCACAGTCTCTTGGGTAGGTACAGAAGTAGGAGGAATTTCTATACTTTGTTTTGTTAAATTATGAATAAAAAATAAAGTAACCATGAAAATTAAAAGTGCTACGATTCCTAAAGCTCCCATTTTGTACATTCTGACTGTAGATGGGATGGTTGCTTTAGCACCAGCCATATTCCATTCGCCTGTATTCAAATCCATATGGCAAGATACACAAGTTGTTTCCCCTGGAGCCATAAAAGCACCACAAGTTGGACAATGCCTTTCTTCTGGTTCTTCTGGAACTTGTTTTTCAACTTGGGTTTCTTGTTTCTCTTTTATTTCCTCAATACTAGGAATAGGGAATGCTTTTCCACAACTAGGACATCTTCCCTTTTTCCCGGCATATTGTGGTGGAACTTTTAATATTTTTCCACAACTACAAGTTACTCTAATATTACATGCCATGATTGACTACCTTTCCAAAAAGTCAGTTTGATTTTTGTTTTGATTGTTGTTCAGAAACAGCAGCTTGTTGCGTAATTTTTATATATTTTTGAATTTCTTGTATATCTGCTCCATGTTTTACAGCTTCAGAAAATGATTGTTGTGCTAAATTATATTTTTTTTCATACAGATAAAAAATTCCAGCATAGAGATGAACATTTTGCTCTGTTTTTGTGTTCATTGCAAAGTATACAATATCTTCAGAACTCAATGCTTTCATAGAAATATGTACTTTAATTTGATTTTCTGTATGGATTGTAAAATCACCTGTCTTTGAATATTCTTGTAATTGTCCTAAGATGACACGACCATCTCGAACAAAAAATGCTTTTGTTAGACCTTGAACAGCATTGGCACCTTCAATAGCAAGTTGTAAAAGTGCTTTCATAGATTGCACTTCTTTTAAACGAGAGCGTAGTTCTTCTAACAATGGTTCATCTGAATCAATATGTTCTAAAAAATGCAATGGTTGCCAAAGTTTTTCCAAATTTTTTTGTGCTTCTTCATAATTTCTATTATACATTAAGTTTTGAAATTTTAAAATAAATGTTTCATATTGTTGTTGATAATCTTTTAAAATTTCTGCCATCTTTGTACGTTGTTGTTCTTGTGCTTTTACTTTTTGTGTAATTCCAGAATATGTTTTGATTAATTTTTGCAATGATTTATCAATGTTTTGTAGAGAATGATGATGTAAAGACAGTTGTTGCGATAATGTTTCTAAAATATTGGGTGTTAGGCGAGTGATGATTTCTTCAAAGCGTTGTTCTTGCAATAACTGTTGTAATTCTGCATCTTTTGTTTCTAAAAATTTATTGAGAGATACCATGTCTTTATAGGATAGTAAGATAACATCTTCTTGTTTTTGTAAATTTTTTAAATTTTCCTTTTGTATTTGTATAGGGAGTGAGAAATAAAAATATAAACAACATATTGTACAACAAATTGCATAAAAACTTATACAATAAAATAGAATCAGATGAAATTTTTTTATATGTTTCGATGTATTTTTTTCAATTTTTTCTACTGTGTTCTGCTGTGGTTCATGCATAAATTCCGCTGTATTTTTTTGTGATTCATGCATACATTCCACTGTGTTCTGCTGTGGTTCATACATAAATTCCACTTCATCCGTTGTTTCATTGATTTTCCCAAGAATAAAAATACCTTCGTTAGGACATGTGGCAGATAATGTATTTTCCATATCTGCCTTATATTCTGGTATAAAAAGAAGGCGAGAACAAAAAGGACAACGTCCTCTTTTTCCACCAAATTGAGATGAAATTAGCAATATTTTACCACATTTACATTTCACAGAAATATTCATATATGTCCTAATCGCTCATGAGAAAAACGAATTAAAAACGAATCTATAAATGAAACATTTTTGCTTATTGATCATAATAGAATATAGAATGATAAACAAGAGGTACAAATACTAAAAAACTTTTGCAATGGTGATTTCACCAATGGCAACAGGATATTTTAAGTTAAATGCAAGTAATACATCAGGATGAACTTCCCCCAAATATCCACGAAAACCATTAGAGAGATGGACGCGAGCCAGCCGACCTTCAATACAAAGATCATGGTTTATGGCTTCATATGTGCCTTCGAGTCCCATTTCATATAAAAGGGCATCTAATACAGAGCGAGCTTGTGCATATCCAGTATTTTCTCCGATAATAGCAAAAGCAAGTCGTTTTTCTTCCATAGTTCCAGTTTCATGATCTCCACCAACAAGGATAACATTGCCAATTTCAAAAAACTTTTGTGGAACAGGTTTTAGATGATTTTTTTCTAAAGCTTCGAATAGACCAGTTAATAAATGTGTTCTGACTATATTATATTCTGCAAGTTTTGAATTGAGCAATACAATATGTTGTTCTTTAGGTTGCATTCGGAGTTTTGTAAAATGGTTATCTTGGCTTGTGATCATCAATGAAAAAATTTCATCAAAGCCAAGTCCAATCATAATCATACGACCTAGGTTAGCAATTTTTTCTTCTGGGCGTTCCTTTCCAATGCTCATAGTAGGAACTAAATGCATAGGCATATTGGAATAACCATAAGCAATTGCCAAGTCTTCAAACACATCTACTTCATGTTTTATATCTGTACGAAAAGCAGGGTAGCCTACTTTATATTTATTTTCTTGACCCTCTATTGGTTCTACAGAAAAACGCATACGATGTAGATAATTTATTACATCTTCATGAGATAAGTCGATTCCTAACCATTTACATGCAGCCACACGATCAATTTGAATATAGCCAGGTGTTAGATCAGGCGTGTTTTGTTCTCTATTTTTTTCTTTTATTTTTACGCTTTTTACAGTTCCACCAAGTTCTATTAACGAAGTCACTAATGTTTTTAAAGCTTTTTGCACATCGCTTTGTGTAATTCCTGTAACGTCTATCAATAATCTTTGGGAGCCTATTTGCAATTTAGTGGCATCACCATTAATAATCGGTGGAAAAGACATGACCATTCCTTTATCATCCAATAAAATAGGATAATCTGTGACATTTTCCATCAAATGTTTATAAGCAATCCCTTTAGGATGCTTATTTAATACGTCTGCAGGAGTCATTTTTGTTTCAGGATAACCTAAAGGGAAAAATTCAATTTCATCAGGTTTTATCAACTTATAATGAATCGGAGCTTGGATAGAATCAAGGTTATGCACTCCAATTGCACATAATTTTCTATCACGTCCAATGCCCCAGTGCAAATTTTCTTGCAATTTCATAATTGTTCGTAATACAATAGAATCGATTGGTTTATCCATTTCTACTACAGCACAGACAACGTAGGGACGATAACTTTCTGGATTTTGAAAAGCTTCATCTATAAATACGGTAATTCCAGATGATTCTACAGAATATTCTGGCAAGCCAGTTTCAATTTCCAAATAGCCGCGCAATGCTCGAGATAAACCTCCTGCGTCAAATAAATCAGGTCGAGCAGGTAAAAGATCTAAACGAATCACTTGGTCTTCATCGATACATTCAAAGGAAGATTCACTTTCAAACCCACAAATGCCACAACGACGCAATGGATCTTCATGCTCGAATTTTTCTCCTAAAGTTTCACATTTAGGACATTGGTATAACTTTGCGTTTGCAATATCTTCTAAATCACATCCTAATTTTTCTAACGTTTCCCCTAATACTTCTGGTGAAAGCGTTTTCCCTAACAGCATATTCAACTGTTTTACAGAAATTCCAATTACTGGCACAACCGCACCTCCTGAAACCAATCTAAATCCGAACCATAAAGAACACGAATATTATTTACACCATAACGAAGCATGGCCAAACGTTCTAAACCTAAGCCCCAAGCCATGACTGGAACTTTACAGCCAAAAGGTTGAGTCACTTCAGGACGAAAAATACCAGAACCACCAAGTTCAATCCAACATTTTTTTTCTTCCATCCATACAAAGACTTCAGCAGATGGTTCAGTATATGGAAAAAATGCAGGTTTAAATTTGATTTTATCAAATCCCATTACTTTATAAAATGCTTGTAATGTTCCTAATAAACAACTAAAGGAAGCTTGTTGATCAATAATAATTCCATCGATTTGATGAAATTCTGGTAGGTGCTTAAAGCTAATTGTTTCATTACGGAACACGCGTCCAACACAAAAGAATTTTTTTTGTTCATTGTAATGATTGGCAATAGAACGAATAGAATTTGCTGTTGTATGAGTGCGCAATACCATTTTTTTTGCTTCTTCAGGACACCATTGATATCCCCAGCCAACAGAGCCAGTATTGCCACCGTTTTCATGAGTATTTCGAACATTTTCAACCCATTCTTTTTTAGGCAACTGACCCGCACAAGGGCGTTTTAAATAAAATGTATCTTGCATATCTCGAGAAGGATGGTCTTGCGGTTGAAATAATGCATCAAAATCCCAAAATCCAAGTTCAGCATGAGTAGAAACAGTTTCTTCAAAACCCATCTGTAAAAATGCAAGTCGTGTTTCATGTAAAATTTTTTGTAAAGGATGGCATTTTTTCGGAGAAATAACTTCTGCTGGCAATGTCACATCATATGCACGTAAATTAAAATTACGCCAATTCCCAGAAACAATGTCTTCGCTGGTAAGACTATTTTTTTCAGGTTTTGCAATAGTCAACTTGGGAATTTCCTGTTTACCAAGATTGGACAAACGAATCTTTCTAACAGTTCGTTCTTTAATTTTCGCCAATTCTGGTCGATTTTTTAACAAAGTTTTCACACGTTCTATATCTATACCTTCTAATTTACTTTCTAATTCATCTAGGTAAAAGAACGGTGAAAAACGCAATTTTTTTTCAAAATCTTCTTTTACTTTTTTTCTATGTTCTAATACAAAACGTAAGGCTTGTTCATCAGAATCGGCTTCTTTGCCAATGTTTTTCCCAGCTTCAGTTAAAATAAGCTTGACTTTCTCTTTTTCTAGCCAACCTCGTAAAATTCCCCATTTTATGATTTCATTGACTTTCAAATTAAGTTTTTTTGCCTTCTCTGCCATATCTTTTATAGAAATTTCACCCAATTCCTGTAAGATGGAAAGAAAACGACGTTCAGGCAAACCAGCTGATAATAAATCATCAGCATCTTCTGATGGGACAAATTCATCACGAGGGATTTCCTGTATTTCTAGCCAACCTTTTTCTATTGCAAAATGGACAGTTCCCATTGCCATAGTATGTTCAATGTTGGCATCATTAACCGCTTTTTGAAAATCTATATATTCAGATTGTGAAAGCAATACTTTAAAAAAACGATATTGATCTTCACGAATTTCTATTGACATTTGTATTTCCTAATAATTGATATTTATAAAAATTCATTTGCAAATAAATTATACAAATACTAATAAAAAAAATCAACTAACAATTCAAACAATAGATTTTTTACATTCTCTACATTTTTTAAAAAAGTATATTTTTTATTTTAGAAGAAAGTAAACTAGATAAAAAAATAGCTATACAAAATAGCTACTTTTTTTGTGAATCAGCAAATTACTAATAATTTTTTTATATGCTAATTTTAAGGATGAATTTTTGATTTATTTTATTTAGTTTTTTCTATTGTTTGAATATATGAATTTTAAATTATTTTTTAGATTGAATCAGCAATTTTATAATAATTTTTTTAATTTTTGTTGGTGTGATAATTCCACTGATTAATTTTCGAATCGTTTGAATTTTAAAAAATGTAATTTGAGTATTTGTTGTTTTTTGAATAATATCTATGACTTGATTTTGATTTGAAATATTTTCATATAAAGTATTGATCATTTGAATATATTCCTCAGTCATCATCACCCACTTTTTATCTTGTAATTGAATTCCAAATTGAATTTTTCTATTTTGGTTTGTGAATAAATATGTTGTAATTTCTGTTTTATTAATAGCTTGTCCAAGAAGTTTATAATAATCTGGAGATTGTGATAAAATATAATCTTTACCTATGTTTTGATAAATTGTTTTTAGAGGATTGGGTGTTGTTAAATGGTATAAAAATTTATCTAAGTCCAATCCCACAGTTAAGTGCAATTTGTTGATTTTATGGTATTCTTGCAATCTTTTTTGAAAATCGTATGTTTTGGGAATAGATTCTATTTCTGTACGAGCAAAATAAGGAACGAGTTGATTGTCTTTGATCATAAGATGGATGGCAATATCTCCAATATCGCTATGAATGAGAATACCAAAATTTTTTTCTGGTAAAAGTTGTATAAGAGGATGATATTGTCTATATTTTTGATATGTAGATAGTAGTAATTCTTCTAATATAAAAATATAAATATATTTTTTCACTCGTGCATGATTTACTCCTCCGATTCTATTGCTAATCCAATATCTTTGTTCTTGTGGATTGTTAGGGTAACGACGCTTTGCATTTTCATTTTCATATCGTATGATATTAAGGATATTTTGTTTAAAATGAGAGAATATTTTTGTGTAATTTAAGTTTGCATTTACTTTATTTTTTTGAAAAATATAATTTCTTACAAAATTCCATGTGCGATCTAGCAATATCCAAAGAGATTTTCGATCAATTTGAAAATTATACAAAGGAATTGTTAAAAATTGCGGTTCTTCATTTTCTTGGGGAGTGTAATTTTCTAATGAATCTGTGAGTTTTGTTAATTCATCAATCAAAGGATATATTTGATGAATTTCTGGTCGTTCTATTGTTTCTTTCATATTCCATGTATGTTGAAGTGCGTATTGGATGGAATGTAACAACTCGTCCTGGTTATATTGAGGTTGCCAAGCAATATTGTCATTCCATTTTTTTGTATTGAATTCTGGCAATGTTTGGATATATGTGTTGGTATCTTTATGTAGCAAAGGAATATGTTTATGAAACCGAAGCTGATTGAGTAATCGAGTAGAATGTTCGGAATATTGGCTTATACATTGATTCCAAGTAGAAGGAATTGTGATTTCAGATTGGTATCCAAGTCTTAAAATATTTGCAATGCTAGTTGTGATTCCTAGAATTTTTTTTCTAGGTGTATTTTTTGCAATAGTATCTAAAAGTTGTTTTAAAGGAAGGCTAGGTGCTGCAACATTCAATATTCTATGAGAAATAACTGGAGCTAAAGCAATAAAATAGCTGGCTAAAGCAAAATCATATGCATGTAAAAGAGAAATTTTTTCAGGCATATTTCCTATTGGACCGAGTAGAAGACCTTCAATAATCAGTCGTGCTAAAAGCATAATTCCATGGGGAACATTAGGACCATACATAGGAGCAAGGCGTAAATGATAAATTTGCAATTCATCTAGAGAATGATATTGTTCTGTAATTTTTTCTGCATCACGGAAACTTTTTCCTAAAGATAAATAAGGTGTTGTTGGTACAGTCTCTATCGTAGAATGAGGATAGTAAATGGTAGAGTCTGTATAACAAATTATTCTTTGTACATTGGCTTTTTTTGCTGCTTGACAAAGTAAATCTACTTGCCATACATTTGTTTCATAGAGTTTAGTAATGTTTTTTTCTTGAATATTCCAGATATAATCACAATGAAAAATAAGATGAGGTTGAAAGGTTTGTATTGTTTCTTGTAAATCTTTAAATTTATCTTGTAGTGGAGTATACTCTACTTTTTGATAGCGGGGAGTTGTTAAATATTCGGGTTTCGTGGTAGTATCTATGCCTAAGATTTTAGGATGATTTGAATAATATGTAAGTAAGTAAAGGATATAATGTGCCATCCAAGAATGGGCTCCTGTTACAAGTATACGTGGAGGATTCAATTGTGAAAGCCAATTATTTTGTAAATAAAAATGTGTGGTGTTCAGTTTTTCTAAATTGTAAATATAGTCTAACTCTGGATCAAGATATTCATTTCTTGGGTTGTCTTCCATCTTATTCCTTACTTTATGAATATTTTTTATATTAAGTTTAATTTTTTAAGAAATTCAAGTTTAGTATCATTTTTTTTGCGTTGAAATTGCAAATCTTTATTATTTCCACAAATATCATTATAAGGACAAGTTATGCATTGATGATCAGGATGCTGTATAAAAATTCCGTTTTGTAATCCATAATGTAAAGCTTGTAATAAAATTTCTAATTGAGATTGGCTATAATTTGGTAATATTGTCAGTGAATTTTGTTTAATTTGATTATTGTCGGGAATAGAATGATACGTAAGTTGTATATTGTCTAAAGTGAAGTTTTGTTTTAGCACTTGGTATTCTACTTGTGCTTGCAATCTTTCATCTTTCGCATAATTGTATTTTTTTATTTCTTTTGGTGGGGTTGTTTTTTTTTCCGTACTATTAGATACAAAATAATATTGATTTCCATTGCATTGAACGTTGGTTGTATAAATTGCATCTAATTTCCCTTCAATTTGTATAGTATGAAATTTGATATTATAAGGGAAAGGACTTATCATGTGAATATTTTCAGATGGTTGTAATTTTTTTTGTAATTCTTGGATTCTTTCTTCTGCAATTTCTCGAATGAGTTCTGGATAATAATCTTTTTCTAAAATATGATCTGAATCTTGTTCTCGTAGTTGACTTAAAAAAAGTTGGCGATATTTATATCTTGGAATTTTGTATTTATTGCTTTGTGGAGGTAAAGACTGAATATCTAAAATATATTGATTATAAAATCTATAAGGACAAGAAAAATATTTTGCAATTTGTATGCAAGTCCAATTTTGATTTTCTATTTGTAGGAGTTTTTGTGGATAATTTTGAATTTGTATATATCCATCAAATTCAGTAATTTTATTTTGTTGTTGTATTTCTTGGTTTTGTTGTGAAATTTGTGCAATAGGATATGTACTTTGAATAATGTTGCTAATGTCTATTGTTTCTGCTAATCGTAAATCATATTCTAATAATGTGAGGGCATATTCTTTTTGGTGGCTACTAGGACTTTGTATTTTCGGGTAATTCGCTAAGGAAATGGGCTTTCCATATAATGTTTCTAGTACATTTAAATAATATACAGAAGGTAGCTGTTCTTTATTAGTTTCTATATCTAGAAGAGAATGCCAAAGAGAAATTTCTTTTTGACCATTGGCTAGTGTAAGATGAAATAATAGTTTTTGTTTTTTTTCTCTTATTTCAGGCGTTTCTATTGGAAATTTTCCTTTACTTTGGGTAAAATTTTTCAAATTTTGCCTATCTTCTTTTGCTAGTAGAAGTGAAAATGATTTTGTATTGGGAAATTGATTTTCAGACATGCCTGTGAAAAATATATAAGATTTATTTTGTCCGATATTATGTTGCATGTCTGTTAAAAAAATTGCATTTTGTGAAATATTTTCATTTTCTATAGGTTGATTCAGTAGTTCTTGTGTAAGTTGATATAAAATGTCCCAATTTTTTTCTGTAATGCATGTATCATAAATATATAATTCTTGAATAGCTTGGATTACTTTTTCTTTGAAAGCTGAAAAAAGACAAATTGTATTATACGTAGTAATAATATGTTGCAAAAATTCATAATAGTTTTTTGCATTTTCCCATATTTTTTGTTGGTATTGAAAATATTGCAAAGTTTGTTGCAATATTTGTAATGTATTGTACCAATACTTAGCGTAATTTTTTTGTTGCCAAGGATGCTGTCGATTTTCCTCTTCCTCTGTTTGTTGCACATTTTTTTGTTCTAACAATTGTGTCTGAATCATACTTAGGCTATCTAGTAGTTCAGAGATAGTACTTTTTTTGTTCCATTGATAGTATGTAGCTAAATAATCCCAATCTGTAACATCATAGTCAGGTTCTGCTGATTTTTTTTTCAATGCTTCAGATTGCAAAATTGTCTTTATGAGCTTCCAAGGCGTTTTTGTTCGACTTAGTTGTAATATTGTTAAAAAAAGTTCAGCTTCAGGAGTTGTATTTAAATATAAAATTGGTGTATAAAAAGGAAGTTGTGCTTTTTGAAAAATATCACGCCAATGTAAATGGTATTTTTCCAAATTTTCTTCAATAACTGTAATGTCAGATAAATCTATATTTTGCTTTTGTAGTGTAATAATATGTTTTGTAATCTCTTCAATTTCTTGTTGTTTATTTGTTGTTGTAAATGTTTGAATCGAAGATAGGGTCATAGGTGGTTCTTGTTTTGGTGGTTGGAAAAGATTTTCTAAAGTGAATTGCAATTCCACAGTTCTATCTTGTGGTGTAGAGTAATTTCGTTCTTCTTGAAATTGTTGCGATTGCAACCAATAAATCAATGGAGAAACTATACTATAAATAGGATTGTAATAATAAGGAATGAATAAAAAAATATTGTCGCTAGGATAATTTTGTAAAAATTTTTTTTCTATAGGTGTTAGTTCAGGAAATCCATATAAAATAAGAGTTGCAGGTTGGTGTCTTTCCTGTTTTTTTACAAGGATAGAAGCATATTGAATAAAATCTTGTTCATCTAAGAGTCTTTTATTTTGTTTAAAAGAATAGTATTTTTGGTATATCCATGATAATTCTTGGTGCAGACATTTCTGGGTTTGTTGACTAAATTCTTGAAATTCATCAACAGAAATGTCATTGATTTGCAGTTCTTGGATAAAATTACTCAATGTATTTGCAAAGCCTTTCATAGATTTGGCTTTGCCTAAATAATTATTTTCTTGGATAGTATTTTGACTGATATGTAACAAAATATATTTTGCTAAAATAGAACTAATAGAAAAATGATGCGGTTGTAAAATTTCTTGACAAATTTTTGTAGCAAATTCAGAAAATGTATATATATGTAGATTAAAATAAAGATGATTTTTTAAAATTTTTTGCAAAAGATGTTGTTTCATATGTTTTGTATAGACAATAAGATATGTAGATGCCCAAATATCTTTTTGTTGACATAAGATGCGAGTCAATTCATTTTCTAAATAAGGTTGAAATGTGCCATAGAAAAATTTTTTCATTGTTTTATTTCTTATAAACCATGATTAGCAAGATATTCTTGCGCAATTTGATTGTCTGGGTCTAGATCTAAAATATATTGGTAGCAATTAATAGCACCTTCTTCATCATCTGCATTTTCTAGATTTTCTGCAAATTGTAGAATTTGATTTAAAGCTGCTTCTAAATCACCGATAGACAAAGCTGAAGCCACAAAATCATTGACTGCTTCACTATCTAATGGATCTTCTATCAAACGTTGTGCAAGTTCATTGAGTTTCTTAATTGTCATTTGTGTGTGTTCAGAAGAGTCTTCATATTCTTTTGTATAAGAACCACTAAATTGCCCACTTTGATAGGAAGACATGCTTCCACTAATATTAAAGTCTGAAGATTCTTCTGCTTTTTGTTTGATTTCATCCATCACTGCACGGTCAGCCACATCAAAAATAGATTCCCATCCAGCTGTGACTTGGGCAGCAGCTTCTTCTAAAATGTTGTCCATAGTCAAAGCTTCTTTTTCTTCAGCAGAAATATTATCATCTATAACTTTTTTTAAGCTGGAAATAGTACTTATATATATAAATAAGGTTGATTTTGTTTCCTCTTGTATTTCTTTGATCATTTCACGGGTAAAAGTAGAACCCACAGCGATGTTTAAGGCGTTTTCAAATCTTTCAATGGGGACAAATTTATATTTTACCATTAAATTTTTTGGAATCGTTTGCATGAGTTCAGGAGAAATATAATAATTTTCTAGAGAGATAAACGGAAGTTGCAATTCATTACATAATGCATATGCTATAGTTTCTTCATCAATAATACCTTCATCTAACAATGCAAGAAGGAATTCCATCCCGTTTGTATGTACTGTTGTCATGATTCTTTTTATTGTCTCAAATTCTACATATCCTCCATCTAAGAGAATATTTTCCATCTTTTTTTCTGCGAGTTTTTCTATATTTCTCATATTTATTACTTTCTTAATGGATAATGACATTGTTCCATTTATGTATATAAGGGAAGAAAATTTCCCAATAATCATCATCTATATTGATAATACTCCCTTGAAAAGAAGTATTGGTTGATTTTTTTTTCATGATACATAAAATATTTTTTGATTGTAATACAATAATACCATGAATTTCTTGTATATCTTGAATTATATATGCATCTTGTTGTATTAAATAATAATCTATAGAAAAAGAAAGTATTTTTTTATTTTTAATATATAAATTTAAGGTAGAAGAATTTATTTGAATTTCTATGATTATATCTTTACTGGAGTATATGTTTTTTCTTTCTTGGATTGTTTTTGGTTTAGGTGGTAATGGGATCTGTTGGGGAATTTTTGGTGCATCCCATCCTGGATGCCAAAGGAGTATGTAAATGCAAAAGAAAAAAACAGGAGCCACATAATTTGGAATGCGATTCCATGTTTTGGGAAATGGATCAATAATGTTCTTTTGTATTTTAACAGTGATTTTATTTTTTATAATTTTTTTATAAATTTGATTTATAGATTTCTGAAATTTTGAGATAGATTTTTTTTCTTCTTTTTTATAAAATTTTGGAATTTTAGTAATGATTCTCCCCGTTAAATTCGCAACCAAAGAACGTCTAGTATTTTGTTTCTTCATGCTAAAATTCCTTTTTGGCATGCCTCTTGATTGTATGCATTTTTTTGAAAAATAAATATTATTCTAGTTCTAATGAATTAATGAGTGTTTGAAATCCTTTTTCTACTGAAAGAAGTTCATTTTGTGGTACAATAAGAAGTGCTAAGATTCCTCTTTGTTGACATTCTCCTAAAAAAACTCGATAGATAGTGTTGTTTTTTATAGTTTTTAAAGCAATTTCGAATGCTGTCCCACCTTTGAATTTTCTATTTTGTTTCCAGAGAAGTTCTGTACTCGTCCCCATCCCTATTTTTTGTCCTACAGATAACAATAATTCTTCCAATGATTGAGGAAGTTGAAAAGTTTTGAGCAAGATAGCAGGGCCTTTCCCTTGGATAGAACGTAAAACAAGCAAGTCACTCGTCGCATTTTTAGGAAGAACTACCCAATCTGCGGGACGATTAAAACAAATCCCTAGTAGTTTATCAGAAACATATTCTTGCTGAATTGTAATATATGTATCTGGTTTATTTATCTGTATTTTTTGATTATTTTGCCAAAAATGTGTTATTTGTGGTTGCAATGTAGGAAGTGGTGTGGTCCAATGATAGTGCATATTTTTTTTCAATGTAAGGAAACAAGCACCATTTTTAATTTTGTGTTGATAAATAATTTGCCATGTTTGCAAATAGACTTCTGCCCAAGTAATAGGCTTCCAATATCCTAATTCATAATACAGCCCTGCAGTGAGACGAGCAGGAATTCCACTTGCCTTACAAAGTGCAACTGTTGCTACAGAAGCAACATCAGGTGGTGCCCCAAGAAAATTTGCAAATTCTTGCCCTTTTTTTGTTTGTTTTTCTCCTAGATTATTTTTTGTCCAATGTAAAATTCTTTTTAAAATATATTGTGCATTTGTTTCTTTGTTGCAAATGTTTTTTGCAAGTTTTGTGATATAAGAATGTTTTGTTGGAATATAAGTTTGTGGAGCTAAATAGGCAGATTCCTTTATAAGGGAAGATAATGCTACAGATTTTGTTGTATTTTTTTTGGGAGAAAGCAACATAATATTGTTGGCTTTTATTTTTTGAAAAGGAGTGGAAGGAAGAGTAGTAGAAAGATCATCAGCACATTGCAAATACATTTTTTTGATGTTGTCATTATTAAAAATATATGTTGTTTGCATGGGAGCAATTTTATTTTCAATGCTTTTTACATATAATGAAGGAGAAATAATCATTTGAAATGTGCCTAAAGAATAACCTAATAAATTTCCTTTTTTATCTACATGAGCATTAGCCCAAAAATTATTGAGTTCTTCTGTAGTAACTTTAAATATATGGGATGAAATGATTTGAAAACAGACGGGTACTTCTGTTTCTCCCATATATCGAGCTCGAGCAGAGATGAATTTATCTTGTGTGCTAGCCAATACTTTTCCAAAATAAAATTTACCATATTCAGTTTGCTTTGTTGCTACTAGCGATTTTAAAAAATCATTGATATCTAAGTAGCATATATCTTGTGGATATGTTTGAATGGATTGTTGTTTTTGAAAAATGATTTTTTCGCCCACTGTAATGACTAGATAATCTTGTGGATTATTTTTAATATAAGCAGATTCTAAAGAATACATTTCATTTAAAACTGCTGACAATGTTTCTGTTTGCAAACCATTTTGTGTGGCAACCGTTTTTTGCTGTTGCTTATGGTATTGAGATGCAATTTTGTCATATGATATTTTAGCATAACCACTAGAATTCCCTTGCACTAGATAATTATACCAAAAAATTTCTTTGGCATGCACATAAGAAAATAAACATAGAAAAAAGAAAACGATTACTTTATCCATATATGATTTCCATAATATGATTTCCGTAGAAAAGCATAAATAAAATTCCAATAAAAAAACCAATGACTAAACTAAAAATAATCGTGAAAAATGTTTTGAAAATACTAGTCTTCTGTTGGGAAAATTGAAGATAAGGATATGGTTCTGTATTGGAACAAAGACCTAAAATTTTATAAGGAGTTTTTGTTTCATTTTCAATATTAAAAGAGATCGATTTTGCTTTAGGTTTTGCATTACTTTCATTACTACTTTGTTCTTCAGGCAATGGTAAAATGCCACTTTTGGCAAATGTCGATTTTTCTAAATTCTCTACTTGGGAATCTAAAAATTGAATTTCTTCTTCTAAAGTTTCTTTTATAGCTGCTTCTGTTAAATCAAGATAATCTTCATCTTCGATAGATTTATTTGATATTTCATTTGTTTGAAATTCTTCCTCATTTGAAGCCAATTCATCGGTAGCAGCTAAATCTTCATTATCCTTTTCATCCGTAATGGGTATCTCTGCAGTACTTAATTCGCCTGATTCTTCATCGTCTATATCATCTAGATAAACTTTTATAGCATCATGTTTATAAAGATCAAATAAATCTAATCTTGATAAATTAGGTGTATTTCTTAATTTATCAAGCAATATATGCGGTTCTGGTGCTATATCTGCTATAAATTCTAATTCTGTGGCTTTCCCGCATTGGCAACATTCCGTGGAATGTGGGGCAGATTTTCGAAAACAAGATAGACATTTTTTCATAGATTTTGCCGTTATTTTCTGTTGATTGGAATTTCAATTTTAATTCCAGGTTGTATGTTTCTAGATAAAAACCAACCTTGACGCATTTCTAAAGCATAAGGAACTTTGTATTTTGAAGTATAGTGAGGAAGTAAGTAATCTGGTCTGCCATCATATTTTTCCATATCTATAATTTCACGTAAAATTCCATCTGCATCTATAAATGCTATTGACAAAGGTATATGTGTATTTTTCATCCAAAAAGAGAGATAATCGGGTTTTTCGTAAATAAAAAGCATTCCAAAATTTTCTGGTATGCTTTTTCGATACATAAGCCCAGTGATTTGTTTTTCTTTTGTGTCTGCGATTTCAATTTCAATTGTATGGTTTCCAATTTGTAAAGTTGTCTTGGATACTGGTGCTTCTTGTCTAGAACATGATAGCATAAATAAAACCATAAAAAAAATAAATAATTGTTTCATTGTACAAAAGCATGGAAAATTTTGTATTACAATACGATAAATTTCCCATGCATTCTCCCTTTAGGTTTAGAGTTCTACATTATTTGCTTCATTCTCTTTTAATGTTTCGTGTATTGTGTTTGCTTGTATTGTTTTATTTTTTTGAAGTTCATTTTGGGAATCATCATTCCTTGCTTCCTCACTAGAAGAATCATCGTTCCTTGCTTCTTCAGTGGCAGTTTGAGGATCGCTGGATTGCTTTTCTTTATGATGAATTTTTTCTTTGAGTTTTGCAACTCCTGCTTGAGACTTAGCAACAATCCGATACGTAATAGGATACGTTGGAATGGCAAAAAATGTTGCAATAATTAAGCTTCCAAGCCAAAGAGGAAGTGCAAGAGCATCAAATCCTATTGTTAAAACAGCGAGGCATGTTCCCAAAAAAGTTTGTTCTGTTGGAAAATTTTCTAAAATTTTTGATTGCATTATCTTGTTAGTTTTATGTTTTTTATTTTCTTTGGCAATTATTTCTTCTTTTTGCAAATATGTTGTATCGTCAATAAAGGCATAGCCACCATATTTTTCAATTTTTTCTAAAACATCATAATTGTTTAAAGGACGATACACTACAATTTGGTCATTTTCACGGAATAAATTATAAGTTCCCTTTTTCTTATCTTTAATCTGCCACCAAGTGTCCTGTTCTTTTTCTCTACTTGATTTCCAAAATTGCCACCATTTTTTAGGCTTTTTTATTTTTACTTTTGCTTTTTCTGATAAAGGCACTAGATTTTTTAAAGCCTGAGGAATTTTCTTCTTCTGTAAATTTTCCATAACATCGATAGGTAATGAAAATAGTTTGCTATCGTCAACAAGCCTCATATGAAGGGGATTTAAATTATTTTCTTTTAAAATTTCTTTTAATTTAAGTTCTACCTCTTCTTCATAACTTGTATAATGTAATGTATTTTGATTTGTAATCATTTGTACAAAAGCATGTACTTCTTGATTTTTTTGAAAATCTTCTGGATTTACAGTTCCAACAACAACAAAATCATTTTTCAACAATCGACTAAATTCTTGCCAAGTGATTGGATCTGTATTCGTAATCAGTAAGCCAAAACGATAGTATCCATAATACATAGGAAGAAAAGTAACAGGATTAGAAATCCAACACATTGCTATTGCGATTAAAATGTTAGCTTTAACAATCGAACAAATGATTAAACAAACTGTCATTTGAATACCAACAGTAGGTGTGAGAGCCACCCACATACCAATAGTTGCACCCAGAGCAACAGAATGTGGAGAATCTTTTACATTCACAATAGGTTTGATTAATCTATCATATACAAGCATCACAATAGGTTTAAGAAAAATACGATAGAGACTTTTTAGCATAAAAAACTCCTACAAGAACTTTTTTTGAAATTTTTTAAATAGTAATGGGAATCATTCATTGAATCCAAAACCATTTAAACACATATACATTATAAAAAAAGTATTTATATTTTCAATCTTTAATCTTTAGGAGAATATTTTTTTTTATTTTAAAATCATAACTTTAAGAATAAAAATTACTTATTAAATTTTGCAGTGGACGAATAATTTCTATATAATTGTTGGGATAAAAAAAATGTTTTGTTGAATCTTTTTATTTATAAAGTATAATACATAATTATTTATAAAGTATAATATATAAAAATTTTTGATTTATAAATTACTCAAGAAAAAATTCTAAATATTTGCAAATTTGTTACTTTATTCTATTTATTCCATCCATACTGATCATGGTTTAATAAAATTTTAGTGATGTAGAAGGAGAAAAAGCAATGGCAGACCTCAATGCACAAGAAGCTGAACTTTCTGGCTTTGTAGATCGTGAAACCCAAATTGTATTGCGAGAAGCAATTAGACAAATTATCGAAAATTTTGGGCAAACAGAAACATTAGAAGACATTTTAAACTACCTAGAAGAATTAAGAACAGATTCGCAAAATAAAGAGGAACGAATTAAAGATATTCAACAAAAAACAAAACAAGCTCAAGAAAAAATCAGTGCTTTAGAAACTTCCATTAGAAATTTATTGCAACGAGTTCAGAACATGGAAGTTCAAGTTAGTATGTTTGCAGAAAAAATATCTAATCTTGAGTTATTGAATAAATTGGAAGTTTTAGACTTATTAGATGGGAAATTGGATTTGCTCGTTCATTTCTTTGCACAGTCACCTATTGCTAGAATGGTTTCCAAACTATCCCTTGAAAATACAAACGAACATATAGAGGTAAATGAAAATATAGATAAAATCATTGAACCAATGTACCAAGAAGAAAACATCGAAGAACTTGAAGAAATGGAATAAAAGAGCAAGTATAGTAGATGAAGAAGAATAGATATTCATCAAAAAAATTTTCTAACAACTTGATAGAAAAGCCGTTCTTGTATAATAGAGAACAAGGACGTCTTTTTGTTTCTCGTATAAAGAAGAAAAAATAGCAACTCGCAAAAACTTTGTTCAGAATTTAATGAACATATTGAGAAAATGTAAAGGATATCTAACTATATAATAGCAAAAAATTATAAGGCTACATGAGGCACAGTGATATAGTATATTTTGCTTGTTATTTGCTTTTACATCATGTTTCAAATTTTCGTCCATTTTATATTGGAATATATACACATTTCTTTTTTATTTCTTGCTACGATGTTTTTTGGGAAATACATTAAATTTTCATACAATTGTACTTTCCAAAAAAAAAGAATAGCAATTGTGTAACATGTACTCTATAATTTAAAATTATGATTATCGTCTTTAGCATTTCTTAAATGTTTAAAATTCTTATCTAGAACTAAAAAATCCAAGAACAATATATTATCTATATTGTAAAATTTGGAATTTTTATTGTGAGTTTTAAAATAATATAGTCTACTTTTATGTAGGAGAAATCTATGAAATATTTGATGATTCTTGTCCTGCTCTGTATTCCAACATTCATCATGGCAACAAACTATGATGCCATGTTAGATGAGATGAATCAATTGGCAAGCAATTATCCTGCCTATGTTCAACTTATGGATATTGGAAAAAATGATCAAAACATAACGATTTATGGTCTCAAAATCGAAAATTTAGAATACGAAGGCAACAAGTCAAACCAATTACTCGTGGGTTGCCACCATGGAAATGAAACACATAGTGCCACAGTATGCATTAATTTTGCAAAACAATTGATAAATATTTTTCAAAATTCTTCAGATGCTTTATATACAGGTCTTTCACGTTCTATTTTTTATGTGATTCCCGTCCTTAACATCAGTGGATACAACAATCGAAGTCGATATGAAAAAGGACCTTCCTCCAGTTATGATCCTAACCGTGATTATCCAGATCCATGTGCTTCCAATTCTTATTTTAAACTTGCCAGTATTCGTAACTTAGCAAATTTTGTAGAACGATACAACATCATCGGAGCAGTCACAACTCACGGCTATGTAGGTACATTTACATATCCTTGGGGCATTTACACCAAAAACACAAAAACAAAAGACAATGAATTGTTTCACTCCATGGCAGCTGCTTCTGTTAAAGCTAATAACTATAGTATAGGTACACACGCAGATCAAATTTATCCAGCTTCTGGTGCATTTGAAGATTGGGCATACCATGCTCATGGCGTTTGGGTTATGCTCATGGAACATAAACGTAGCCCTGAATTAACAAAAGATGCAAAATGTTTACTCATTTATTTTAGCCTTGTACCAGAAACAAAATCTACGCAACATGCACATGAATCTAGCAATTGTCGAGCCTCTATAGCTAGTGAAATGGAAGATCAAGGACGCCCATAAAAAATAATTGAGCAATAGTTTTTGAAGAAGTTTATAAAAAAAGTAGCTAGTTAAAATAGCTACTTTTTTTATAGTCACTATCATTTCCATATTATTTACTTTAGAAACTATAGAGATTAGAGTAAATGTTTATCATTACTACTATTTTAGAATCAGTTACTTTGATAATTTTTTTATTCAATGAATTCTTACTAGATAAAGTTTAAAATCATTTTAGATTTATTTCTGTTTGCAAGAAAAAAACATAGAATAAAATATTTTTTATGCATGTGTTAACAAAAATTAGTTAGAAAGGAAAAATAATATAGATTTCAAATTATCTTTGAAATTATTCGACTTAGTGTGTTTATTTGCCGTATATCCAAATTTCTCCTTGACCACCACCGATGACAACGTATTTTGCATTGTCTGCAAAAGCTCCTGAGTGGAGTAGGTTATTTAGGACAGTGCTATATGTTTCAAGACCTGTAGCAGTTTCGTAAATTTTCATTTCACCTTCTTGTAGCACAGTCATTAAAAATTCCCCTGTTCCATTGAGTTGTAAAGCTACGCTTTGGCCGCTATTGTTTCTATTCTTTAATGTATTAAAAGGTTCGTCTGTATCACCACTTGTATTTTTGATAGTATAGACAGGTGCATATTTTATACTGTGAATAATATCATTTGATTTTGTATTTACTTTATGCCCTTTTACATTACCTTTAATAAATCCTTGTCGAATTTCCCAAAATTTATGATATTGCGAATTCCAAGCATCATTTTGTGGATCTAGGATTAATTTCCACCATTTTAGCCAACCTCGGTAGTCAGTTGTGTACATAAAGTTATAACTAGGACAAAGTGTGATGTGTTTAATTTCGTTTTCATGACCAGAAGAGCGACTATATCGAACTGCTGCGTTGTATACATTCCAAAGAAGGATAGTCCCAGTTTCATCACCGCTAAATAAAAAACGTTCATCGTTTGCAAATTGTAAAGCTGTAGTTCTTTTTAGTCGTAAGGAGAAGTCTCTTATTTTTTGTCGTTCAGGTAAGTTCCAAATTTGGATTGTTCGTCCTGCTATAGCCAATAATTTTTGTCCATGAGCCAATGTCATAGATTCAATACTGTCATTGACATGAACATGATATAGTTCTTTGCCTCGAAAAGGTTCATATATGTAGACATCGCCATTTTTTGTAGCAACAATGAGTTCTTTATTATTTGATGTGAGAATTACTTTTCGTATAGGATCTCGATGTCGCAAACTTTGAATTTCTTTTAAAGAAGGAAGTTCAAATATTTTGACATAACCATCATCACCACCTGCTATTAAGTAGTCTGTGTCTAAGCTGATTTGCATGGTGGTGATGGCATTTTGTTTTGTTGTGATTTTTTTAAGTAGTCTGAAGTTTTCTATATCAATAGAGTTATAAGATGCAGGTATAGCGTATTGTTGTTGTAATTTTTCGCCACTTATGGTGGATACGAAAATAGTGAGAATATTGTTATTTGCATTGATGTTGGCTGAAGCATGGAAAGAAGCTATTTTTTTTTCTGACCCTTCTTGATAATATATAGATGTTGTTTGTTCTTTATGGAATTTTCGTGTTCCTAAAGAAATTTTGATGTTCTCAATCGGTGTATCAGCAGTAACTTGACCAGTAATTGGACTATTACCAGCTAAGGTAGTAGAGGGAGATTGATATGCAAAGGATGGTGTCCATATTTCTATATCAATTTCTGCGACTATCTGTGTCATAAATAGATAAAATAAAAGAAGGCAATGTAGAAATTTCATAAGATGCCTTTCATATAAAAATAAAGCTCCATATTGGAGCTTGGGTTGTTATCATGGATTTTATTTATTGACATGTAATATTTTCTTATTTATGGTTACAATGTATAGTTCATGATCCATGAATACTATGTTGTAAATAGGTTGTTGGATATGGGTTGCTTGTAGAGTTTGGTTATGAAATGAGTAAATGGTGTTGTCTGTAGAAATGTATATGTTTTGTAGACTAGTACCTTTGATATGTTGAAAATTTTCATTTGTATTTATAGGATGCTGTGTCCATTGTATGCCATCGTAAGATAGAATAGTGCCGTTATTTCCTACTATCCAAATATGTGAGTAGTCTAAAGCGAAAATATCATGTAAATCTTCTTTTGTGGGACTTTGTATTTGAGTCCATATATTGCCATTGTATTGGAGAATCGTTCCTTTTGTTCCACATGCAAAGGCTGTATAGTTGTCTAGAACATAGACGCTCCATAATGTTTCTTTTGTAGGACTTTCTATTTGTTTCCATTCTTGATTTTGTAGATGGTAAATAACACCATCTTGTCCTACTATAATTAGTGTATTTTCATTGCCATGGATTTTATATAAATTTTTATGTGTTTGTAGGTCAATTTTTTTTATTGTTGAGTTGTCTATTTGAAATTTTTTTGTTATTGAGTTGTCTATTTGAAATAAAGAGCCGTTATTGCCAGCTATGTAGATATTTTTTTCATGTTCATGGATACTGAATAAGTGGGCATTTTCTAGATTATGTTCATGAGTTATTTTTTCTGGTGTTTGTTGTAGAAAAATTCCATTGTTTCCAATAGCACATATAGTTTGGTCGCCCATTTGGATAGCGTCTTGCAGTTTATCCCTCTTGTCTTCAATTTTTATGGTGTGTGAGTGGGACCAAAATGATGTTCTTTTTGTTTCTTTGCATCGAGCTTGTGCATAAACAAAGTATTTGAAATCAAATTTGTATGCATAGGTAAATTTCGTTTCCTCGGACCAATCAGATGTTACATCATTTCCAAAATTCATGCGATATTCTACGTGTTTACCACAATGATAACAACGAGATCCTTTGACTGTAAATTCTACTTCTTCGTCAATTTTAGCTTTTGCTGGACCATCTGGTACATCAGGTGGTACTACATAATGATCGTCGTCATCGTCTCCATAATGTGAATTCCAAGAACAACTTCCACCTACTGTAGCATATAATACATAAAGAAGAATAAGGAAAGTAATGATTTTATTTTTTTTTTGCATAGTAATTCCCTTTATCCTTTAATAACTCCAATGGGGGCGTAGTCTGACAACTTTTTTATATATGCCACATTCTTGCATAATGTCTACTACGTCTTAATACATTTATCCTTTAATAACTCCAATGGGGCGTAGTCTGACAACTTTTTTGCATATGCCACTGTCCTGCATAATGTCTACTACGTCCTCTACATCTTTATAAGCCTCTGATATTTCTTCATATAATCCTTTGCCATCTTTACTACCATCTCGAACCACAATGCCTTTTTCTTTAAATTCTTGACGTAAATTGCGGCTTTTGAATTGTTTTAAAGCTTGTCCACGGCTAAGTTTTCGACCTGCACCATGGCAGGCACTTCCAAATGTCTCTTCCATAGCTTTTTGTGTTCCAACTAATAGAAAAGAATAACGTCCCATGTCACCAGGGATGAGAACTGGTTGTCCAATAGTCTTATACGAATTAGGAAGGGTAGGATGATGGGGACCAAATGCACGGGTCGCTCCTTTTCTATGAATAAGTACTTTACGTTGCACACCTTGAAATATATGTTCTTCAATTTGTCCAATATTATGACAAATATCATATATTAATGTCATATTTAATTCATTTGGTGTGAATCCTAGTGCATGTAACATTGTTTCTTGGATATAGTATTGTATCATTTGGCGGTTCACAAATGCGAAATTTGCAGCACAAGCCATAGCAGAAAGATATTCTTGTCCTTCGGGAGATTGAATGGGAGCACAACAAAGTTGTTTGTCAGGAACTTCAATATTATATTTTTTCATGGCTTTTGTCATTTTTTTTATGTAATCTTCGCATATTTGATATCCTAGTCCTCGACTTCCGGTATGAACTTGGAACATAATTTGATTTTTACTAAGTTGTAGGACATTAGCTATTTTTTGGTCATAAATTTCATCAATAATGTCAATTTCTAAAAAATGATTGCCAGAACCTAAAGTAGCAATTTGATTTAGTCCTCTTTCCATAGCTCGTGAACTAATGACATCTGGATCTGCATTGGGCATTGTGCCTTTAGATTCAATATATTCTAATGTTTCTTTGTCTGTATAGCCTTGGCTAACAGTCCATGCAGCTCCTTTTGATAAAATTTGACAGAGTTCGTTTGCATTAAGTCGAAGTCTATTCTTAGATCCTAATCCGGAAGGAATATTGCTAAAAAGTTGGTTGACTATATCATGAATATGGGGTTGAATTTGTTCTAGTTGTAGATCAGTTCGAATGAGTCGCACTCCACAATTAATGTCAAAGCCAATGCCACCTGGAGTGATAACGCCTTCTTCAAAATCCATGGCTGCTACGCCACCAATAGGAAATCCATATCCCCAATGAATATCAGGCATAGCTAAGGAGTATCCTACAATTCCAGGTAAATGAGCAACATTGATTACTTGTTGAAGGCATTCATCTTCGTATAGATCATTTAATGTATTTGCATTAGCATAAATTCGCCCAGGTACTCTCATTTTGTCATGCTTAGGAATTTCATATAAACATGTATCAATTCTTTTTAATGAAATTCTTTTTAATGAAATATTGCTCATTTTTAATTCCTTTATGTTGAAGAAACAAGTAATTCAAGAATATCTTCAAATGCAGGTTTATTTCTAATATGATCTAAATCTGTGTCTGTTTGAATTTTTTCTATGTTTTTATAACCTTTTCGTACAGCTTTGTCTAGGTATTCTAAAGCTTGTGTTGTATCTTTTTTTATGGAATATGCACATGCTAAGTTGTAAAAATCTATGACTAAGTCGGGATTTAATGAGATTGCACGTTTGAAATCAAGGATGGCTTCGTCTATTTTCCCTTGTTTCATATATGTCTGGGCACGATTATGGTAGGCTTCTGAATAATTTGGGAAAAGTTGTATAGCTTGGTTGTAATCTGCTAAGGCTTTGGAATGTTTATCCATTAAAGCGTATAGATTCGCACGATTATTATAGAATTCTGGATCACGATCATTGATTTTAATGGCTTTATTATAATCGGCAAAGGCACGATCCCAATCTTTTAGAGCAAGATATAGTAATGCACGATTATAATATGCAATGGAATATTCTGGATAGATATCAATTGCTTTTTTATATGATTGTAGAGCTTGGTCAAAGAGTTGTTGTTTTTTTTCTTCTATTGCTTTATGGTTTTCTTGCATAGCATGTTCGATATCTTTACGTGAAGTTTTGCCCTGTTTTTTTGTTTCTACTGCACTCGTTTCACGTTTTTCTTTTTGAAAAGCCATAGTCCTAGGATATGCACGACTTGCAGTAAAACTTTGAAAAGGAAGAAAGGATTCTGCACTACTAGATTCTAATTCTTCAATGAAAGACAGTGCTTCTTCTTGAGGGGCGATATCTATGTTTTTGTCTTCTGTTTGTTTTTTTGTTTTTTTGAGTTTTTTAAAAAACATAGTACGTTCCTATCATTGAAATTTTCTGATTTTTAAGATAAATTTTTTTGTCATTTTGAAAAGTTTTGTACCGTTGCTGAAAAAACTTAAACAAGAAGCAATGCCAAATAGTGCTGCTAGTCCAAATAAAATGTAATGAAGAATACTGACTTCATAATAGTATTGGGTGAAGCATGCAATATTGAATACAATGAGAGTTAGTAGAAATAAAATTGCACTTTTCATATAAGATGTGATTTTATAGGGTGTGTTAAAGTGTTCTATATGTCGTTTACAATAAAATAAATCTATAGAGGCTGGAATTTTTTTTACAATTTTACAGCCTTTTGTAATAGGTGTAATCCAAAATTCTACAGTTTTGGTTTCTTTTGAAATGTTGATTAATGTCTGATCAGGGTATACATCACATCCAGGGAATTGTGGTAAAATTAAGATATATTTATTAGTGTCCTCTATTGGTAGAAGTTCTCCCTTAATCGTCACGCTCATAGGATATGTTTGAGCATATTTCATTTTTGAGAAATATTGCACTTCCACTGTTTTTGCCACAGATAGAATTATGTACTTCTGTGAATCAATGCTTGATTTTTTTGAAGATGTTTTTGTTCTTTTTCTAGGCAATTTTTCTTCTATAGTTTCAATAATTTCATTGCAATCTATAGTTGTAGTGGGCATAGGAAGTTCTAAGTTATCTATATTTTGTACAGTAGCAGAAACTGGTTCTATAGAGTCTGGTGTATATTTTCTTCGGCTTGGTTGCATGGCCATGAGTTCTTGTGTAGTAAAACCATCAAAATCACTCATGGTTGTTTTAGTTTTTTGCTTTGTTTGTTCAGCGTCTTCTTCGAGTTGTATGTATTGTTCTTGATCTTCCAATACGTCTTGTTCTGGTGATTCTAGGGGAATATCTGAAAAATCGACTTCTTGTATATGAATTTTATGAGAAAACGTCATATTGTGTTCTGGAACGTTGGTATGTATTTTATTGTAGTTGGGTTCTTGTTCTTCCACGAGTCGGTCTAAAAATTCTAGGGGACTTGGTTCATATTCTGTGTCTAGTTTTTCTGTAGTGTCTTCCATCTCTAGCTCTTGTTCTGTGGAAATTTTTTGTTGTTTTTTCTCTAAGTCTTCTTTTATCATGAGCAATGTTTTTTTCAGAAATGGTACTGTTCGTTTAATATGGGGAGGTTTAGCTATGAATTTTGGTTTTACTTGTTCTTCTTCCTCTTCTTCCACTTCTTCCTCTTCTTTAGAGAATTCTTCTTGAAATGTCATGTTCTCAAATGTTATATCGATAGTTCTTGGAAGAATATCTTGTTTTTCTTGTACTTCTAGGTATTCCTTTTCTTGTATATTATCTTCAGTGGTTTCTATGTTTTTTTCTTGTTTATCAGTGGTGATATCATCTAGTTGATAGTCTTCATCACTGTGACTGTCTTTATCTTTATCATAGTCTTCATCATTGGCATTGTCTCTATCATGGTCTTCATCATTGGCATGGTCTTCATCACTGTCGCTGTTCTCATCTCTATCATGGTCTTCATCATTGGCATTGTCTCTATCATGGTCTTCATCATTGGCATGGTCTTCATCACTGTCGCTGTTCTCATCTATATCATAGTCTTCATTAGTGGCATCATTTTTATCCATGTCATGGTCTTCATCATTGGCATTGTCTTCTTTATGATTTTTATGTTCATCAATATCATTATCTTTTTCTGTGAGGCTATCTATTTGTTTTTCTTGAGTAGGTTTTTCAGATTCGTCTTTTTGATTTTCTTCTTCTGTGCATGATGAAATGATTTTGAAATCGCTTGCTGAGATTGGTTTCCCATTGTTTTGTTTAAAAGAAATTAAGGCTTTATCAAGATTTTCCATAATAGGAAGACAAACTTCTAGTCCTAACATGTCAAATAAAACTTTAAATTTATTGGCAACATTGATAAGTCGAATACCACCTTCTACCACATGAACACGTTGGGCTATATTAATGAGCAATCCTAGGCCTGTACTATTGAGATATTTTGTTTCAGATAAATCTAAGATAATTTTACAGATTCCGTCACGATAAAAACCAAGAACTTTTGCTTCAAAAATTTGAAGACTTTTTTGATCAATAGGACCACAGGGTTTTAGTAATACAACATCTCCAACTTCTGCATGTTGGTAAATGATAGATTGAATGGTAAGTTCCATATTTACTGCTTCCTAAAAGAGAATCATTCTCTTACTTAGAGATTTCATATAATTTAAGATATGAATAAGCACGAGTTGAGTTTGTTTATTGTTTTTGGATTAAGCACATGACGTCTAATGTATCTTGATATTCTTGTGTTTTCCCTAAGCCTTTATAGAGATTTAGTGCTTTATCAAGATATTTTATAGCATCTGCAAATTTGTGTTTTTGTAAATATATCATTGCAATAGAAATACAAGTAGTAGCAAGTTCTTCTTTGATACCAATTTGTAGTAACATTTCTACATTGGCATTGTAGCATTCTAAAGCATTATCAAATTGCCCTTGTACTGTATAGATTTTGGCAAGGTTTGTATGGGTTTTGATGAGATTAATCACGTCTCCTAATGCAGCAAATATTTCTTCAGAACGTGAAAAGTATTCTTCAGCAATATCATATTTTTTACTATTTGTATACAGAAGTCCTAAATTTGTATAAATGGAGGCTAGGTGTTGCCAATCTCCCATTTTTTCATAGTATTCCATAGAATCTTCATAGTATTTGATGGCAGTTTCATAATCTTCTTGGCGTGCACATACATGACCAAGGCTACAATATAAAAAACTTAATGCTAGAAGATCTTGCTGGCTTTTGTAGAGGATAAAGGCTTCTTCATAGTATTTTCTAGAATTAACATAATCTTGTTGGTTCATATAAGCTAAACCTAACATTTGATATATTTCTGGGAGGCATTCTGGTTCTTGGTATTGTTCAGATAATTGTAATGCGTCATGTAATTTTTCAACTGCCTTTTCCCATGCTTTTGTTTTAATAATGCAATTGCAATAATTTACAAAAGAAACAATGGCACCTCTATAATCAAAGTTTTCTAGCTTGATGTGAAAGGTGTCTTGGTAGTAAGATTGTGCTAGGTCAAAATCATCTTCATATTCACAAATTAAGGCTAAGCGAGCAGATACTTTGCTCATGCCTTCTTGGTTTTTTGATTTGCAATATAAGGAAAGAGCATCACCATAATATTGGATTGCTTTTTCTAAATCGCAACCATTTTCATAGTTTTCTGCACATTTTGCATATCCGTGAGCAAGATATAGAGAATCTTTTAGTTCAGCCCATAATTCAATGGATCTAGTATGAGCTTCTAAAGCACGTTTTTGAAATCCTTGTTCTAATAAAACAATACCTAGATGATGGTAGGCACTAGCAGCTTTTCGATAATCTTTTTTAGATTCAAAAATTGAAATAGTTCGTGTTAAGACTTCATTAGCATGACTACGACTCATCACTTGATTAAGCAATATGCCTGTTAATAAGTGCCAAGTATGGATATCGATGTTATTTTCAAATTTTGATAAACTTTTGGAAAAGTCTATATTGCTTTTTTCATTTTCTGTGGAAAGTTCGATTGTTTTTGGAAATAAAAGTTCTAAAAATTCACTAGGGATCATAGAAAGACAACCGCCTTGACCTATTTTGCAAAGATGAGTGCATGGTAAATATTCTGTGTCTGTGATCCAATAAATTTGCTTTCCTTGTAGTGCATATTTTTTTAGCATTCCATATAGAGAACGCCAACCAAAATCACCTTGTTGAAGCCCTATAATAACAATGACTTCAGCATATTTGAAGTTTTTAAAAAATTCATAGGATAATGGTAAGTAAGGTTCTTGTATATTTAAATTTAAATATTCTTCTACTGTTTTCTTTTCATCTATTCTACCATAAATCCAATGCAATAGTGGCTTATTTTCTTCTTTTTCTTGTGTTGTATAATTTATTTTGTATTTTAAGTTCGCTTCTTGTAATGCTAAACTAAGACGATTGTCAATGGAAGTTAAGCCTAAATACGCAACAAGATTTTGTTGGATCATTTCAGCGATAATGCGATATAAATAATTCGTTTGCTTTACTTTGAATCCATCTAACGTGTCTAGTACAGATCCATTATTTTGATGCAAAATGCGAAATAAAATGTCATATGGCAACTCGCGATTTTGGATTTCTTCAATATATTGATTAAAAATGTCACTTTTTTGAGAAATAGTTTCAAAAATACCATTTCTTAGCATTTCCCAAGGTTGAACTTGTTCAAAATGGTTTCCCAAAATCATTGCTAACGAATTATTTTGGATAGCTTGTTTTATATTATCAATGTAACTTTTATTCATAAGCTTTCACCCTAATTGGAATTAGGTGTAGATTAGTACTTGTAATAAACCTTCTCGCCTGCAGCATGCAGTGTGAGTTATGAATTGCATATCTTATTTATTATAGCTTAAATATATAAAAATTTAAAGTAAAAATTTTTATCTAAAGATTTTTTGATGTTGCCATGGAAAATGAAGGATATTATTTTCTCTAAGTTCTTAAAAAAATAAACCTAAAGAAGGTTCTCTTATATAATATTTTATAAATATGTCCAAAAAATTATTTTATTACATGGACTATTCTATTTGTTTTTTCATTGATTCTTTTTATTATTATGTTTTAATCGTTTTATGATATTTTCTTATATTTTTTATTTATTCTAGGAGTATATGTCATATGTGTTGGGAACATTGGGCTCCATTTTTATTTCAATATATTTTAGGTGGTATTTTTTTTGCCCTTAGTTTGATGATTACATTTTGCTCGGGTGATATGAAAATTCAACCAAAAGAAAATAAGAAATTTTTATATATTCTTGTTGCTGGTTTTGCACTTTATGCATCGGGGCATGCCTTGTGGATTTTTTTAGCAAGTCATACATAGGAGAAACGAATGTTTGGAATTACATTTACAGGATCATCAGTAGATCTTTGGGTGATTATTATCTATTTTATTTTTATTTTGGGTTTTGGTAGTATTTTTGGAAAATATACGAAAACTACAAAAGACTTTTTCTTTGGTGGGCAACGTTTTTCTTGGTGGCTCATTTCTATGTCTTGTGTAGCAACGTTAGTTGGTTCTTATAGCTTTATTAAATATTCTGAATATGCTTATAAGTATGGCACAAGTTCTTCCATGAGTTATTTAAATGATGTATTTATCATGCCACTGTTTGTATTTGGATGGCTTCCTTTGATTTACTTTTCTAGAGTGACATCTGTTCCAGAATTTTTTGAAAAACGATTCAATAAAATGGCTCGGTTTCTTGTGACTGTACTGATTATGATATATTTATTGGGTTATATCGGTTATAATCTTTATACTATGGGAATTGCTATTGAAAAAGTTTTAGGTATTGATATTTATTTTGCAGTGATTGCCACTGCTGTTGTGTGTGCTATTTATGTTGCAGCTGGTGGACAGACTGCAGTAATCATGACAGATTTAGTGCAAGGTTTTTTACTCCTTTTTGCAGGATTCTTGTTGTTTGGATTAGGATTATCTTATGTAGGTGGGTTTACGGCTTTTTGGGATAAGTTACCTGTTTCTCACCGTTTGCCATTCACTGGTGTGACAACACCTGCGGAGTTTTGTACAGCAGGTATTTTTTGGCAAGATGGAATTGCAAATTCTATGGTTTTTTATTTTATGAACCAAGGTATGATTCTACGATTTTTGTCTGCAAAAAGTGTAAAAGAAGGGCGAAAAGCATTGATCGTGATGGCACTTGTTATGATGCCTCTTACCATGATTGCCGTGAGCAATGCTGGTTGGATTGGAAAAGCGATTCCTACAGAAGAAATTATCCAAACTGAAATAGCTATGGAAAATCAAGTTTTAGAAGCGAAAGGTCTACCTGTACATCCTGACCAACCTATAGATCCAGCTCGTACTCCCATACAAAAACGATGTTCGTGACTGTTACAAAATTGATTTCTACGCCAGGAATATTTGGTTTTATTATGGCTGCTCTAGTTGCTGCACTTATGTCTACCATTGATACATTAATCAATGCAAGTTCTGTTATTTTTGTAAATGATATTTGGCGACCTTATATAAAGCCTAATCGTGCAGATAAGCATTATTTAAATGTAGCAAGGACATTTAGTTTATTAGCAGCTTTTATTGGAGTTCTTCTTGTCCCGATGTTTGCTGGCTTTAAGAGTTTATATGAAGCACATGCCACATTTACCGCTGCGATTACTCCTCCGCTAGTTGCAGCAATTGTCTTAGGTGCATTTTGGAAAAAGTATACAACAGCTGGAGTATGTGCAACTCTGATTGGTGGCACCATAGCGATTGGACTTTCTTTTATTTGGCCCAATGAAATTTTACCATATTTTTCTCTAGGAGTAGGACCAGCTGGTTATGGATTCATGCGTGCTTTTTATGGTCTCATTGTTTCTGTGGCTTTGGGGCTGATTTTTAATTTTTTAACAAAGCCAAAGGATATGAAGGAAATACAAGGATATGTATGTGGCACATTGAGACATGCTGTGGAAAATTATAAAGGTGCACCTCTTACAAAAGAAGCGAATGGTAAAAAAGGCTATGGAATGATACATCTTCACGAAGATCAAGAAAAAGACACAGTCCGATTGCCTAAAAAGATGATGGAATTGCTAGAAGCAGAACCTAATGACTTAGTATATGTTGCTGATAAACGGAGATGGTTAGGAGGCATGTATTCTGCACATTTAAAAGCATTGGAAGCTCATGATCAAGACAATGGGATTTGGATGCATCCAGAAACTTTAGCTGAGTCTACTTTATTGAAACATAAAGAAGTGTATGTAGAGAAAATTTTATAAGCTTGAATAACATTCAGGGAATAGCTTTTATGGAGGTTTAGCCTTTTTAAGATTAGCCTCCTTTAAAAAGAATGGATTGTTTTTTATGAAGAGATACATAAACTTAGATTAAGAACAATCATATTTTTATGAAAAAAAAAGTCAATTAAATTCTGAACAAACTTAATGAATTTAATTGACTTTTTTTAATTGTCTTGTTTTTTCATGAACCTTCTGAATAGATTTATAGTGTGGAAAGATTTTAATCTCTATGAGGAGGGAAGCATATTTTATATAGGCTAAAAAAAAACATGTTTTTCGACATGTATTTTTTTAGGATATTTTTATCTACTTGATAAGATTTATTTATTGGTAGCGGGGGCAGGATTCGAACCTACGACCTCCGGGTTATGAGCCCGACGAGCTTCCAGACTGCTCCACCCCGCGATCATTATGTATGCATTATACTTTTTTTTTTTGTTTTGTCAAGCTTTTTTTTCTTTTTTTTTCTATTTTTTTTGCGAGGTGGTTTAAGTCTTTTTTTTATGTATTGTTATAGATTTTTTGTTGTAGTCTATATTTTTTTTGTAAGAGTTTTGCTTCTTTGTATCTTTGTTTCACTTCATCGGGACTGACAAACATTTTTTCTCTTAGTGCTTCTGCAACTTGTTTGGTGAGCCATTGTTCGCATTCTAAAGAAAATAATGGGTAAGGATTTGTTTTGCTAAGTTCATGGAAAAGGTCATGCTTTTGCCAGAATTTAGGGTTTGTAGTTTTGATAGGATAGCATAAAATTTGGATAATTTTTTGTAATGTTTGTTGTGTTTCTTCTTTTTTTCCCATGAGTTGGTCTTTATCTAGGTCTGAATTGATAAATTGTTCTTCTTTTTGTAAATTTTGTATCATCTGTGCCTCATATGGTTTTGGTTCAAATTCTGGATTGGGTAGGTCATTCTTTGTTGCTAGAATTTCTAATAAACATGTGTAATTGGCATAGAGATGGACGTATGTTTCTTCTATTTGTTCTCTGGAATAATTAGAAAATAAGGCAATGAGTAGTAAATCTTTCCAAGGAATTAAAATATCCATTGGATTAGGAATGAAACTTTTTAGAAATGCAGATAAGTTATTTTTTGCGTAAATTTCTACTTGCTTGAGTGTTAAAAAATTTAGGTCTTGGTGCATTTGATCAAGGTGAATTCGTAGATTTAAAGCTGTTTGTAATGGAAATGTAGCATATGGTATGTCTTGATTTTCTGGAGCAAGTGCTTGAAAATCGGCAAAATGATATAAGTTTGCCAATTGCCATTTTGCTTTATTTAAATCTTCTTGTAGAGTTTCTAGTTGTTTTTTAGGATCACGTTGTTGTAGTCTTCGATGGATTGTTTTTAGAAGTTTCCAACTTTGATGAATTCCATGTACATAAGCAACGAAGAATATAATAACTGTGTCGAGTGTAGCAACAAGAATGATATAACGGAGTCCAATAGTATAGTAGATTTTTTTCATTAGTGGCTTGATTTTGCCGAGAGCTGTTTCTAAAGGACCAGGATGGACAGCATCGTCTGAAATTAATCTTTCCCAAATAGAAACTTCATTGGCTCTTGTAGGGTGAGTTCGTTCATGCCAGAATTGTTTGGAATAGTGTCGGATAGCACAAATGCCTTTTTTTGTTTTGTCTTTTGTCCATTGATATGCAAAACAAAGTCCTTGTATAATTTTTTTGAAGATGTGGATGATGGTAGAGAAAATTGTTTTTTTGACAATGAGTTTTTCTTCGACTGTAGGGCGTATTTCTGCCAATAATATGTCTTGGTAATCTTCTATTTCTATGTCTGGTATTTCTTTTACTAAGTCTATTTCATGAATTTTTTCTTCTAATGGTGCTACTCCTATTTCTTCGGGAACTCTTGCTTCTAGCCTTTGTTTACGCAACGCAATTTTTTTTGGTTTTGCTTTTCGTACTTTTCCATCTACTTTAGGAATTGGCTCTATTTCATCTATTTCTGGAACTATTTCATCTACTTCAATAATTGCTTCTATTTTTTGAAGACTAGCTGGTATGCTAGGTGCTGGTTCTGGTATTCTTTCTTTTAAAAATTCTTCTTCTGTGAGTTGTGTTTCAGGAGGAATTTTCATTTCTACCTCTAAATCTACGTCAAATGGAATGGATTCATGAGGTTTTATAAAAGGAGGCATAGGCGGAGGAGTAGGAACAGAAGGTAAGGATGGAGGAGCCCCCAGATCGTCTGGTCTTTCAAATAATTCTTCTTCTCTTTCTAATGCCTCCTCTTCTTTTACGATAACTTTTTCTGCTTCCGAAATTTTTTTGTCAATTTCTGCTTGAGTTAGGGTCTGTCTTTCTTCAGGAGATAGAGCAATTGTTTTAATATATGCAATGATTTCTTTATCTGTGATAAATGTAGTCTCATGGTGCTTGCAGATCCATTCTTGTAATTTTTCGTGTATTCGTTTTGTTTCTTGATATAAATAAGAATTTTCTTGCATTGGTAGTGTTGTTTGTAGAACAAGTTGTAGGATGTCTAAAACAGTTTTTCGAACAAATCTATCTTGGTGAGATAGTAATTCAATTAATTCTTGTGCAATGTTCCATACAATATCTATGTTTGTTTTCGCTATTTGCATGAGCAAGTTTTGGAAAGATTCTTTGTTTTCACATTCAACATATTCTAGAATAGGAATTAATTTGGGCAAATAATAGATAGAATTAGAAAGTTCTTTGATTTCTTGAAATGCTGTGTTTCTATCACGTTCAGATGGGGAGGTAATTTTTTCTTGTATGGATTGTAAATAAGTTTGGGAAATTAAAATTTTTTTTGCCATTGAATTTCCTTTGCTCATAAGTATTATACATGATTTAATATAAATTATATATAAATTATATATATTATGATGATAGGAAAAATATATTATCATGATTATATAAAAAAATCTATTAAAAAATCGTACTTTTTGTATACATAAAAAGTAAAAAAAATTAGAAAAAATCTATTAAAAAATTATACTTTATTAAATTTTTATGTATACAAAAAAAATATTGAAATTTTTTTTTATATATAAAAATAAAAAAAGTAAAAAAATTGTTTGAATTTTTAATAATTTTTTTTATAATCTACAAGGCTAAAATTTTTATTATGCTTTTTAGCATGATAATGAATATATGAAATTATCTATGAAATTTTTATTATGCTTTTTAGCATGATAATGAATATATGAAATTATCTATGAAATTTTTATTATGTTTTTAGCATGATAATGAATATATGAAATTATCTATGGAGATAATTCAATATAAGTGATTTAGAACGTTGTTGTTTTTTACCACTTAAAATATATAAAAATATGCTTTATAGCATGTTAAATTGTTTTCCCCTTTATGGGAGATTAGGAATATATATGAAAAAAATTAGTTTATTTTTCATCGGACTATGTGTTGTATTATGTTCTTGTGGACATGATAGTAGTACTACAACTAATGTAGATAATGGAACATTTAACCTTGGGGTTGAAGTTAATCATAGTATTAAAATGTATTTAAGTAAAACAGAAAAAGCAGATAAAAAGTTAGCAAGTTATGGTAACCATGAAGTAAAGATGATTGATTCTGTAAATTATGTTGCAGAAAATGATCCAGTTATTTCTGGTCAACAAAGTATTGCTAGCAATTCCAATATTAAGAGTCAATCGATTATAAATCCTAACTTAATCAAAGCTCTTTTTTCTATGATACAGAATAATACGATTCCTCAATTGACAGATGCATTAGGAAATTTTTTAAAAACAGTAGAGAGCGACCAAGATGCAATTTCTGCATTACGTGATTATTGTAATTCAAAAAATGGGACAGATGCACAAGATTATACAGAAATTTTTTATCGTGTTTTGAATTATAAAAAGAGTGAAGAGTTATGGCACACTTTTGCTCAATTAATTCAACAAAATCCTGCTATGTTACGAAATATTTTTTCTTTAGTGCATGATTATTTAATAACGTTGCCAGACAATGAATCTGCAGTTCCTTTTTTTACTTTATTATCGCAACCTTTAGTATCTTTAAAAGCAGATTTAGGCAAGCCTATTTGGATTGCGAAGTTAGATGTCAATGATAATCCGATTGTTTTGTCTTTTGAAGATCAATTGTATCCACCTTTTATTGATTGGGATTTTGACGGAATTTGTGATGTAGATGATCAAGGTAATCCTATTGATGAAAATGGAAAAGTGATTGACATTCCAGCTTTTGGTCAGCAAGTGTATAAAGATAAATATGGAAAAATTTTAGTAGAACGAGATTCTTTAGGACGTGCTATATCTGCAACAACAGGAGATTTAATTTATCATTATTATGATGCAAAAGCTACTTTTTTTGCTCTACTTCTTCGCAATATTGGCTCTTTTTTAGAAAAGGGCTTAGTGGAAGATTACGTTGTCTTGTTAGATACGGCTCTAAAACCTGTAAAACAATATCAAGATGACAAGGGCACTTATAATGGTTATAGTGATGAATCTGTTAGTTACCATGCTCTTATGAATATTTTAGAAATGTTGAAATCTGAAAAATGTCGTAATTTTCTGAATTGTTTCCCAGCTTTTTTTGCTGAAAATAAAGATCCTCATTCTATAGGTAGAGCACTCATAGGATTTGGACAATTGTTTTGGGATTTACGAGATAATCCAGATATTGTAGATGTTGCGAGTTTAGAAGCTTGGTTTGCTAATTTACCAAATAATCCTCCTATGTGTTTAATACCAATGTTGCAATTAATGTCTCAAACAAGTTCTGCCACATCTTCTAGTATGGCAATGGATTTTTTGATGTGGATCGGTACAGAATATCCTATGTTGGCTCAAGGATTCTGGCCAGTTGTTCAATCTTTAAGAAATATACATGAAGCTAAACCTAGATTAGTGGAAAAAGTGTATAATAATACTATTATGTGGCTTTCTTGGGCTATTATTCATGAAATTCGTGTTCCAGAAGCACCTGAAGGTTTGCCTATTCTTTCTATCTTATTAAATAAAGTTCTTCCTAGTTTGAATGAAAATACTGCAGAAAAAGTAGCTGCAATGCAACAATCTTTAACAAATGCAATTCGTTCTCGCTACATGTATATGGTTGTGCAAGGTTTTTTGCGTTTTACTTCTTTCCCAGTGATTCGAGAAGCACTTGTTGCCTTGTTTTCTCCTCAAAGTCATGAAAAATATGATGCATATAGTTCCCTTGTTCGTTTGAGTGTTCGAAGTTATGGGAATCATAATCATACAATGATTAATATTCGATTAGCAAGGATGATAGGAAAGGTTTTTGATCCTGAATTAGCAGTAGTTGAAAATTTATTACAAGCTATTGTTCGTTGGGCTCTGATTGACGAGGATATGGCTATTATTAAGATTGTTCAAAATGCTGTAGATCAATATAATTCACATTCGATTCCTCCTATTTGTGTTTTTGGTACAACATACATTGATATTTTAAAAGCTGGAGATTATATTACAAAAGAAGGTAATTTTCAAAATAGAGATGTGGAAGAAATATTGAATGGTATATCTTCATTTTTATTGGAAGAAACATATTTATTACAACGTTTATATGCTTTGATTCAAATGAAAGCAGAATAAAGGTTATTTTCCATTTATAAGAAAAAATATAATGTTGATAAAAAAAAAGTAGCAGTGTTTCATGCTACTTTTTTTTGGATACATCTTACTAAACAATGTTTTACATGTTTTGTGTTTCAGTTTGTGTTTCTGTTTCTATTTTTTGTTTTTTATAGTTTTTGAATTCCAAGATGCAGAAGAAGATGATTCCCACAACAATATATGAGTCTGCTAAGTTGTATGTAGGCCAATGGGAATTTTGTATGTAGCAGTCTAGGAAGTCTCGAACACCACCATAGAAAATTCTGTCCCATAAGTTCCCTATAGTACCTGCAAGAATGCCACCAATGATAATTTGATATGCATAGTTATAGTTGTTTTTCCATACTAAGTACAGTATGAAGAATATGGCAAATATGGAAAGTGATGTGAGCATAAAGTATTGACCTTGGAAAGTACTCCAAACAGCACCTAGGTTAAATGCAGCGTGTAGATTGAAGCATTTTGGAATAATAACAATGTCTGCTGTGTCTTTATCTACAAATAGGTATGGTGAACGTAATTTTGAGTTAGAGGGAATAGGGGGTTGAGAAGTGTATATTTTATATTGGTTTTTATCGTATTTAAGAAGATAGTTTTCTGTATTTGATTGCAACCAATATTCATTGGTGTTGTAGTATTGTATACTTGTATTTTCTGATAATGTGATGTTTTGTTTTTGAAATTCTTGTTGTATAGTTTGCCAATCTGGTATATTTGGTTGTGTGTATTCAAAAGTGAATAAGAGAGAAGGAATAAATATTGTAGCGTTTAGAAGTTTAAATACGTATGTCTTACTTCCTATGTCTATAATGCTTCCTATGAGTGCTATTAAGAAAAATAGTGTTTTGTTTTTTAATTTCATTGTTTGTGTAGGCGTGTGCCTGTTCCTTTCTAAGTTGTAATGATATAAAAAATGATACCTCTAATTTGTAATGATATAGACAATTAACCCTATTCCGACTGCAAGTATGAATAAAAATAATAATATGAAGTTGTTACGGAAGTTATCTTCTGCTTGTTCTATTTGTCTTCTTTTTTTTATTTGATAGTAAACATCTTTTAAGGAACTGCTAGGTACGTCTTGTCTTTTATTTTTTCTTCTGAGAGTTTTATTTTTTCTTGCGATTTTTCTTTTGTTCATTACAGATAACTTAGGTTGTGTTTGTTGCGAATTATCTGATTCTATGGAGTCAATATAAATGGCTTGTGGAATGATATTACCTGATAGGGGTTGTGTTTTTTCAAGGATAACATTTTCTTGTAGATGTATTGGAATGAAGTGTTCTGTTTCAGGAATTTGCTCTTTAAATGGAGTATGGGGAATATTTTTTTTAGATGATATTGTCGTTAAGTAGTTTTGTAGTTGGTTAATAATTTCAGAAACAGTTTTGTATCTGTTATTAGGTATTTTCTGCATTGCTTTGATAACGATATTCTCTAGTGCTTGAGGAATATTTTTATCAATGGATTTTGGTTTTTGAGGGTCTAAAGCTAAAATTTTATATAGGGTAACCATGTATTTTTCAGTTGGATAAGGAGAAAGTTTAGTAAGCATTGTGTAGAAAAGTGTACCTAAGCTATATATATCAGAGCTTGTGTCTACTTTGTCATATTCTCCTTTGAGAAGTTCGGGAGCCATGTACTGAATAGTGCCTAAGTATTCGCCAGATTTTGTTAAATTCCAATTGTCAAACTGGATCATTTTAGAAAGACCAACGTCTAGGAGTATGGGTTCGTTATGTTTTGTAATGATGATGTTGGAAGGTTTTATATTGCTGTGTATGATGTTTTGTTGATGTATATACTCTATAGTTTGTACGATTTTTAAGAAGAGAGTCGCGTATTCTTTGTATTTGTTTTCTGTTATGCTATTAATATAATCTAGTAAAGGGATTCCATGTATATATTCCATTACTAAATAGGGATTGTTGTTAAATATGTCTACTGTATAAATTTTTGCAATATTAGGGTGATCGAGTTGTGTTCCTAAAGTAGCTTCTTTGAGAAAACGATGAAGAGTGAGTTCATTTTTTTTGTCTTTGAATCGATTTAGCATTTTTAAGGCTACGAGTTGATTTTTTTTCCGATCTAGTGCTTTGTAGACAGTGCCCATACTTCCTTGTCCAAGTTTTTCTAGGATTTCGAAGTCATGAACAGTTTGCCCTATATTAATTTTGCTAATGTGAAAGCTAGGAAAATTTAGCATTGTTTTGAAGTGATCACTAGGTATTTCATCGTCTTTGTGGTCTTGGTCAACAGGTATTGCCTGTAAAGGTGTCATAGTTTGTGGGTAGTCCATAGCTTGTAGTTGGACTAGGGATTCGGCTGAAAATACTGGCTCATCTAAGCTAAATGAAGGATCAATGGTGGCTAATTTGGCTCGTAGGATATCTATTCCTTCTTGAAATTCTATGTTTATGTATGAATCTGAAGAATGATGTGTATTTTTCATAGTGAATCTTTCTAAGAATTAAGAATAGAAAAAGAAGAGTATGTTTATCTTCTTTTTCTATTTATTTTATTCTTTAATACCTCTGTTAATCATGCCTTCGATGAAGAATTGTTAAACGATGAAGAATAGAAAAAGAAGAGTATATTTGTCTTCTTTTTCTATTTATTTTATTCTTTAACAGCACCTGTTGTCATACCTTCAATGAAGAATCGTTGAGCGATTAAGAAGAGTATAGCAATGGGGATGATAGAAAAACATGCACCTGCCATCATCATTTCCCAATCTTGACCATATTGTCCACGGAAAAGTGCCATTCCAACGGGTAGTGTTCTGTATGTAGAGTCTGGTGTATTGACGATGAGTTGCCAAAGGAAGTTGCCCCATTGTCCTACGAATGTAAGTAGAAACAAGGTAACCATAATGGGTAAAGAAAGTGGTATGATAATGATTTTGAAAATTTGTAATTCATTAGCACCGTCGATGTTGGCTGCTTCGAATAAAGAGTTAGGAATGGTGCTTATATATTGTTTTAAGAGGAAGAGTCCAAAAATATTTGCTAGGTGAGGTACAATCATGGCTTGGTATGTGTTGATCCAATTGAAGTGATTGACAATAGCAAATTGTGGAACCATAAAAATCATGCCAGGAATCATCATGGTACTTAAAAGCATGGCAAAAAGTTGTTTTTTCATGAAAAAGTTTTTCTTAGCAAAAGCATATCCTGCCATAGTGCAAAGTATCACTGTCAATAAGGCAGTACCTGCTGCCACTACAAGGGAGTTGAGAAAAAACTGTCCAAATGGGAAGTCACGGTTATAGAGAACTTTTTTAAAGTTGTTGAAAGTATATATTTTTTTCATTCCATCCCAAAAATTTTGTGGTTCTAGGATAGTGTATGTAATGGCATGTTTTCCTATTTCTGTTTCTGGAATTTCTACTGTAGCAGTGAAATAATTTTGGTCATTTTTTAATAAATTAATGGTTTGACTGAATATTTTAACTTGGAGTGATTCGGCATTTCCTCGATCTATAGCAATAAAAAGTGTTTTTCCTTGAATATGTGTTTGGTTGGCAAGAGTTTTTTTGTTTTGGTTAAGTCCTGCTTGTAATGTAATGAGACAGTTGTCGGTTGTGGTAGGTTTGTTTGCAGGGTCTTGGATCCAATTGTTGCCGTTGACTACAAATTTATATTCATGGTTGCCAATGTCTATATTGTGGAGAGTAGTACGCCAAATATTATTATCTTTTACCATGGGATTGGCAGAAGAATTCCAACCATTGAATGTTCCTGCAACAGAGATGCTAGAAACAGGTATATCGGGACAGTCATTGGGGTTGAATTCAAATATGACAATGGCTTTATCAGTGATAGGTTGGTAAACTGCCTGAATTTCGCTTTCTAGTACGCTGTCTGGTAAAAATCGAAATTCGAGTGCTTGTCCTGGTTGTTTGCATGCTGTTAAAATCATCCAAAATAAAGGGAGTAGAACTAGCATAGCCCCGCCAAATAGAATGATATATAATAGAGCACTGAGTGTGATTTTTTTCATGTTTTATCCCTTAATTATCGCTTTTGAGCCATTTCATATTGATAAAGGAAATCAATAAAGCTATACCAAGAAGTACAAAGGAGATTGCTGCTGCTTTTCCATATGCTCCTTCGGAAAAGCTCCTGTATAGATGGTAACCAGCTAAATTTGCAGAACGTAGTGTGTGACCAAAAACTTGAACTGTTGGTCCTCCTGTATTGGATGTCATGGCATATATTTCTGTAAAAGCTGTTAAACAAGAAATAGTTCCTGTGATTGTCATAAAAAGAATGATAGGTTTCACTAAAGGAATTGTTATGTACATAAGTTTATGATGCCAACTTGCACCATCAATATCTGCTGCTTCATAGACAGATTCTGATATGTTTTGAATGGCTGTTAAGAATAGAATCATGCCAAAACCAGCTCCTTTTAGCACCATAGCAAAGGCAATAGCAGGTAAGCATAAATAAGGGCTTCCTAAAATTCCATCTGGGAAAGCATTGTGGATTCCTATTTTGGCAAGTACCATGTCTACGAGTCCGTATTTAGGGCTGAATATGAGAATCCAAATGATACCAATGACAAGTAAGTCTAATACATTAGGAAGAAAGTAAGCACTCCGAAAAAAAGATTTAAATTTAATTTTGTTGTTTAGGAGAATAGCCAATAATAAAGAGAGCATGATTCCTGTAGGAATCGTTAAAAGTCCATAAATAAATGTTAAGCCAATAGACCACCAAAATTCAATATCTGTGAGAATGTTGATGTAATGTTCAAATCCTACGTATTTCATACTTGTAAAGGGAGAGTACCAGCTTGTATAGATCGTGGCTTTATGTAGGCTGATCCACATAGAATAAAAAACTGGATAGGCAAGAAATACAAGGAACACAGCAAGAAATGGTGTTAAGTAGCTATAAGCGACAAAATTTTCTTTGAGATTTTTTTTCATTTTGTTGCCTTTCTATTCGATGCGTTTAGAACCATCTGGTGTGAAAAGGTGAATTTTTTCAGAGTCAATGACAAATGCAGCTTTTTCACCTTCTTTAACTTGAGGTGCACCATCACATCGTGCAATCCATGTTTTATGAGCCTCGTCGATGCTGAAGTACACATAACTTTCTCCCCCCATTGGTTCGATAACGTCGACCTCTCTATGTATAGCAATTTTGTTTTCAGCTTGTTTTTGAGGGATCATATCTTGAGGACGAATGCCTAGGATAATTTCATCACCAATGTTAGTTTGAAGGAGGGCTTGTTTTTGTGCTTCTGGGACAGGAATAGAAAAATTTGATCCCAAGAGTGTGAGTTGATCTTTTTGTTGTTGGATTTTAACTTTGATTTGATTCATTTCTGGACTACCGATGAATCCGCCAACAAATGCATTTTGTGGACGATTATAGAGTTCAAGAGGCGTGCCAACTTGTTGGATGAATCCGTCTTTCATTACAACGATTCTATCTGCAAGTGTCATGGCTTCGACTTGGTCATGAGTAACATAGACAATCGTCGTATTAAGTTGTTTGTGAAGTTTTGCAAGTTCAATGCGCATTTGGACACGGAGCTTAGCATCTAAGTTAGAAAGTGGCTCGTCAAATAAAAAAACTTTAGGATTACGAACAATAGCTCTTCCCATAGCAACTCGTTGTCTTTGTCCACCAGAAAGTTGTTTTGGTTTTCTATCTAGATAGTCTTCAATCCCAAGAATTTTAGCTACTTCATCAACTTTAGTATGAATTTCTTTTTTAGGTACTCCTTTGAGTTTTAGACTAAATCCCATATTTTCTCGGACAGACATGTGGGGATATAAAGCATAGTTTTGAAACACCATGGCAATGTCTCGATCTTTGGGGTGCACATCATTGACTCTAGTATCATCGATGAATAGATCACCTTGGCTGACTTCTTCTAATCCTGCAATCATTCGTAATGTAGTAGATTTACCGCATCCACTAGGCCCTACAAGGACTAAAAATTCTTTATCTTGAATTACTAAATTGAAATCTTTAATGACAGTTATTTGATTATCATAGGTTTTATAAATGTTTTTAAAGGTAACTCTTGCCATTATTTTTCTCTCTAAAAATTTGTTATGCAAAATGTACAAGTATTTATAATGATTTTAATAGGATAAAATAAGAATTGCTAGTAAAATTTTTTTCTTTTATAAAAATGATACTTGATTTTTGAAAATGTAGCTGTTATTATCAATAGATAAAACGAAAAATTATTTTATTTTAACTAAATTTTAATTATGAGTTAAAATTTAGATTTTAACTAGTAATTAGAGATCATGCAATATTTTTTAGTTTTAATATTTATATGAGAGTTTTTTGATACTAATAAATTAATAAGGGGGCACTCTTCATATGAATGTAAGTGCCAGTAAATAAGTATCATTTTGAAAGGCAGGTATTCATGAAATCACCTCACCGTTTTATGATTTGTCTGATGATATTTTCTTTTATTTTTGTCTTGGGGTGTTGTTGTAAACAAGATCGTGCTACGGAAGAAATTCAACAACAAGAACAGCAACAACAAATAAACATGTCATCTTCTGATATGATGAGAGTTGGATTTAGTTATCCCATTGTTATGGTCAATGGACAAAGAGCGGAAACAAAAGAGTCTATGTATTTAGAAACTATTGAATTATTATTCCCTCAAAAATCTACAAACAATTTAGTAGTCACAGTAGTGGATGCTGACGAAATAGAACATACTTTGTATGGTGATATTACTATTTTTGAATATACAGAACATAGTAAATCTGAAAAAGATTTAGTTCTCGTAGCACCAGATGATCCAGAATATATTTATGACAGCATTCTACGTAATGGATATGGAGAATTCATTGTTAGAGAACATCTTGTTGATCCAGATAAAGGGATGATTCCAGGAGAAGAATTACTTAAAATAACATTAGGGACAAAAAAAAAAGATAATAAAATAGCTTTTTATTTTCCTCAAGATAGCTTAAATGTAGAAAATAGAGTGGAAGGGCCTCTTTCTTTACTAGTAGACCCTAATACTCAACATAATTTATCTTTTGCTATGGATCAAGATCGTTATTACGGCGTTTTAGATGTTTATCAATCCAATTATTATACAAAAATTGCACCTGTTATTATTCAGTTAGGCGAAAAAGAAAAACGTTGCTTACGTTCCCATAAAGGACAAGTAAAATTAGCTATTTATGTTCCATCTAAAGAAGAACGTATGTACAATATGTATCCTTTTTCTACAATGATAGATCCAGCAGAAGAAGCAAAAGAACGTGGAACAGTTGTTGCATTTTTAACGATTAAACGATCCTAAGCTCTAGTTGCTAGTTAAATTAGTGATTCTTTTTCTACACACTGATTTAACAAAGCAATTAGATATTTTCATAACTAGCAATTAGGGTAGTGGCGTAGAAATAAGGAATCAAAATATGATAAAATTTACGTTCTTAACTTGCTTGGCAATCTTGACTATAATATCGGGATGCCAACAGAATAGAATAGAAGTGCTGGGCGTTTCTTCGACAGATATGCAAGAAATCGTTCAAGATGCTCCTATTGTAGAAGCTCCTAGGTCTGAATCTGGTGAGCAAGAATTTGTCTACAATGGTGGTCCAGGAAGCACTGAAGTTATATATGAAGATTTAAAAGGAAAACAACGTACTGGCTTTTCTAATGTTATAAAAGTTCCCATGTACGAAAATTGTGAAGAGGAAGATGATACACCAAAATTCCGTGATTTAACTATTGTAGATATTCCAGAGATGCCAGCCATTCCAGAAATGCCTGATTATTTAGTAAGTGTAGATACATTTCAAAATTGCACGATTTCAGATGCTCATATTGGGCCTGATGTCGTTTACCAAACAGATGTTTTTATTCCAAAAACTCCGCCTAAAGTTGAACTTACAAAATCTTCTGATGAAGATCAATTATGTTGTAATGATCAATTGACTTATCGTATTAAGTTTAAAAATACTGGTGGTATGGATGCATACAATATTCGTATTGATGATGTGATTCCAGCAAAAGTTATGTATTTAGAAGAAACAGCCGGTTTTGATATTTATCAAGGTGAGGTTGAAATAGAACGAGACTATGATTCTATTGCTCGTAAAATCAGCTGGATTATTCCTGGGCCAATTGCACCAGGTGCGGAAGGTGAAGTTTTTTACAGTGTAGAATGTTCCCATCCCATTCCAAAACTTTCTTGTTATATTCGTTTTGAACCTACTTTCTTAGGATTGGGTGAAGAAGGTTCTGTGATTTGCCAAGTAATGAATAATGGTGATGGCCCTGCAGAAAATGTAGTGGCAACATTTAATATTCCTCTTGGTTTAGAGTGTGAAATTGGTACTGGACGTCAAGCAACTGTTCAATTCGGAACAGTGGGGGCGGGGGAAACTGTTGAGAAAACTATTAAAGTACGCATGATTGGTATGGCTCGTCTCGATGATATGACAGTAACATTACGTGCAGACAATGCAATGAGTTGCAGCTGTGAAGTTCCACCAACAGCAACTATGACGATTGAAAAGTCTGGCCCATCTTTAGTCACAAATCGTGTACCTATTGAATATACTATTGTTGTTACAAATACTTCCACCAAAAATGCAATGGCAACAGCCTGTGTCTTGACAGACAAATTACCAGAATTTGTCACTTTTAAATCTGCAAGTGATGGTGGTACGTATGATAAAGAATCTCATACTGTGACTTGGATGTTAGGTGATTTAAAACCAGAACAAAAAGTCATTCGCACTGTGATAATTATTCCAGAACAAGCTGGCACTTTTAAAGATCATGCTCAAGTGACTTGTGCGGAAGGTATTACTATTACAGATGATGCAATTACCATTGTTCGTGGCATTAGTGCTCTACATATTGATTCCTATGACACAGAAGATCCAGTAGAAGTCGGTGGAACAACTACTTATGTTATTGAAGTAATGAATGAAGGTTTTCAAGATGTAACTGGTTTAGTTGTCGTCAATGAAATTCCAAATTCTACAGAATTTGTTGATGGTACTGGACGTGATCCAGAAGGAAATGTCGTTAATTGTAGAGTTGATGGAAAAAATGTTATTTTTGAAGCTATTCAAAAATTAGCTCCTGCTGAAAAAGCACTCTATAAAGTTACAGTAAAAGTAAAAGCAGAAGCACAATTATTAAATATGACTAAAATTAAGTATAATGAATTTTCTAAGACACTCATTGTAGAAGAACCGACACATAGTTATGAACCTTAGGTGAAAATAGCTTTGGGATTTCAAAATCCCAAAGCTATTTTATAAAAAATAATTAAGTTAATTTATCCGTTGCAATTAGGGAAAGGATAGGTATTTCTTATGACGAAGTTCAATACTATCGGAGAAATTAAAGATGCAGCCCAGATGTTGGATACTGCGGTTGTTCAATGGATGAATTCGGGGCCACCAGATTCTATTCAAGTAAAACTCAATGAAGCAAGAGAGTTACTACAACGTGGAATTGAACTTGCTGACGCACCTCTCCGAATCGCATTAGTAGGGGAATTTAATAGTGGTAAAACATTACTTTTGAATTCTCTGTTAGATTCTACAGATATTTTCCCTTGCTTGTTACAACCCACCACAGGTAATGTGTTGGAAGTAAGAGTTTCTTTGCGAAATGAAGAGAGACAAGCTGAAATTAAAGGAGCAAGTGTTTCATTTTTTAACCAATTTGAAGTAGATGCTGTTCTAGATAACTATTTAAAAGATTTAAAAAATCAAGGTATTGAAGGCTTACCTAATAAAGTCGGATTGCATGAATTGGAAAAATTTGAACGATTTCTATGTAAAAAATTCCAAGAATTGCGTTCCATTACGCCTAAATATGCTATTATTTCTGCCTTAGAATTTGTTTTATCTCTTCGTTATAATCAAGATTTGGTGTGTCGTGAAGAAAGACATATGTGTTCTTTACCTATGGATTTAATTCCTGCTGCTTTGACACTTAGTGGTCGTATGGATTTAAATAAAGGAATTCAGACAATTTACAATAGTATTAAAGAAATGTATGAGCGAAGTTCAGGCCCAAAAGTTTTTGATAAAATTACTTCTGGCAATTTAAAATCTGTTTTCCCCATGATGCGAAGAGTTGTAGTTGATATCAG
>JAGOMP010000023.1 GCA_017993505.1 Planctomycetota bacterium
ATGTTTATGATCTGTAGATATAGGTATATTTATCTACATTAGTATTGTCATCAAAAAAAATAAAACTCTAAAGACTATAAAACTATAGTATATAAAGTCTTTAGAATTTACTTTTTTTAAGAAAGGGAAATTATATGAAAGTAATTATTTTTTTCTTATGTATGATTTGCTCTATTTTTTGCCTAGCAGATGAATGGAAGACAATTACAATAGAAAGTCCACAATTACCTGAAATGCGAATGTGCCATTCCATGGTTGAATATGGTGGAAAATATTACATTGCATGTGGCAGTGGTTTTACAAGCCAGACAAGTCTAGCTGACATTTGGTGTGTAGAAATGACAGATTCTAGTCCAATGATTACAAACATATATACGCCTGATCTCAGTGATGAGTTTCAAGGTACAGTAGAGCATGCCACTGCTGTAATGGGTGACAAATTGTATGTACTTTTTGGTACTATGAGAAATAACAATGATGAAAACATTCATTGTATATATAGCTATAATCTTAATACACCTGCTAGAGCCGGATGGGTCAAAGAATTTGATTCCATAGACAATGATGGTTTTATACCTCGATACCAATTTACAGCTGCACCTGTTTCAGATAAAATTTATATATTTGGTGGGAATGGATCAGAAGATCCTAGTTTAATTACGATTGATGGTCAAGTATTTGGCTATTTTGCTTATGATAGCAACAACAAGTTAGTTTACCACGAGATAAAATACAGTGATGGTCCTGCACCACGCTATGGTGCTTCTATGATTGCTATGGGAACTACATTATATCTATTTGGTGGAGATAGTGAGATTGGAACATACAATGACCTATGGAAATACGATACAAGTGCAAAGGCACCATCTTGGGAAAAAATTGAACCAGCATCAGGACCAGAGACTCCTCCAGTACGATGTTTTCACAACATGCACGCTTATTCAAGTAAAGAAATTTGGGTTTTGGGTGGTATGGATTTTCTTAATCGACGTATCTTGAATGACCTATGGATGTTTGATCTTGAAACAAAAAAATGGACAAAAAAAGCTGATGCTCCCACATCTTTTGAGAATTCTGGTAGTGTACTAGTACCAGGAAAAGATATGAAAATATATGTATGGGGTGGTTTTTCAGGTGATAATGGCCCACTTCCCAATAATATTATTTATGAATACACAACTGCTAGTGACGGCGACGATGACGATGATGACGATGACGATGATAACAATGATGGCGAAACAGGGAAGAGCGGTTGTGGTTTGTTAGGAATTGAATTTGTCATCCTTGCATTACTTGGTTATAAAATGCGTAGAAAATCATAGGAAATAAAAAAACATTATCTATAAAATAATGATATTTTTTGAATTATTTATTTAAAAAGATAAAAAGATATATCTTATTTAAAGATATATCTTTTTTTGTCCATATTTATTTTATATTTTCCCCCCAGAGTAACATATGTTCCCCAGAGCAAGTTTCTTCCCGGAGCAAAAATTATCACAGAAAAAAATTTTCTCTAGAGTAGAAAGTACTATCTAGAGAAAATTTTCTCTAAAAATTATTTTGTTGATCCAAGGGATTATTTAAAGAATTATTTTGTTGATCCAAGGGATTATTTAAAGAATTATTTTGTTGATCCAAGGGATTATTTAAAGAATTATTTTGTTGATCACTTCGATCACATTGATAATGTTCACATTGAAAATGATCTTTAAGGGTAGAATGGTTATTTTTAGGACTTTGTTGAATGGCATCTAATAGATTTTGAATTAAGGTACTATCTAATTTATAACCTGCTTTTGTCTTATATTTAGTAGAAAAAGAAATACGCAAATTTTCGTGTCCTATAATTTCAAAAGTAATTCGATGTAAATAATCATACAATATAAAACAAATGCCACTTACTAACAACAAAGGGAGCAAGAACAAACCTGGGATTAACAATAAAATAGAAAAAATCTTTAGCCACCTAGGATCGCATTCATGGATAGATACTCCCACAATTTGATTGGAAAATAAAACAATTTCTTTATTACTAGACATTCCTGTTTCTTTAAAATGGACTTGATTTTTGAATGCTTGTAATGTTACTTCACCAACTCCTAAGATAAAACGGAGAAAACCCCTATTTAAATTTTTTCCTTTTAAATATAAGGTCTTATCTTTTTCAGAAATACTTAGTTCTGTAATGTTTATTTTCATATTTTTATCCTATATAATTTTTAAAATAATATTAAGATTCAATTTTTAAATTAGATTAAGTGATTTAAAATTTTACGGTTTACTTCTCGCTCCAGAGAAGAGTAACTCCTCAGAGCAAAAAAAATCTGCCCTAGAATAAAATTTCTCCAGAGCAGATCGAGCAGTTTAAATTTAGAATGTCACTTGTTGGTTGCTTTCCCAAAGTCCATGGAGGTTGCAGTAGCTTTCTGCAATTAAAGTACCAGGTTTAGGAAGTTTGACTGTAAATGTTGCTTTTGGTTCAGTAGCAAATGCACCGTGGGAAGAAAATTCTGTTTTGCCTAAAAAACGAACAAATTTTTCGCCTTCTGGTTTAAAGTATAGAGCCATCCATCCAATGTAATGTTCATCAGTGTTAGGATGTCCAATTTCTTTTCCTACACTAAGAAGAACGTCTAAAGGTTGATTTTCTTTTATTTCTGAAAGAATTTCAATTACAGGAGCATGTTTTTCAGATTTAAAATCTGCTGTTTGAATAAAATCACCTAATTTCATATAAAAAGTTCCTAAATAAATAAAAAGATGATATAAAAAATTTTTTGTTAAAATGAAAAAATTTAGTTGTAAAGATGATGATAATGTATTATCATATTTATAATCTTGCTTTTATAGAAAACTAGCAATGATGATTATAATATCAAATAGATTTATATTTTGCAAGGATATTAATTTCCAAAGGTGAAAAGAAATGCGTTTTAAACTTGCGATTTACTTTTCAGGTAAACTTTTAGAAACTCGCGAATTTGATAAAGACATTGTTACATTAGGTCGATCTCCTAAGTGCGATATTATTATAGACAATTTAGGTGTATCTAGAGTGCACTCCCAAATAGAACGAAATGGTGATGTATTTATTTTGAGAGATATGAAAAGTAATAACGGCACATTTGTTCATGGCGAAAAAATTCAAAGATATAATTTAAATCATCAAGATGAATTTTTTCTAGGGAAGCATTCTGTTATTTTTTACTATGTATATCCTAATGATGAATGGACAGAAGAAAAACTTGACGAAGATGAAGATGCAATAAAAAGTAATATGCAAGAGCTGACTATGTCTATGGATGCCAATGATATTGCAATTATGGGGATTAAAAAACAAACTTCATTGGCAGCGTATTTAACGCTCATGAATGCTAATGGAATTCGTCAAAATGTTTCTATTACTCAAACAGCTATTTTTTTTGGAGCTTCTCCAAAATGCGACTATCCACTCGAAGGTTGGTTTATTAGTAAACGCCATGTTTTATTGTTAAAGGAAGAAACAGGGTTTCGTTTAATTCATTTAGGTGTTCAAAAGCCTCCTAAAATTAATGGGATTAAAATTGATAATCAAAAATTAAAACATGGTGATGTGATAGATATTGAGAATATTCGATTAGTTTTTAATATCGGAAATCCATAATGAAATAAGCGTTCTAGAACGCTTATTTCATTTCTTACCTTTTCATCTTACTGCATTAAAATATGGTGGTATAATAGATTAAAAATCTTTAATGAAGATTTAATAATGGAAATCTATAATGGAATGAGCGTTCTAGAACGCTTATTCCATTTCCTGCCTTGTCATCAACATGTTTTTTATTCAAAATCTTTTTATTATTCTTTTGATTTCTCAAAAACGATTTTTTTATTGACTTTCTAGAAAAAAAAGTATAACATACTTTTATCTACTTGAAAATGTACTATAAAAGTAGATTAGTTTTATCTATCAATGTATAGAGAAAACCCACCATGCCAAAAATCTAAATGGCGATTTCTAACAATTAAAGTAAAATTATCAATTATATTGCCTAATGTTACAAAGGCTCTTCTTTTTATTTCATTGAATAATTCTTACTTTCCTTTATATAATTTTCTCTCAATTTTTTCATAAGTTTTTATATAATAATATGTTATTGTAAAAACTTATTCAAAAAAAATAACATAAGCATATACAATTGCTATATGAATTAAAATAACATAAGCATATACAATTGCTATATACGTTCTATCATACATTTAACGAGGGCATGTTTAATATGCTAATATTATGAAAAAAAGCACACCTAGAGGATATTCAGAATTTATAAAATTTATTGACGACATGAGTAGTGGAAGAATATGGGATGAAGTTCAAGAAGAACCAAGTGAGGTACTTATAGAAAACTTTATAGAAGACTGCTATAAAAAACAATTGGCAGTATCCCGTTGTTTATTGGAAGCTATGTTAGAAAATCAGGATAATGACTTAAAAAGTAGTACAATTGCTATGATTTTATCAAGAATGATACCTGATAAAATGGTGGACCATATAGCAGATTTCATTAAAAATAAAGAAGTAAAAGATAAAACAAGGAAAAAATTATTTCTTGTTTTAGAAAAATACAATAAAACAGAAATAATTCCTGAATTACTTTCTTATTTTCAAAATAAAGATACTTTAATCGATTATCTTATCAACAATATTATAAAAAAAATCAGCACTCCTAATATAAATATAGAACATTATATTCAATACTTAAAAAAACAAAACCTGCCTTTTTTTGATATGCTCATTCAAAATATTCTACAAAGAACAGATGATAAAAGTACATGGATTTTAGGCATGCTAGCAGAACATTCTGATTATCAAATTGCTGAAAAAGCCATTGCAGCACTTAAAGAAAAAAATACAGAAATATCCCAAGAAATTTTAGATACCCTCATCACACATCCCCAAATAAATAATGTACCTAAACAAAGTCCCCTTTTAGGTGGATATGGAATGCCACGTCCTATCCAAAAAGCTATTATGCCACATAAATGTTATCTTTCTTGGCTAGATGGTGATGGAAATCAAATTTTTTTAGTCAGTAGAAGAACAGGACGAGGTTTATTATATACTACATCTTTTATTTTAAATGTAGAACATGGAATATATGATTGCATTTTTTGTAATAATATTTCTTCTTTTGAAAACGATAATATGATTAAAGATTTAGAAGTGAATAAGGGGCTAAAACAAATTGATTATTCATTAGGAATTCGATTTTTAGAACATGCTATTTGGAAAACGCTTTCGCAACATCAACTTTTATTCCCTAATTTTCTCATTGCACGAAGAATTTTTGGTGGACAAAAACTATCTGCTAAAAAGTATAATGTGCAAGAAAACCAACTTGGAATACAATATATTTTACAAAAATATGATGAATTAATTGATCAATCTCATAAACTTTTACAAGATAAACCATTTCAAGATTGGTGGGTGAACACACCAGAGACAATTGCATTTTTTAACAGCCATCCTGCCTTAAAAGCTGGGAAAAAATGTCGTAAAGATAATATTATTCAATTTATTGAAACAATTATAGAACCCCAAAGGAAAGTATGGCAAGAGCGATTTATAATGACTTGTGAATTTTTACATAGAACGTCGCCAAGAATTTACCGACAACATATTGAAATTAGCCTTGCATTATATATTGCACTTAGAGATAATGGAGACTTAACTCAAATTCCATTTTTTCAAGAATTGACTGAACTCACTATTACAAAACTTTCTGAAAATGAAATATAAAGAATGGAAATTGTATATTGTTTGATAGTAGAATAGATCATCAGACAATATACCTATTTTTATAAATAATATAAAGAATTATCTGGGAATAGGATATTTTTTAACAATATCTTCTGTATTTAGAACTTTGAAATAATAAATTATTCTTGAATATACCACTTTTTTATAACAATGTCTTCTGTATTAGAACTTTGATACAATAAATTATTCTTGAATATACCACTTTTTTATAACAATGTCTTCTGTACTTAGGATTTTGGAACAATGAATTATTCTTGAATATACCACTTTTTTTTATCAAGGTCACCAGTATTTATGACTTGGGAACAAATCCAAGTTTTTTCCATACGAGTCCAAATAATATCTCCTACTTGTACTTGTGATTTATGAGATAAAATTTGTTCTCCATTTTTAGAATAGGCAATGCTATATCCTCTTTGCAACACAGAAAGTGGATTCAAGGCGTCTAATTTATATTCAAATCCATGCAATTGATTACTTAAATCTTTTTGTTTATTCTGTATACATTGTATTAATTTATGTTCTAATAAATTGAGTTGTTCTTTCAATGTATTTATTTTTGTAAGTGGCTGAAATTTTTGTAGTTGAATTTCTTGTTCATGGAGTATATTTTGTCGTCTTTGGATAATATCTTGTTTTAAATATTGTAATTTATTTTGATTTTCTTGTAAAGATTGTTGATGTAATGTGACTTTATTTTTCGTATTTTGAAAAGCTCGGTGGGAAGATAAATATAAAATTAAATCAACTCTATTTTGGTATTGGTAATTAATGCAGTATTTTAGTTTTCGCCTAGAATCTTCCAATTTTTGGATCAAATCCTGCATTTTAGGAATGACTTTTTCTCCCGCTTGTGTGGGTGTGATGGCAAAAGCATCTGAAACAAAATCACTCAAAGGATGATCACGTTCGTGTCCCACTGCAGAAATAATAGGAATTTGACTATTATAGATCGCATCTGCAACTACTTTTTCATTAAATGCCCATAAATCTTCCATACTACCACCGCCACGACCAATGATTAAAACTTCAATGCCAAGATTCGCTTCATTCATGCATTGGATGGCATTGGCAATGTCTTCAGCAGCACCTTGTCCCTGTACTTTTGTATCACAAACATAAATATGCACATTTTCAAATCGAGACAATATACTATTGAGCATATCGTGAATAGCAGCACCATCTTTAGACGTAATAATCCCGATCGTCTTAGGAAGAAAGGGCAAGCGTTTTTTATGATACATATCAAAATACCCACTCTCACCAAGTTGTCGTTTGAGACGCATATATCGTTGCAATAAACGACCTTCACCAAAATATTCAATCAACCTAATATTAATGCTATATTGGGAGGCATATAAGGAAATATCGCCATAAATTTGAACTTTATCTCCTACTTTGGGAAAAACATCTAATCGTCGAATTATATAACTCCAAAGAGTGGCACGAATTTGATTTGTTTTTGTTTCTGGATTATTGGGATCTTTTAATGTTAAGTAAATCGACCCTTTTGAATTTACGCATTCTGTAATTTCGCCTTCTAACCATATATTCCCAATGTTTTTCATTGTTTTTAATAAAATGTTGCTAATTTCTGTAATGCTATAACATTTTTTTTCTGGATCAGAAAAACCATCAGGATCTAATGGATCGGGGAGATTTTCTTCCTCAAAATCTTTTTTAGAATCTAACAAATCATTTGTATCTGATAATTGCACAGAGCTTTGTTCTTGATCGTCAGATTTTTTTTTTGAATCAGATACATCATTTACAAATAAATCATTTATGTCTGATATCTGCGAAGAACTTTTTTTTTGATCTTTAGATTCTTTTTTTAAATCCGATACATTCGTTGTGTCAGATAGATGCATAAAACTGTGTTCTTGATTCTCAAATTTTTTTTTTGAATCAAACACATTGTTTTTTATGTCTGATAGATTTGCAGAACTTTTTCCCTGTTTTTCTATAGAAGGTGTGAATAAAGAATTGTCTTCAAATAAATTACCCATGGTTTTTTTGTTCCTCTTTTGTTTAAGTGATGGTAAAATCTACTGTTTCAATGTAATTTATAACTTCATCAGGGACTAAGTATCGGAGTGTTCTTTTTTCTGCAATGCGTTGGCGGATTTCTGTAGATGAAATTTCTAATGCATTGATCACAACTTTATTTTCTTCCCATTGTTTTTGTAGGATAGGTGGAAGTGTTGTCAAATTAGGAGCATATCCTGGACGAGTGGCAATGGCAAAGTTACATATTTGTAGTAATTCTTCCCATTTATACCATTTAGGGAGACTTTGTAGATTGTCTGAGCCAATGATAAAGTAGATTTTTTCTGTATATTGTTGTTTTAATGCTTGGATAGTATCATATGTATAGGAAACTTTAGGACTTTGTAATTCAATATCAGAAATTTCAAAAAATTTATTATTTTGAATTGCACGGCAAACCATGTTATATCGATGTTGTTCAGGCGTGATGTTTTTTTTCAAAGGTGGAATTTTTGCAGGAATAAAAAGTACTTTTCTTAATTCTAGGGCATCTTGCACTTCCTGAGCTAATATTAAATGCCCATTGTGTATGGGATTAAATGTGCCTCCTAGAATGCCAATTGCCATATTATTTCTCCTATTATATTTTAATAATTAAGCCATTGGATGCTTAGTCCAAGTTCTTTTCGTAATTCTTGATGTTCTTCTGACAAGTAAAATTGAAACATTTCTTTTGTGGTGGGTTGTTGTTTCATAGTTTCTAAATCCATACCATGGAGTGTGGCATACAGTTGAATAGATTCTTTCAAAGAATTTGTAAAAAGAATGGCACAATGGATAGCTGCTTTTTCTAGGTTGGTTTGAAATTGCTTTGTATCTGCTTGGTATATTTTTGTGAGTAAGTCCATTCTATCTTCGAGTTGTTTTTGTATTTTTTTCGGTAGAAAATAGGTAATTTTTTTAACAATGTTGTCTTGTTCTTTTGTGAGTTGATTTCCTGTCTTCGCAAAGTTTTCTACAAAAAGTTGAACGTATTCTTTATAATCCTGCGATGTCATTTTTTGTGCCATAATATGATTTTGTGAGACGTAATATAAAGTTTGTGTGATCATGAATGTAAGTTGTACATTGCTCAATGTTTGTAAATAAGATTTACCAATATATAAAATTGGAGGTTGACTATTTTCTAAGCCTATATAATTATTATCTACTGTATATACAGCAAGTTCTGGGATTCGTAAGTATGTCATAAGCTTATTGATTAAATCACTAACAGAATCTCCTGAATCTAAATTGAGTTTATCGATAATTCGGAGTTTATATTTTGTTTCAGTGTATTGTGGATAAACTTTTTCCATGCTAGAGTCGACCAATGCCATGATTTCATATAAAATAGTTTGTTGGTTTGGAGGCAATAGACTTTGAAACATGTTTTCATCCATCCAGCCAGAAGGTACTCGATCAGCAACTTGTTCTAATAGTTTTTTTTCTTTAGGAAGTGTTTTGTCTAAAGCTTCGAGGGCTTGCGTACACAAATAAGCTTTATCATATTCATTTTCTTGCAAGTATAAAAGAAAAAGTTCATGGTAGCTAGCTACTCTATATGGATTTTGTTCAAGTAGATAACGATGTTTTTGGATAGCTTGGTCACGTTTTTCTGGATATTTTTTATATAAGTTGGCAAGTAGGATATGGGTATTTTCATGGTCTGGGGCTAATTGTAATAATTCTTCATACAATGCAATTGTTTCTTTTCTCTGTCCTAGATGTTCAGATAAAATTTTTGCATAGTCTAATAAAATAGGTATTCTATCTGTATGATGGGCAGGTATTTTTTGTAGAAAATTATTATAAAGTTCTATAACACTTTCAAATTGTCCTTTTTCTTTGTAAACTTGTGCAATGGCTCGCACACAAGGTAAGTATTGTGGCAAAATTTCATAAGCTTTTTTAAAATGAGGCAAAGCATCTTCCTTGCTTTTTTGTGCTACTTTACCTAAATGAAGATAAAGATCTGCTCGTTCTAAGTCAGTAATATCTTCTTGCAATAATATATGGACATATTCTTTGTTTTTGTCTAATTGTTGTTCTAGAAATGTGAGTTGTATTAAATGGTATAATGTGACTTGGTCACGAGGATTGTTCTCTAAATTTTTCTCGTACGAAAGAATGGCATCTTTGTATCTTCCTATGTTTTCTTGGATTTGAGCAATTTGCATTTGCAAATTTTTTCGTTTTTCTGCATCTGTGAGAAGAGGAATTAAAGGAATCCATTTTTCTAAGGCTTGTAGTGGTTGATTTTTTTCTAAATATAAGTAACCAGCTCGTTCTAAAGCAATAGTATCTTGGGGATCTTTTTCTAAAACATTTTCAAATCCTTCTAGAGCTCCCTCTTTCATACCTATATTATCTTTAATTTGTGCTAAGCGTAGTTGAATAAATTGTTTTTTTTCTGGAGGAACATCTGGATTGCTAAAAAGTTGAACATAGTAAAATAAGGCAGATTCCCATTGTGATGTATTGAATTGAATATCGGCACAATGAAATAACATATTGACATGTTGCGGAAAGATAGACAATCCTTTTTGGTAATACAAGACAGCAATGTCTGTTTCACCGATATATTCTGCAGCCAGTCCCAATCGTTCGTAATGATGTTCTGTAGGAAAAGGATCATTGAAAAGTGCTTGTCCATAAAATTTAACTTTTTCCCAATCTTGGAGTTCATAATATAGATTGACAAGTTGCCATGTAAGTTCTTCATTGTTTGGTTGTATTTTCCAAGCTTGTTCCCAAAAAGGAACAGATTCTATTTTTTTATCTAAAGAATATAATGCAAGTCCATGGCGGTACAAAGGCAAAAATGTATTTTTTGATTCCATGTCTAGCCAATGCGTTGTATATTTTAGCAAATTTTCCCAATCTTTGATTTGTATGTATAAATATGTGAGAAGTTGTAAAGCTGGTACATGGTTTTTATTAAAACTAAGAACTCGCAATAAATATTGAATAGCTGTAGTTCTATCTTGAGAGCTATATAGTCGTGCGATTTCAAAGTTAAATTTTGCTTTATCTTCTATTTTGTCTGTAAGTGCGAGAATATGGAGAGTAGTTTCAATGATTTTTTCATGGTCTTCCATCTGGTTATAGACCGAGAGCAATGTTCGCAATGTTTGTACATCATTTGGTTTAATAGTTAAGGCAGCTTGGTATTGTTCAATGGCATTATTCCAACGAGATTCTTCTAGTTGGAGTTCAGCAATTCTATGATGGAGTTGAAATTTGTCTTCCTCTTTACTACAGAGAGAAATTTGTTGTGTTAAAACTTGAATGATAGTAGTAGTATCTTGAGTTTGTGTTGCAATTTTTTCTAAGAATTGGAGAGCTTCTTGGTGCGTTTTATCTTTGGCAAGGATTTTTTGTAAATTTTCTACTGCTGTTGCATAGTTGCCTTGATTGTACCATGCAATGTGGCTCATCATCAAAGCAATTTTAATATATTCTTGTGTATCTTTTGTACTTTTTAAGCATATATCATAAATGCGCAATACATTATCATTGTCATATTTTTTAGAATATAAACGAATGAGATTTTGACGTGTTGCTTCGTGTCGGTCATTTCGTAATAGAATGTCTTCATATGTAGCAATGGCTTGTTCTTCTTCATGTAATTTATTTTCCCAAACTTGTGCAATATTTTCCAATATAGAAATGTGCAATGCGTCATTGTGGATGAGTTTCAATTCTTCATATGAAATGTCAATATATTTACGATATTCACCCCATTCTAGATACAATTGTTTTAAGGCAGTTAAAATTTCATATGTATGTTGTTTTTCTTCTAAATTCCAAGCAAATTCATAATGAAGAATGGCTTTTCTTTCATCATATAATTTATAATGAAAAAGTTTTGCCAATTGTAAATGTGTTTTTTGTAATTCACTTGTATTTTGCAAATTTTCTAATTTTCGTTCTAGTAAAATACTCCATTGTTCCCAATTATTTTCTTGTTGATAGATATTTTCAAGAACTTTTACTGCCGTCATATTTTTAGGGTCGTTTTGATGCACATTTTGATATAATTGAATAGCTTTTTCTTTATTGGTAGTTTTTTCTAAGAGGAGACGTGCTAATGACAATGTATGTTCGTTTCTTTCTTGCATGCTTAAATTATCGTATTCAAGAATTTTTTCCAATACAATTTGTAAATTTTTAAAATCATTGGCGTCTTCAAACCAAGGAAGAATTTTTCGTGCAATGTCAATATGAAAATTAGATTCTAACATTTTAAGGTATGCAATGCCTGCCCGGTATGGATCTAAAAGTTCATTTTCCCAAATATTTGCAATTTTTAAATAAACATTTGCTTTATTTTCTGGTGCAACAAGTTCTGCTTCTTTATATAAAATATCTACCAAGCGAAACCACTCTTTATTGCTTTCTAAAATTCTTCGCATACCTCGCAAAGCATAGTAATTATCAGGATATAATAAAAAAGCTCTTTGATAATAATAAAATGCTTTATCTGTTTTATTAACTTTTTGGACGTAAATAGAACCTGCTTTTAAGAGTAAATTTTCTTGTTCTTTATTTTCTAATACCCAAGAACGCTCGCCATATAATTCTGCCAATTCTTCCCAACGTTCTTTTTTAATATAAATTTTAGAAAGAGCTTGAAAGGATCGTCGTTGTTTAGGATTGACTTGTAAGGAAGTTTTAAAATATTCAACAGAATTATCAATATCGCCTAAAGAATTTAAGTATAGGATGCCAATTTGTTCGTGTAGATCGGCTTTTTTTGTTTCTTCTTCTGTTTCTGCAAGCTGTAATGTATAGAGTTGAATGAAATTTTTTGCATTTTCTTTGTTATTTTGTTCTTGATATATGCTTTGTAGTAATGTGCGTTGCTCTAAAGTAATATTATTTTGATGCAGTAATATTTCTAAATGTTTTTGTGCGATTGTTTGATCTTGCAATTTATCTAAGGCAAGTTGAATGATTGTTTGATGAATTTCTGGTGAATCATTCCATTCTAATTCTTCTTCTAAAGAAAGATAGTATTCTTCCCATTGTTCGTCTTGTTGTAATAGTGCATTTCTTTTTGAATTGATTTCTATAGAATAAGGACAGTATTTATGAGCTTGGGTAAGATGTTTGATAGATTCTGAAATTTTGCCTTCTTTTTTATATAACTCTGCTAATTCTTTATGGATGTCTACATTTCTATTGCTTTCTTTGTTATAGTTAAGTTCTTGCAATAACATAGTAGTAAGGTCTAAATCATTTTGTTGTTCTCGATAAATGTTTTGCAATCCTCGTATAGCATTTCGATTTTTTACATCATCTTTTAATACTTTCTGAAAATGTTCAATGGCTAAATCTTGTCTGTTCAAACGAATAAAAAGATTTGCACATCGTAAATGTAAAATTAAACAGCGTGTTAAAGACGTTGTATTCATATCAAGTTCTGCTAAATAAGTTTCTACTAATGCTGTCCAATTTTGTTGACTTTCATAAATCGTTTGTAGTGATTTTAAGGCTGGAATATGGTTCTTTTGCAATTGTAAAATTTGACTATAAATGGCTGCTGCTTTGTCTTTATCTGTATATAATGTGCCTAAGATGAAAAGGTGATTGACTTTTTCAGAGTCGTCTTCTATCAAGGGTATATATGTTTCATATAATTGTTTTTGTTTTTCTACATCATCTATTTGATAGAGTTGAGATAATGATAAAAAAATATTAGATTGATATCCATGTTCTTGTAAAAGTTTTTCTAAAATTTGTTTTGCAATTTCTGTATTATTTTGTTGTTTCCATTGGATGAGAGCGATCATGAATTTAATTTGAATTTGTTCTTGTACAGGAAATTGAGACTTTGTATTTTCTAGCAATTGAAGCCATTCTACAATGTTATTCTGCTTTTTATACAAAATTTCTAAATGATAGATAGTTTTTAATAGAGGAAATTGTTGTAGAGCCTGTTCAAATGTTTGTTGTGCATTTTTATCATCATGCAAAAATTCTTCAAAAATAATGCCTTGTGTATGGTAAATTTCTGCCAGTTCTTTTTGTTGTTTTGTAAGAAGAATAATTTGATTCCATGTTTCAATAGATTTTTTGTAATCTTGTTGTTGTAAATGAAGTTGAGCAATTTTTCGTAACGTAAGGACATCTTTAGAATCCAATTCCATATATTGTTCGTAGCACCAAAATAATTTTGTTGGATTTACAAGATATTTTAAATGCAATGATTCATAGTCTGCTAAAAGATCACTTTTTTCTTGTTTTGTAGAAAGCAGAGGTAATTTTGTTTCTAAAATATTGGCAAGTTTTACATATTCTTCTCTATATTTATATAATGCTTCTAAAGAGAGTAGATATGAAAACTCTTGTGTCATATCCCAAAGGCGAATATAGATTTTTTCTAAATTGCGATGGTGGGGATAATGTGCTTCGTAAATGTTTTTGCAAGGGACTAAAAATTGTGCAGAAAATTCTTCTGAAGTAAATGCAAACATTTTTTCATAAAGCCCAAGTTGATCTTGCCAATTATTCTCTTGTTCGTAAATTTCTAAACTATTGAGAAATGCATTTTTATTTTCAGGTTGTAGGTCTAAAATTTTTGTATAATATCGCAATGCTTCTCTTCGTTTTTTGAGATGGTAAAAAGCAATGTCAGCTATTTCTGCATAAATAGGTAATTTTTTACTGTTGGGAAGATTGCTATTGCTTTTTTTAACTAAGAGAGGGTATAGGGCATGATAATTTCCTTCTTGACGATAAATTTGAATGATAGCATCGCCTGCCTCCCAATGTGTTGGTTTTAATTCCCAAGCATGTTGATAAGCAATCACAGCTTTGTCTTGTTCTTTTATATCTTGATGGTATTTTCCCAATTCCATCCACAATTCAAAACTTGGCTGCAATTTAATTTTTTCTTCCAAACAATAGATGATTTGAGCAATATTATTGACTTTTTTTGCTAATGCATAGTGAGATTCGACAATATCAAGGTTATTTGTTTGTTGTTCATGTGCCAATGTATAATTGTGAAAAGCTTCTTCTACTTTGTTGAGCTTATCTATATATATGTTTGCAAGTTCTAAGTATAAGCTACTAATTTCGTCCTGATTTTTTAAAAAACGAATAGTATTTTCTTGGATTTGAACGTATTTTTCCCAGTTTTCTTGTGCTTTATACAAGTTACTTAAGCGAGTCATACTAGTTCGATGGTCTGGATTGATTTGCAAAATCGTTTGCCAATGTTCTTCTGCTTTTGCCATATTTTCTTGGCGAAAGTAGATTTCTGCTAAACTAATGCGTAAATCTACTTGCTCTTGTAAAGAGGACGTATGGCTCAATTGTTGTTCTGTGAGCTGTAAATATTTTTCTAAATTTTCCTGTGCTAAATATAAAGAACGTAGAGATTCAAATGCGGGGATATATTGTTCTCGATCAATGGATTTTTGAAAATATTCTTGGGCGTTCTCTATTTTATGAAGATGTTCTGCATAGATTTCGCCAATTTTATAATAATAAAAAGCAACTCCGTCAGGATCTGAAATAATTTTTTCTTTTAGAATGGGAAGTAAATCCTGCAAGCGTTCTTTGGCTGCATATTCCATGTACATTTTTTCAATAGTTTCTTGATTTTCTTTCACTATCATGAATTGTATTCCATTCTATTGCATTAAAACAATGGTTGATTTGACTGAGCTTTTCTATACATTGATTAATTTTTTCTTCTGGAGAAATTTTATTTTGAAAAATTTGAGCTATTTCTTTTTTTTTGAGATAGTCAATGTAGCGTATTTTCCAATCATTTTTTGCATCTTGAAATTCTTCCATTTGTTGCAAACGAGACAAATGGGGCAATGATTGTAAAGTAGGTAATACAATACTTTCTTCCAAATTTTCTAAAATATCTTGCATAGTAAAATGTTGCCAAAAACCAAATTCTGTGTGCCATATTTTTTTTATTTGTTTTTGGTAAAAATCTTTACTGGCATTTCTAAAAGATTTAGGTGTAGTTGTATATTTCTTTTCAAATGTGCCAACACGAACATTTCTTGCTTGAATAGCCTGCCAAAATTCTGTCAAGGTAGTGGCTTCTGCAGATTCCGTGTACACATATCTTGTTATGTCTGGATGTAGATATCCAGTTCCTGCAATCGGTGATAAATTGTAATATTTTGCTATAGATAAAGAAAATGTATCGTAGAAAGTATAAGCATCTAGAACTTCTAAAGCATCAATATATTGAAAAAGATGATCAAATATTTCTACTCCTTTAGGATGTGTAGTAGGAATTCCCCAACCTAAATGAGATAGAAAAAAAGGAAGTTGTTGTTCTCTCAACACATCTGTAAAATGTTTTATACCACGCAACCGTTCCTGCATAAGTTGATCATGCATTTTTTTATTCAGAGATAAAACTGTGATTAAAGCACTAGTTCCTTCTCCTGCTAGCACTCTATATTCGCTTCCTACAATGACTTGTTTCGGATAATGGTGAAAAAGTTCTAAGGCTGTATCAATTTCATGATGATTTGTAATGGCAATGCCATCTACGTGATGCGATTTTAAAGTACGAAAATAAAACGCTTGGCTTCGTTTTTGGTACAGTTTTTTTAAAGAGGAAAAGCTGGGAGTATTCGACGCCAGCAATGTATGATTATGTAAATCTAAGCGCATAGATATTTTTTATGATACAATCATGACAAGAAGTGTAATAGTAACTATCACAAATGTAATCAGAGCAATAATAAAAGCAAGTTTCCATGGAAATTCGTCTTGATGAACTGTGCGGGGACGCTGTTGGCGAATTTGTTCCAATCGTTTTTTTCTTTCTTCATCCCTTGTACTGCGTTGTATCTTAACAGAGTGGGGCATGGAAGGTTGTTTCGTTGTTTCTTGTAAATTGACAGTAAAATCAAATTTTTCTTCAAATGTATCTTTAATGCAGGAAATGAGTGGTTGTTTAAATTCAAATTTTTCAGGCATATTTGTCGTTGTTCCTGCCTCAATGACAGATTCTTCCTCTTCTGGCTCATCTTTTTTAATAAATTTATCTGTATCGCCTCTTTCATCGGGTCGTATAGACATTTCAAATGTATCTTTGATAGTTAAAGACTCACTGGAACGAGTTGGAATTTTAATGGTACTAGGTGTTTCGCTTACTGTGACAATTTGACTATCTTCCATCATATCAATGTCTAATTTTGGTACGATTTTTTGTTGAGAAAGAATCCTTTTTCGTTCAGAAGCCATTGGATTGGACATTCGTTCTTCCATATTTCACCTACTAAAAAAATTATTTAAGAAAAAAGCGGAGCAATTCCTCGCCATTGGCAATATTGATATCCACTTTTTTTGCATTTTGTTCTGTAAAGGTTAAATTTCTTCCGCTTCCTGGGAAATCTTCCCCTATGATAGCAAAAGGAACAGGTTGATTTTGAGAAATACCATCTTCTGCACTAATATAATGACCACCCACTACCATCAGACGAAAGGGAGAAGGCAATTTTTGCAATAAAGGACGAATCACATAGGAATCAATGCTTTCAATAGCTCGTACTTTATCGCTTACACCATGATATCGTGCTACATCCATTAAAGATCCAATATGAATAAAAACACAATCTACATTTTCTATTGCTTGTAAAGCTTGCTTTGTTTTTTCAGCATAATTTGTTTCCCAAGTACCTGTAGCACCAGGAACATCAATGATTTGAATGCCTAAAATTTTACTTAGCCCGCGCACTCCATAAGAATGTGCTACAAGAGCTGCTTTCAATCCAAAAATTTCAGACCATGGCGGAAGAAATGGAATTTGTCCACCGCTCCAAATCCAAATTCCATTGGCCAAGTTTTCTCCTAAATCACGGCGTACTTTATTGATGTCATGATTCTGTAGAAATTCATGTGCTTTTTCCATAATTTCAATGAGTTGTTCACTACCTTCTCCCACAGGGTAATGCTTTTTGATGGGTTTCCCTTTTAAATCAAAAGGGTCTTTTGTTTGTATATTACGAAATTTTCCTTTTGGAAAACATAAGAGATGATGATTTTGATACAATGGTAGGAAATGAAAATCTTCTTTTCCTAAATATTGTTGTAGATCTTGTAATAAATTAATAGATTCTTGAAAAAAAAGTTTTCCTGCTTGTGGATCTGCCATATTTCCTTCAGATAAAGAAACAAAATCGCAACAAAAAGACCAATCTTCCGAGTGCATCTCGATTTGTTGATCTTTTGCTTCTAAAGGTGCAATTCCAGTATAATATAAATTAGGATCCAATCCAAGAATGGACATAGTAGAAACGATTGTATTACATGGGAAATTGGGAGGAATAGTTTGAACCATTCCTAGACAACCTTTAGTAGAAATTTCATCTAATCCAAAAGTTCTTGCAATTTCTAAAGGAGTTTTTTTATTGATTCTTGTATATTTTCTATCTGTTATGCCATCTAATATTACAATGCAATATTTCATTTTTATCCCTTAATTGCTCCATAATAGTTTATTCTATAGTTCTATGAGATTGATTTGTTTCTTTAAAATATTTTTTGATTTGTCCTATAGTCCATGCTTTTTGTCTATTATCATTTGCTGTCAATACGCAAATCATTAAAAAGGCGAATTCTTCATTTCGAATACCTATTTCATTCGCTTGTTTTGCCAATTTAAACCAATCAAACCAGTTAAAATTGGGATATTTCATTTTTTCTTTCAAAGCATGATATTGTTCGTACTTATCTATATATTGTTGTCTTTGTACTTCCAATTCTTTATATAACTCTAAAGGTGGCTTTTGTTTGCGAATATTAAAAAAAGAATCTCCTCCTTGGTTCCACTGTGTATTTTCATATTTATTCCAATATTCATTGGCAATTTTAATACATTCTTCTGCTTCTTTGTTTTCACCTAACATAGTATGAAAAAAAGCCATATAATAATGACCATATCCTGCTTGCGTCCATGGGAGAGATGAATCATTGAGTTTACTTTTTGTTTGTTTTAATCCCTCATCAAACAAGCCCAAATCAATCAAATATTGTAATTGTTGGTCTATATCTTCTTTTTTTTGTTTATTGTAGATAACAAACAATGCTTTTTCTTCACTTTTTTTAAAATTTTCCCATTTTTGAAGTATGCTTTGATTATCGTCTGTAGAAATCGTTTTGAGGGTTGTTGTTTTTTGAGATGTTTCCTTATTTTGACGATTTTCTATTCTATCCATCGCCTCCTGAACAAATTTTTTGATAGTAGAATAAGGAACTTCGCCTTTTTCTTGCCCCATTAAAAAAACACAAAAAAGAAAATATACAACACATAGTTTTTTCATAGAATATTTTCTCCTCTCATGCAATGAATTACATATTATACAAAAAGAATATTTTTATTGCAAAATAAAAAATACTTACATATATCAAAGAAAATACTCTAACGAAGAAAAGGAATATGGCGTTGCTCTAACCAATCTTTACTAAAACCCGTGACAATCATAGGCACTTTTCGTAATTCTTGAATATTTCGACAACCTGTTAAAAAAAGTGCCATTTTACATTCTTTCTTTATTTTTTGTACAAAATATTCTAATTCTTCTTCGCCTTTGTTCGCTGCATGTAAAAAGGGCATTGCCATTCCTACAATATCTGCACCTAAAGCAAGAAGTTTTGCCATTTCTAATCCATTTCGAACTCCGCCTGTGGCAATTATAATTTTATCTTTACAAATATGGCGTGTTTCTAAAACAGACAAAGCAGTAGGAATACCCCAATCCCAGAATACTTGTCCAGTTTCTTGTTGTAATCTTTGGTTGCTTCTTTGAGCCCGCAATGACTCCACAGCCACCCAACTCGTTCCACCAGTTCCGCCTACATCTACACCAGCCAAAAGCGAGTTTTCTAAAAGCTTTGCATCTTCTTGAGAAAATCCCGACCCTACTTCTTTTAAAATTACAGGAACTGAAACTTGTGGAAGGAATTTTTGTATATTTTCCCAAAATCCAAAAAAATTTGTGTCACCTTCAAGTTGAACAACTTCTTGTGCTGGATTTACATGAATTGCCAATGCATCAGCCTGTATTAAATCAATAGCTTGTTGAATTTCTGAAATGCCATAAGAACCTTCATTGCTAAATTGTGCAACACCTAAATTGCCCATTAAAAGTGTATTGGGAGCAAATTTTCGAACAATTTGAAAAGATTCTGTTATATATTCATTTTTATTTTCTATGGCTGCCCGTTCTGACCCTACTCCCATTGCTAAATGATTTTTCTCTACTGTTTTTGCAATGAGTTCATTAATTTCACGCACTTCAGGATGACCGCCTGTCATACCTGCCACCATTAGGGGCATATCAAGTTTTTTATCCCAAAGCGAGGTGCTAATATCTATCTCGTTAAAATCAAGGTTGCTACAAGCTCGATGAATAAAATGAAAATCTTCTAATCTCGTGGTCTGTTTTGTTTGGGTATTTTCTTGCAAACAAATTTCTAAATGTGCTAATTTTCGAAAGCTCGTTGTACTATTTTTCACCTGTTTCTCCTATGAGACGTTTTTAGAACAAATACTATTGAGGAGTTTTTCCAAAGCTAACTCTGGGGAAACTTGTTCCACTTTAATTGCAATTTCTGTTTCTAATGTTTTTTGCCATATATATTTTAAACGCGTTGCAGAAAATCGTTCTGCTTGGGGCTTCATTTTTCTTTGTATAAAATCAGAAATAGAAGCTGTATCGCGTGAAACTCCAATTTGCCATAGCTGTCGAATTCTATAATGAATCAACCGTAATATTTGCAAAGTAATTTCTGTAGAACCAGAAATATTTTTTCCATCCTGTCCAACAAGTCCTTTTTCAAACAATTGACAAGACATGGCAAAAGCTTTTTGTTTATTCTCAGAAAAAATCGTATCTAAGAAATCAAACACATTGACTTTCTTTGTATTTTGCACAGCATTTTTTAAATCTTCTGGCCTGATTTCTTTTTTATTAGGGAACTTATCAGAAATTTTCTCTAAATGCAAATCAATTTCCTGTAAATCATTTCCAATGAGTTCACAAAGCATTTGAACAGCATCAGGATGAATTTTTTTTTGGTAATGTTCCGCACGTAAATGAATCCATTCAGCCAATTCACTTAAACGATTTTTTGATTTCCAACTTTCCTCTTTTAAAGGATTGCATTGAATCAATACGCCTTTTTTTTTCAAAGTTTGTCCAAATTTCAAACGTTGGTCTATTTTTTCAAATTCTAAAACTAAACAAGCTGTTTGCGGCGGCTCTTTTAAATAAGCTAAAATATTGTCTTGTATTTTAGAAATGAGTTTATCTACTTCTCGCAAAACAATCATGCTAAAACTTTCGAATAATGCTTGCGAATATAAATCATTCCAAACAGAGTCCCATTGATAGGCATTGTCACCTAAATATTCTTTATAAAAAATATCATCACCGCCATATTTTTTATGAAGCATGGAAATCACTTCTCGACGTAAAAATTTTTCTGGTCCCACCACAACATATAGAGGACTAGAAGGAATCTGTTGTATATTTTTATGAAATTCTAAATATTCCATGGAATTCCTATTTTTATAAAAATATTTTTAATTTTCTCAAGCATATTGAGGAAGTTATCCACTAGTACTATAAACTCAAAGCCATATAATAGAGAGTTTTCCTATTTTTGTAAAAATATTTTTAATTTTCCCTGTGCATATTGATGGAGTTGTCCAGTAACACTATGAACCCAAAGCCACATAGTGTGATAAGGAGTTTTAATTTCTATCATATGATATTGTTCATTATTTTGCAAAATTTTAATCGTGGCATCTGAACATTGCAATCGACGTGGGTGATAAATCGAACAAGATATAGGATCCTTATAATCAAATGGAAATTTCATCATAAACAAAGCTAATAATACTATGGGATTATTATCTAAAAAAATAGTATTAATAGGAAAAGCAACTATATATTCTAAAATATTTTGATTTTGAATAAATCTTTCTTTAATGCCTTGGGGAGTCACTTCACATTGAATTTCTACTTTTTTTCTTGGATAATTCTCTTCTAGTCCATAGTACATCATTTCCCAATTTTCATCAAACACAATGCGAGCCATTGAAGTTATTTTTGTTTTTTGTTGCCAAAGTTCTAAATTTGTCGAGCAAATATATTTTTTATCTTCTTGATGAAGAATAAAAACAATGTCGCCAATGGATTTTCCATCTAGTTGAAAAATATATTTATATTCTTTATTAAACTCAAAAGGACAAGGACGTTTTTTTGTAAAGATAGAATCTTGCATATTGCTCAAAAAAGATTCTATATTCTCTGTCCAGCGAATTGTCATTTGGCTTGTGGAATCTTTTATTTGCAAAATATTATCATTTTCATCCAGCCAAAACTGCAAATTTTTTCCATCACCTTGTAAAACAAATTTTTCAGATAAAAACTCTTTACTGTCTAATTTAATTTTTTCTTTACCGGCTTGATAAATATTTAATGGAATAGGAATCAATGTGTCTATAGAATCTACAATATTTTTTACATCTACTATTGAAAATGTATTAGGATATTTTTTACTTTTTTGTAAAAGGGGAATATATGAAAAATAATCTGAAAGAATCGTGCTATTCAAAGGAATAGAAAATGTTTTTTGTAATTGACTTTTCCCTTCTTTGACAAAAGAAAATATAATGGAATTCGGAGTAATTTGATACATATGCTTTCCCAAAATTCTTCTGTTCCAAGTTCTTTCAATCGTATAAAAATTGCCAACAGAAGTTTTGGTATTATTTTCTATGACAATATAATCAAAATTTTTAATGCCTTTTTGTGTTTTTAAAGATGTGATAACTTTTGTTTGGGCATTGTTTTTTTCCATTTGAATAGAACCACTCTCTATCCCTTTAATATCAATGATATAATAAAATTGTTCTTGAGAAAATAGAGAAACTTGTAAAACAATTAAAAAACAATAAATCCATTTCATATTTTAACCTAATGTTTTAAAAATTATTGATAATATTTTGTTTTTGTTGAAAAATATCTCGTAAGACAGAATCTAATTTAGACAAAGTAAATGGTTTAGGAATAATTTGAAAAACCTTATCATCTACTAAAGTTTGCAAACAGGGAGACAAAGATTCTTTTACCAATAAAATAGTTCGAGAATGATAATATTGAATGCAAAATTCAAACAGACGCTTTGACTTATTTTCTTCAGAAATAGAATCAATAATCACGACATGATATGTATTTTCTTGCAATGTTTTTAAGGCAATTTCTTCATTCATTACAATTTTCGTACGAATTCTAGAACGTCGTAAATGATTTGATAGCATTTGCACAAGACCTTGTTGGTATGTGAAAATCAATACATTATGTGTAAAATAATTTTCATCAAACAAAGGTAAAATAACTGTAAAAGTACTTCCTTTTGTCAAATTATTAACAGCAAAAATTTTTCCATTATGTTCTTCAATGATTCGATGACAAATGCTCAAACCTAAACCATTGCCTTGGCCTGTTTCTTTTGTTGTAAAAAAAGGATGAAAAATTTCTTCTAAAATTTCTTTAGGAATTCCTGTTCCACTATCTTTAATCAAAATTTTTACCTCTTTTTCACGAGGTACTACTTGAATTTCTAATTCTTTTTCTTGCCCTTGCATAGCATCTTGGGCATTATTTAATAAATTGAGAAAAACTTGTTGTATTTGACTAGGATCCACATCTACCATAATACTTTGTTCTGGGATTTGACATTGAACTTTAATATTATTTTTTCGAAATGCATATTGTTTGAGTTCTAGAACTTTTTGAAGAATTTCTGAAATTTGCACTGTTGTTCGTTCAGAAGCTTGAAAACGAGCTAATCCCAACAAGTTTTGCACCATTTTTTGACATCGCTGTGCTTCTTGACAAATGATATTTAAATCTTGTTTTACATTTTCTGGCAAATCTTCCATCCCCAACATTTCTGAATATCCCATGATCACTGTTAGGGGCGTTTTGATTTCATGAACAACACCAGCCACAAGTTCTGTCACGCTAGCTAATCTTTGACTTCGTTCTACTTCTTGTTGAAAAATAAATTCTTGTGTCATGTCTTTTAAAACAATAGCAGTAGCTGTTTCCCATGGATGAGACAAAGGCAACATATTTAAATAAAAAATTCGATTATCGCTTGTCTCTACTTTTTCTCCTAACGACCATTCTGCTCCTTTTAATTTTTGAACATTCTCAAAAATATTAAGTTGTTTTAATTTATCTACAATTTCTTCTTTTTTATCACAATGTAACAATCGGAGAGTGGATTGATTGCTCATAGAAATTTTACCATCTTCTTGTAAAAAAATAACTCCATCAATCATTCCCTCAATCAACACTTTCAAACGCTCTTGTTCACGAATATGGTATTCATATAACTTATTCACTGAACCTGCAATTAAAACTGTAGTTACATCAAGAAGCTCTTCTTCGTCTGGCGTTAAAATTCGTTCTTTAGGTAGACCTAGATACAATGAACCGTTTAAATCACTATAATCTGGGAAATAAATTTCTACAATTCTTTCTATTTTTTTATTTTCTACATTCATTGTATCTATAGATAAAATTTCAGACTCAATAGTAATAATTTTTGATGCATTGATAAAATTTTTATGTGCCTCTTTCCATTCTGGTAATAATTTATCTAAATCTTGCTGTGCAATAGGATGCAAAAGTGCAATATAAATTCGCAATACATGTTTTGTGCGAACAACACATGCTAAAAAATCTAACGGAATAACGTTTTGTAAAAGTTTGCCTACTTTTTCCAACATTTTTTCTACTTTTTCAGGAAAACTAGTGGCATGGCTAATACGATACATTGTTTCTACTTGACCTAATCGTTGTTTCAATGTATCTCTTTGACATATGGCTTCTTGAAATTTTTCTTTTTGTTGTTCTTTTTTGCTTTGTACTTCTATAGCTTGTGCTACAATTTGAATGATTTCCTCTAAGTCGTGAAATGGTTTTTTTAGATAACGATATGCTCCTCCTTCCAAAGCTGCTTGGGCTGTTTCAACAGAGGCATATCCTGTAATTAATATCACTTCTACATCAGGATAGATTTGTTTTAAACTAAATAAAAGATCGATCCCTGAAATATTAGACATAGAAATATCACTGATTACAAGGTCACAAGGTTTTTCTCGAAACAATTCTAATGCAACTTCACCAGATTCTGCTTCTACTACTTCGTACCCTTCATCTGCAAGAGTGGTCATTAAAATTTCACGGATCAAGGGTTCATCATCGACAATTAAAATTCGTCGCATATTATCCTCAAGTATTTATTCTTTTTATTTTAAGAGACATAGTTTAACTATGTCTCTTAAAATGATGCAAGAAAAAATCTAGAATGGGAATTGAATATCTTGTATAAAATATTCTGGATTTAAAGTTTCGCCTGTGGCATTGATTAATAATTCTGACCAAGTCATAGTTTTCCCAGGACTAAAAATATAAGTTTTTAAATATTCACCCACTTTTTCTTGATTTAAAAATGTGACTTTTTGAATATCTTTTTCATTTAAAAGATTATTGGCCATATAATGCAATAACTGGGAAGCCATTAGTTCACCTAATAGATAATTGTGATAATATACTGGCACTGCTGCTAAGTGAATTTTTGCTGCCCAATCAGCTTTATTTCTTCCTGGAATTCGTTGTAATAATTGATATTTTTCCACATAATCATACCAAAGTTTATTTAAATCTTGATCAGGATTTGCATACATATCTCGTTCAAAATGGAGCATAACTTCGCACCACATGCAGAAAATTAAAAGACGCATTTTTCGTTCAGTGCGCAATGTTTTTTCCCATTTTGCTACTTCTTCAGGAGCCACTTCTAATGTTTGTTGTATCCAACTAGGATTTGTAGCTACACTTTCAAAAAGTTGAGCAATGGCTTCTGTTGTAAAAATATGAGCTTCCTCTCGCAAGAGCCAAGGGAGTTTACGATTGATATATAAAGAATAAGCTCCATGACCACATTCATGCAACAACGTTTCTAACCAAGAACGATTATTTTGTAAAGAAGTCATGGTGCGAACGTCACCTTCTTTGTTCATGTCAATGCAATAGGCATGTTGGTATTTTTTATCACGACCATATAAGTCTGAATTTTTTAACATATCACCTAAATCAAGCCCTAGACCTTTATAAAAATTATCTACAATCGTTCGAACATCTTTTTTAGAAATGTACTTGTCTAAATCAACATCTTCTAAATTTTGAACTTCTTGAAAAAATCTATCTTGATAATGGTAAGGCATCAATTCATCTACAGGAATGTTGTATTTTTCAGATAATTTTCCATCAATATAAGCTTTCATAGCTTTAAAAGAAGGAGCAGCTGCTTCGTACAGTTTTTCAAATATAGCAAGGATTTCTTCTGGTTTTTGTTCAGCAAAATATAAACTCATTTCATAATATGTATTGAATCCTAATTGTTTTGCTGCTTTGTTTCGTAATTTTACAAGTGCAATTACATCATCTTTCACCATTTCACCAATAGTTTTGGAAGATTCCCAAACTTCTTTTCTCTTTGCAATATCGGTTTCTGTTTTTAATATTTCTACAATAACATTGTCAGAAACTTCTTTACCATCTAATTTTGCTCTATATGTATTGAATTTCGATTCAATCAATGTTTCTAATTCAACGATTTGTTTATTTAATTCTGGGTCAATTTGTTTACTTAGATAATTATTGTACAAAATATCAATTTGTCTGCGAATCAAAGGATCTTTAATGTCAGACTCATGAATTTTTTTAACTTTTTCAAAGTCTTCTTTATTTAAATAAACTTCATCATACTTTAAATTGCTCTCTGCAGCTTTATTGTATAATTCTTCCTCACCTTTTGCTGTTGCTTCCCAATAATAATAAGCACTCTCATTATAAAGAGGAGCCACGATTTTTACATGTTCATCAATAAATTGTTGAGCAATTTTATCAGCATCTTGTACTACTTCTTGTACTACTTCTTCAACGTCTTGTACTACTTCTTGTACTACTTCTTCAACGTCTTGTACTACTTCTTGTACTACTTCTTCAGCGTCTTGTACTACTTCTTGTACTACTTCTTGAGAAACTTCTTCAGCATCTTGTACTATTTCTTGAGAAACTTTATCTGCGTCTTGCATTATTTTCTCTTTCTCTGTGTCCATTTCTTGACTATTTACATTCAATACGCTAAAACAAAAAATCAAAATAATACATAAAATTTTCATAAAAACTCCTTTTTTCTACTTTTTGGCAAAGTATTTGCCAAAAAATTATGGATTTTTATTTTGAACACTCAATGTTTTTTCTACTAAATCATGCAAAATATTTAACGCTTCTTGTAGAAAAATTTTACATTGTTCTTTATCGTTCTTATCGTCTGTATCCAACTCATCGATTTCATCTACAAAAAAATATTTCTTTTGAAAATCAGTAAGCCTTTTCAAAATTTTTTCATCTTCTCGACTACTTTGCAATCGTTCATCATAATTTAAGGAACGAATCGTTTCTTGTTTTCGTTTTTCCCACCATTGAAATAGTTCCATAGCTTCTTTCAGTGCTTCATTTTGAGCAATGCGATCTTTATGAGACTTTTTAATCGCAGGAATATATTGCTGTATTGGAGTCAATTGCGGAGCGTGTACAGTAACAGGTTTAATTTCATCCCATTTCATAGCAAAATCTTGTGCACCTTCCTTATACTTCGATTCATCCATTACAGAAGGATAATGAATATCAGGAATTACGCCTTTTTTTTGAGTAGATCCACCATTTACACGATAATATTTGGCAGTAGTGACTTTTAATGCACCTAATTGATATTCACTTTGATGATTTACTACATTATCTAAATGTATCAAACTTTGCACAGTCCCTTTTCCATACGTATCATGACCAACAACAATGGCACGTCCATAATCTTGCATAGCAGCTGCAAAAATTTCAGAAGAAGACGCACTCAAAGTGTCTACCATCACTACTAAAGGAAGATCAAAACAAAAACCACCATCCTTATCATTTCGTACCATAGTAGAATCATATTGACGTATTTGCACCACAGGACCATCAGGAATAAAAAGACCTGTTAAATCAATGGCTTCTTCTAAACTTCCTCCTGGATTTTTACGTAAATCAATCACTAAGCCAGAAATTTTATCTTCTTTCATCATTTTATTAATAATGTTTCGTACATCTTCTACAGAACTTTTCGCATTTTTATCATGATTTCGTATACCATCAAAATCACGATAAAAAGAAGGTATAGAAATCACTCCATATTTTTTATCTGTATCTTTATAGGAATGCACTTTTCCTTTTGCTTCAGAATCTACAAGTTTAATTTCATTGCGTTCAATCGTAATGTTCGAAGGAGTTCCACCATGTAAATTTTTCTGAACACGCAAAATTACTTTTGTCCCTTTAGGACCTCGTATTTTACGTACTACCTTTTTTACAGGCAATCCAACAACATCTTCAAAGGGTTCGCCTTCTTGTGCAACTGCAATAATATAGTCGCCTACTTTTAAACTTCCTTCTTTTTCTGCAGGACCACCAGGAACAATAGATACAATCTTTGTATATCCATCTTCATTTGTTAAAACTGCCCCAATTCCTTGTAAAGAAAGATAAAGAGAAATCGTAAAATCTTGAATTGTTCTCCAATTCATATAAGAACTATGAGGATCAAACGCTGAAGTAAAACAACTTAAAAAGATTTCTAAAACATCATAGTTGTCATACTCTTGTAGTAACTTATAAAATTGTTCATATCGTTTAAGAACTAATGCTTTAATCTCTTTCAATTCATCTTTATCTTCAGATTCTACAACTTTTTTATTTTCTATTTCTTCTGAAGGTGTCTGTTTTATAATTTCTTTATTTTTTATTTCTTCTGAAGGTATTTGTTTTATGACATCTTTGTTTTCCATTTCTTCTGAAGTTGTCTGTTCGTTATTTTGTTCTTCTTCTAAAACTTGATTCACCATATGTTGCAAAACTTGATTTTTAATATCTTTTCGACAAAGATCATACCATTCCTCTTTTGTTTTGGACCAAGGTGCATTTTTTCTGTCTAAATTAATATATTCTTTTTTAGAAAAATCAAAAGGTTCGTTCAAAATTTTTTTAATATGCTGAATCTGTTCCTGTATTCTTTCCATGTATCGATTGAAGATAACAAATGCAATTTTTACTTTTCCTTGTGGTATAAAATCATCTAAAGAATTTCTATATTTTTCAAATTCTTGAATATCTTTTTCTAAAAAAACATAACGATTACTATCCCAATACTTAATATAGGCATCTAATACACGACTGGATAATTCATCATCAATATTACGTTGGTCAAAATGACATTGTTTCATTACCTCACTAACAACTTGTGCAATAAAACTGTCTTCTTGATTATGATCGAGTTGTAAAGATTCCTTTTGTGCATGACTACAACATACTAAAAGAAACAATGCACATAATAGTATATATCTATACATTTTTTGTTTTACCTTTATTTTGAGATTACTTTCCATTTAAGCACCAATTAAGATTATTGTATGATCTATATAAGGAAAGTCAATAAAAAAACTACTATGACAAAGTAACATAAGACAATACAACCTTGCTTTCTATTATTCTATTTCCCTTTTAAATATACGTTTTTCACAAAATTTTCTGTACGTTCATTAGAAAGAGACCAGCCAGAATGTTTACACTTGACACAAGATACTTTTTTCATACCTTGGCATTGTTTACACATTCCTATATTACCTTTTTCTCCACAAACAGTACATTTTTTTTCATCACGTGCAAATAAACTTGTATAACCTTTTCCATCACAATCTTTGCATGGAATATTTTTACGAACTTTTTGATTTCGAATAGTTGTTAAAAAAGAAACTGTTTTTTTCCCTTTACAACGTGTGCATAATCTTCTTTTTGTTTCTTTTTTTTCCCCATATATTTTTCCTTTACCTTCACACATAAAACAATCTATTTCACCTTTGCCATGACAAGCTATACAGTCGACAATCAATTTTCCTTGACAAATTTCACATAATTGTAATTGTAAAAACGTGTTAGGAAGTTGTTGTGTAAAATTAGATGGGAAAAGAAAAAATAAAACAGGATGAATACTTCCTATCAATTCACGTTGTCGATATAAAGATACTGGAAATTTTTTATCAAAATGATGGCACATATCAGTTACTTTGACATAATCATGATCAACGAATGCCATTAACATCTTTTTATAATACTCTTCTTGAAGACGATATGATTCTTCTAAAACTCTTTCATTTTTTCGTTTCTCAATGTCACTCTTTTTAATGGTAATTCTTCCCTTAATCTTTGTATTTAAAAGTGAAATTGTCAAATCTGTTTTTGTTTCAGACTTTCTCCACCCAAGAAGTTTCCTCCCATCCTTCATAGTGAGATAAATTTTTGTAGTATAAGGTAATGTTTTTTTGGGCAACGTTAAAGAACACCAACTTTGAAAATACTCAAATGCAGTAGCATAAAAAATATTGTGAAATTTATCTTGAAAAGATTGTTGCACATGTTCCATCATATTTTTTTGCTTTTGCAAATTCCACTTTTCTTTTGAAAAAGGTTCTAAAATAGAAATTAATTTTTGACGCCAACGAGGCGTACTCTCTACAAGTTGAATCCAATCTAATAAATTATCACTTTTTTTAATCTTTTTTGTTATCTCAAAATTTTCAAATGCAGAAATAACAGGTGACTCTTGACAATTTTTCTCTACAATAGTTAAATGAGACACAATTTTTTTCAAACTTATATGCAATGTAAGAGCTTTTTCTGCAACTTCCTGCATGGTAAAAGGCACATTATTTTCTATTGTTGAAAGTTGATTTGCCATAACACTATATTCATTTTCTAATTCTTCATATTCATTCTTTGCATTATAAAATAATACAGCATAGTCAGGATAACAATCTAACAATTCATATTGATTTTGTAATTCTTGAACTTTTTGAATAACATTTTTTACAAAAGAGTTATGACTTTGATAATATTGTTGAAAATGAGAAATACTATCATCCAAAGAAACAATATCATCTTTGTTGATATCCTCTTCTTCTGATGACTCTTCTTCTAAAGAAGTTTCTCCTACAGAAGTTTCTTCTAATGAAGCTTCTTCTGACGAGGCTTCTTCGGATGAGGTTTCTATGCTTATGATATGCATTTCTTCTTTTTCCTCTGTATTTTGCTCTACCCAAGGTATATGATTTGTTTCTAAATTATAGGACACTTTTTTAGGATTTTTATGTAAATTTTTTTTTGGGACAGGACTAACTACAATATAAAACAAAAATACAACAAAAAAAAGAAACGGAATAAAAAAAATAGGCTTTTGAAAAAGAAATAAAATATTTTCTTGTATTTGTAAAAAATTACTTGGCAAGTTAGGGGATTGTAGCAAAGATAAATTTTCTTCATATTGTACTATTTCATGCGATTTTGGAACGATTGGTTGATGAAATTCCAAATCAATAGAGGTAGGCAATATGCGATCATCCCAAAGATTTAGAACAGACTGGCATTCACCAAAAATTAATTCTTCCTCAGACTCCACAGACATATTTTTGATGGTAATAGGTTGTATACTTTCATTTTTTGTTGTAATTTCATCTTCAAATTGCAAAGGCACATTTGTGTCTGTTTCAAATTGTAAAGGTATTTTTACTTCTTTTTCAAATTGCAAAGGCTCATTTATTTCTGTTTGGAAACTACTTTCAGAAGATGAAAAATCCAGAATAAATTTAGGGATAAAAAGTTTTCTACTACAATCATTACAAATAGCCTCGCGATCTGCATATTTATAAGAAATGGAAAAAAGTTTACCACAATCACATTGTATTTGGATTATATCTTCTTCTTTAAACAATATCATCATTTGACAACGAGGACATACAACATTAGCATAAGGTGCCTTTACTTCCATTACTTGAGAACAACCAGGACAAAATATTCTGACACTATCCATAACCTATCCTCAAAACTAAAATATAAAATTAAAATATAAGGGAAAATATATCACAAATAATTTTTTCCTTTTCCTCAAAGCATACTAAGAAAGGCTATTCTATTAAATAATTCATAGAATCTATAGAAGAATATCCTAATTGTTTTTGCAATGTTTGAATATCCATTCCTTTTTGGAGAGAATGGAAAGCAAAACTACGACGAAGATATTCAGGAGTCAAACTAGAATCCACTTTTTTCAATACTCTCCATATTTGTTCTCTAGAAAGCCTAGTACCTCGATTCGATAAAAACACAAGAGTAGTTTCTTTGTCTGGTTTACAAAAAAAATTTCTCCCTTTTTGCACATAATCTATAATACACTTCCAACCTGCGTCTTCTATTTTTACAATTCGTGTATCAATCCGAATACTTTGGTCTTCTAGTAGCACATCTTCTAGCGTGATTCCTAAAATTTCCCCTATCTTAGCACCGCCAAAATACAACATAGAAAAAATAGCTTGATTCCTCCATCCCATAGGAGTATTAGGGAATCCCTCATGGAAAATATATTGCAATTTTTCCAAAGAAAGATACGTTTTCGCTGGAACTGGATGTTTCGGAAGAAGAATTTTTGGCACAGGATTATGATCTATTACATGATTGTATTCTAAAAAAAGACAAAAACGACGCAATATCGATAATTTATGAGATAAAACATGCGAACGAATATTCTTTTTTAATTCATTTTGCACAAAATCTTGAATACAACTCGGCGAAATTTCATCTACATTCACGCTTTTAAAATAAGAATTTAAAACATTTGCATATGTTTTACGAGTTTTTGTATTGGCGAACGTTTGTACAAACGGTTCTATCCATGTACGCATATTGTTTACCTTAATAAATATTTTTCTTTATTTTTTTTAAGGAGAAGTTAAATAGTTAATTAACTGTTTCAACATTGTAGAATCTTTGAAATCTAAGCCTGTGTTCTTACATTTGTTACAAACAATAACTCCTGTACTATTACATTTAGGACAACCTTTTTGTTTTATATATCCTATTCCCGAACATTTTTTACAATTTTTTTGACTTTCTGTAATTTGCCCTGTTTTATTGCAACAATAACAATCTATATTTATGTTTAATAATTCTTTCTTTTTAAATTTTACCTCTTTTTTAAGATTGATTTGTTTGCTTCCTTTACAACGAATGCAAGTCACATATTTCCCCGACGCATGTTCCTTGCATTTACATTTATAAGATGTAAAATTTTTGATCTGTGTTCCCTTACAATCTGGGCATATTTGAATGCCAACACCATCACAAACAGTACAATTAGGGAATTTAAGATATGTAAAAATATCTGGACATACCCAAAAGAATAAAGCAGGATTTTTTTCAAAAATAATAGTTTTTTGCCTTTCCTTATTCAAATAACTTATTTTTTGACATTCTTGCATCATAGAAATATATTCTTGATTATTGCAAAAGGTAATCAAATTTTTAAATATGTTTTCAGGGATACCTTTATCTTTCTCATTACTCTGTCTTTTATTGCTCACTTCTTCTGGTTTTTGCCATTCTTCTAGGAGCAAAATTGTAATTTCATAAAAAATTGCCTCACGATTTTCATTTTTTTCTTTTTTGACCTTGTCTATCAATTTTTTCAAAATAAAATCTGCATCTTTTTTCTTAGGATCATCCTCTATTTTCTTAGGATTATCCTCTTTTTCTTTAGAATCATTATCTATTTTCTTAGAATTCTCTATTTTCTTAGTATCATTATCTATTTCTTGAACATCATTATCTTTATTATCATTATCTTTATTATCATTATCTTTATTATCTTTTTCTTGAAGGATTTTTACATAATTTTCGTATCTCTTTCTCAAAAAATTATGACGCAATATAAAACACCACCATTCCAAAGAAAAATCTTTGTTAAGATTTTTCTTATTTTCTATTTCTTTAAATTTTTTAAAAAAATATTTGCCAACCAAGTTTTTTCTTATATCTGTTAATTCGTCGTCAATATCTTTGAGCGTTTTCTCAAATTTTTTTGTTTGATCCCAGAGTTCCAGAGCATCCTTATGAGAGGAATCCTTTATATAAATATTTGCTTGAATTCTACACGTTTCTATATTTGTTCTGCAATCTTCATTTTTTTTGCATATATTTTGAAATTTCTTCTCAAGATTTGGATGTTGCATATGCCACTCATATTTATATTTCCATAAATCGATTTCACTGATTTTCTCCTGAATTTTCTTATTGAATTTTTGTTGTTTTTTTCTCCAAAAAGACCGAAACTCTATGTCCACATCCTTTGGTAAAGTTGTATTTTTTTCTACTAAACTCTCTTTATTATTTTTTTCTACTGAACTCTCTTTATTATCAAAATTATTATAAAAATGTCCTAAATTCTTTTCAATGGGAAAAAAGAAAAACAAACTACCAATTAAAACAATTATAAAAAAAAACACCCACAAAAAAACATTTTTATAAGAAGATTTTTTATTAACAGGTGTTTGTTGTTTATAATTTTGTTGCGTTGTACTCATACTTTGTGGAGACCCACTTATAATCTGATTACATTTTTGTTGTACAACATTTTGATTCGCAACATCTTTTTTATCATGCGTCTTTGCTTTTTGTTGTACAACATTTTGATTCGCAACATCTTTTTTATCATGCGTCTTTGCTTTTTGTGGCACGACTCGTTTTTTCCATACTTTATTTATAATATTTAAGGAATTTGCCTTTTGCTTTTTAGGAACTGCAGGTGGGATAGATACTTTTCTATAAGATATTTTTCTCGAAGCTGCTTTTCTAGAAACTGTTGTTCTAGAAACTGCTTTTCGAGGTAACGATGGCTTAGATATATGAGTTTTTTCAATATCTGAAGGTAATGGTGATTCTTCAGGTAATGGTGGTTCTTCAGGTGTATTCCACAATTCTTCCACTTCTGCAGCAATAACACCTTCCAATGTATAAGCAACAGATAATTCTTTCAAATTATCTACAAAAAAATTTTTTAAATCTTTTTGTAAAGCTCGTGCAGTCTTATATCGTTTTTCTAAATCTTTTTCTAGTGTTTTTAATGTAATTTGTTCTAATGCACATGGTATTTTATCATTAAAGGAAGAAGGTTTTTGTATAGTATCTTTAATCATACTAAAAAAAATAGCAGCAGTAGTATTTCCAGTATAAGGAGGTTGGTTTGTCAACACATGATATAGTACAGCACCTAAACTATATATATCTGATTGGGGAGAAACGCTTTCATCGTTTGCCTGCTCATATGACATATATTGAATGGTGCCTAAAATATTCCCAGCTTGTGTTAATTCTACTTTATTATCCTGCTTTTTCGCAATTCCAAAATCCATTAAGATAGGTTTACCTTGTCCTGTAACAAGAATATTAGAAGGTTTAATATCTCTATGAATAATCTTTCTAGAATGTATATAATGTAAAGCATCTGTCAATTGATAAAAAAGCGAAGCATATAATTTCCAATTATCTTTCACATGGGGCTTCTGTACATACTCTAACAAAGAAACACCATCAATATATTCCATAGCAATATAAGGTGCATTATGATACTCTCCCATACTATACACATGAATAATATTGGGATGTTTCAAATTAAGGCAAATCTTCCCCTCTAATAAAAAACGTTGTGTAATAATTTTTGCTTCATCTGTATTTTCTTGTGGATTCAACAACTTCACAGCTACAATTTTATTATTCTTAACATTTTTTGCTTTATAGACACTCCCCATGCCACCTTGACCAAGCTTTTCAAACAATTCATAATTATCAACACGAAAAGAATATTTATTATTGATACTTGGAATACTTTCAGACATCAAACATTCATTATCGATACTTGAAATACTTTCAGTCGTCAAATAGTCATTACTATAACTTGGAATACTTTCAGTCGTCACATTCAACTTAGGTATAAACATACGTTGTAAACAGTTAGAACAAATGACTTCTCGATTTGCATTTTTGCTAGCAATTGAATATTTTTTCCCACAAGTACATACAAACGCCATAGAATCTTCATCTTGAAATGCTATGATTTTTCCACACTGTTGGCATAGTACATCGATGTATGGTTCTTGAGCACATACTATATTTTTACAACTAGGACAGAACACCTGAAACATATCCATACCTCCTTTCTTTTTTTTAATAAATTTCCTTGGCTCAATCTTTTATAGACTTTTTAAAACCAAATAATATAAAAAATATTAAATTCATACATAGAATCAGAATAATAAAGGTCATAACTAAATAATATAAAGTTTTCATTTTATAAAAGTCAGTTATATCTTGTTGCGAAACCCAAGCACTACCATCAAAATAACCGATTCCAAAATACGTATTAAACCATAATATATCATAGGAATTAAAAAATCTCCTCAAAAATGATAGAGAAGGACGAATGTGCAAAATTTCTACTTTTTCCCAATCGTTTCCATCATAAAAATAACATCCATCATCATAATTGCTGATCCAAAAACGATTTTTAAATAATGCAATAGAATATAGTCGTGAAAACTTACCATGAGAAAGATTTTGCCATTGACACATCTCTTTATTCCAAGTCCATACATCATTCTCACAAATAACCCAAGGTTGTCCAAAAGAATCAATGTCAAATGAATCAACTTTTCCTGGATTTGTTAAAACCTTCCAATTTTTTCCATCAAAAGCAATAAAACCAGACAACCAAAGACAATTGTGTGAGTCTTTTTGTAAAATGCCCCCTGTAACTCCGTCTGGATATGGAATTTGCTCCCACCATTGATTATTCTGATGAAAACACCATAAAAAATCACGAGTAGCAATCCATATTTCTCGTTGCCAAGTTTCAATTCCAAAATCAAGCCCTAATTCATGGCTTTGTAAAACATCAATAGGCAAAAGAATAATCTGCCAATTTTTACGTTTCAAATTATAGCATACGAGTTGAGGGAAAAATAGTAACCAAAGATTACCTTCTTCATCAATACATGCCATATCTTTTTGCAAATCGATTTTTTTCCAAAGTTCTGATAAAACACTAGGAAGTGAAGACAGCTCCTCCCACACATTATCCTTTTTCCAATAGTATATTTGCTCAGAAACATACATATATACGCCATGTTCATTTGCAGATAAAATTTGATACTCTTGGTCAAAAAGAAAACTAGGGGTTGCTAATAAGCTAGCTATACTAATGAAAAATAGCAACAAAAGAAATATAGATGCTCTCATGTGATAACCTACTTAATAATCTACTTAAAAACCAAACATACGATTAATAGTTTCTGTTTTAATAAATCCCATTTTATTTGCTGCAATGATAAACAAACAAACAGGAATAAAAATTCGAATGAGCCACAACCAAATAGGATATGCCCATTTTAATTTATTTCCTTGGAGAAATTCGCTTTTTCGAATATCAGCTGGCATTCTCCAACCTACAAATAAGGCAATGAAGAAGGAGGCAAGAGGCAATATCCAATCTGTGATTGCTTCTGCTAAACTAAAAGCATTTTCATTAATGCAAGGAATACCTAATACAAATAGACCTACTCCCACAAAAATACAGGCATTTTTTCGTTTCCATCCAAAATGATCCATCAAATAAGCAATCGGCACTTCAGTAATGGAAATAGCAGACGTTAAAGCAGCAAAAGCCACCAATAAGAAAAATGCACCACCAAATAAAAAACCAACAGGAATGTGATTAAATAAAACAGGCATAGATTCAAAAATTAAGCCAGGACCACCAGTTGGTTGTCCATGATTTTGGAAAATAATAGGAAAAACAACAAAGCAAGCTGCAATGGCAATAGAAGTATCTAAACTGCAAATCCATAAGGAAGCTTTGGGGATATCATCTTTGCGAGATAAATAACTTCCATATGTCAACATTGTCCCCATACCAAGGCTCAAAGAAAAGAATGCCTGACCTACGACTACTAAAAGACTCGAAGGCTTTAATGAGTTATTGGGCCAAAAAGTAAACTTAAAAGTTTCTTTAAACCCATCAAATAAAAAAATAGCAGAATATAAGACAAGACCCAATACTATAAGAAATAGCATAGGCATTAAAATTTTTGACCACTTTTCAATGCCTTCTTTTACACCACCATATAAAATACCAATTGTCAGCCCCATAGAAATACCATGGAACAATAATTCTTCCCAAACACCACTTCTTAATGTAGTGTAAAAAGTTTTGATTTCCTCTGGACTTTTATCACCAAAAAAATTAAAAAAACAGCGTAAACAATAATTGATCGTCCAACCAAAAATCATACTGTAAAACGTCATGATCAAAACACTACCAATCAAACCAAGAGCACCTACGCCAACCCATGGACTCCACTTGGAAGTATAATGCTGAAACGCTGCAATGGGAGATTTTTGTGTATTGCGTCCAATCATAATCTCCGCAATCATCACAGGCAAGCCAATAAATAAAACACAAAACAAATAAATTAAAACAAAAAGTCCACCACCATTCGCACCTGTTTTATAAGGGAAACCCCAAATATTCCCCAATCCAATAGCACTACCAGCAGCAGCTAAAATAAAGCCAATACGACTAGTCCATTGACCTCGTGTTGAAACGGTTCCTTCCATGCAAGATTCCTTACAATTCATTTGTTATTTTAAAATGTACCTTGGCAACATGACGCAAAGCAGAACGTCCCCATTTTTGAAGAAATATGCGAGCGCTCTCCTTTACCATGCTTGCCCCTTTTGGAAAATTCATTTGGTACGTTTCTTCCATCTCATCCCATGCTATTAAAAAACAAGCACGAGCAAACACAGAAGCTATGGCCACAGCAAGATCTCGCTCAGCCTTTATTTCTTGTACCAAATAAATCTTTTGACTCTTTTTCATCAATTGCTTTTCCAATAATGATTTATTTTTGGAAAATTGATCAGAAATAGCTAATCCTACACTGCATTTTTCTAAAATTTTTTCTAAAACAGTAGCATGGGCCCATGCCAAAACAAAATTTAAATTACACTTTTCATTATAAATTCGATTATATTCTTCTGGATGCAATATAAGGACTTCATATGTTATTGTATCTTTCCAAGCCTCATATATTTGCAAAATTTTTTTATCTGTCATCTTCTTGCTATCTTGCACACCAGCATCATACAATTTCTGTTCACAATCCTTATCTATTACAGCTGCACAAATAACAAGGGGACCAAAAAAATCACCTTTCCCCACTTCATCAATCCCTACACGCGATTCCCCAGAAAAATTAAAACCATCTTCCTGTTTTTCTATAGGTTTTGAAGCTCCCAACAATGCATTGACTTCTGCTTGAACAATATCCTTTTTCCCATCCTTTTTCCCTTGCACCAAAACCTTCCCTGTTGAATATTCATTGAGTCGAAGAATTTCTGTGCCCACTTGACATTGATATTGTATGCCCGACTGGATCTCCACACATTCTAAAACTTTCCATCCTTTTTTTTGGATATACTCTTGAATCACTCCTGCTCCTTTGATTCTACAATACGCAATGTAGGACGCTCTTGAAAGCTCTGTAACATATCTCGTTTCAACGATTGATAAAATAACATAAAATGACTTACATCTGGCAATTTAGACTTCTTTTTTGTAGCAGAAACTCCATATAACTTCACAATATCAGACAAAATATATTCCATATCTTGAATAAATTGCACCATCAAAGCCCACTGTTCCATCACATCATTACACCGAACATGATGAATAAACACATCGTCAACCCAATGATAATGCAATGCTAATAAATCCACCAATTTCTTACGAACTGCTTTAATATCTCTATCTCTAAAAACATTATAATTTTTTACTACCTTTTCCCACAACGCATTTACATAGTAATAAAACTTTGCTTCCTGTTCTTTAGAAAAAAATGACTTCTTGGATAAATTGGGCAAACATCGTTTCAAAACACCTTTCCAATCAGTTCCACCGTGCGACACATGATCTTGCATAAAACCTTCTAGCACACTTTTATTCCAAGAAACATTCAACTCCTTTAAAATCACATTTAAAGAATCTAAACGACCTGTATTCACAGCGTGCGGTCGAATTAAAGAATTCCAAATCATTTCATGCAATTCATTATCATCATCCCATAGAAACGTATCCCTTCCTACAACTTTCAAAGAAATATTATTCGATTTTTCCAAAAATTCCAAAATGGAATAATATGGTTTTGTCAACAATAAATCCTTGCCACTACGAAAAAACGCACCAGACAACTGTTCAAACACGTTATAAGACTCAGATTCGGCAAACTCTTGATGTAATGCATTTTCTAAATCACAAATCCACTGTTCCCCTTCTTCCCCTAAATTTTCGAATTTTGATTTGGGTGAATAGTCAATTTCATACAACCCATTAGCCCAGTCAAGAACTCGACAAATCAAAGCATCACCATCCATAAAATTAAACGCCCTATAAAACTCCTTCATATCAAAAACCTTTAGACTGATCGTACTTTTTAAATCCTGCATGTTTGCTAAAATTTCCTCATTCTTTTCATGATTGCACATAAAAAATGCTAAACAACTTTCCCAATCAAACAAAGAATGGTAATTCATCACATCACATATAGCACTACTATATTGTTTTGTAGGAATCCTGCCATATTTCCATATAAAAATACATTCGCTAGGCAAAAGACCTATATAATGAAAAGGGAAAAAACGATGTCCTGGAAACAAAATTCCGTTTTCTATTTCCTCTGAAGTAGGATTAATCTTAAAAAAAGAATTTAAAAAATACATCCTTCTAGGAATATACTCTTCTTGGGTCTTATCATAAAATACCCAAGGATTTTGATCCAATACTTGATTTGCTATTTTCACCAACATAGAAGGCTTATATTTCTCTAATAAAAACGGAGAAATATCCATATCTATCAGTTTCTGTACGCTTTCTAACAACATCTCAAAAGTAAAAGGAGCGTCACGTTCTATAATCCAATGCTTTATTATGAAATGCACTTCTTTTTCTAACCTTGTTCGCCTTGGTTTTGACTTTATATTTTTTGATGACTGATCCAAAATATTTTTTTTCATTCCAATAATCCAATAGTCACAATAATAATCTTAATTTGCCTCTATTTTATAGAAAAATATAAAACATGCAAGAAATTTCTATGATTTTTCAACACAAAACAAAATCAAAATTCATTTTCACTTTTTTTTTTTGCTATGATAGAATATAATACAATACAATAATTTATAACATAATAATATATAAACATCATGTTCTATAAATATAAGAATATATATCCTTTCAACAATCAAATAATGAATTTTTGAA
>JAGOMP010000083.1 GCA_017993505.1 Planctomycetota bacterium
TTGAAGTTGAAAATAGGGTAATAAACAATAACATTTATCATGATCAATAATAATATAATAAACAAAGGAATTTATCATGATCAATAATAGTACAGTAAGAATGAATAACCATAAAGGTAATATGATGCAAAAGATTAGAAAAATAGGGCTTATTATATTTATAGGTCTCATTGGTATATTATATTTTATGGGGAATAAAAAAGAAAATGTAGAATCTATAAATACTCCAAAAGCTCCAGCAACAATACAAGAAAATGAAGTAGTAAATCCAGCACCCTTGCAAAATAATATGACTGCATTTCAATTTACACCACCTACTACCACACAAGGTTGGGGGCTTCCAATTTTTTCTAATGACAATCAAATAAAAAGTGCAGAAATTTCAAATGAAACACTACAACAAGACCTTCCAAAACAACAAGAACAAAATGTTGCCACAAATATAACAAATGTATCCTACCAGCCAAAAAAAGAAGAAGTACAACCAATACAGCAGTCTCAACCTACGCAAATAAAGAATACAAAAAAACAAACAACAACTCCAAAACCTGCTCAAAGATCAAGAGCAAAATCGAAATCAGAAGATACATACACTATTAAAAAAGGTGACACACTAGAAAGAATTTGCAGAAGAATATACAATAATGGTGCATTATGGAAAGCTTTATTTGAACATAATAAAGAAACTATAAAGTCGCCTAGTAAATTACGAATAGGTCAAGTATTATATCTGCCATTGAAAGAAGAATTATCTCCCTCGTCAAATAAAAAAACAGAAACTAGAAAAATACAGCCAAAGTCAAGCAAATCAAAAAACATAGAACGACCTCAATCAATGAATTATATTATTTACATTGTGAAAAAAGGTGATACCTTAGAAGTCATTGCAAGAAAAAATAGAACTACTCCTGGAAAAATTATGGATTTCAACAAAAAATTCAACATTAATATTAATCCTGATTATCTTCGTACTGGGAAAAAAATTTATATTGCAACAAAGTAAAGATTTGAGAAAAGAGTAAAATAAAAGTGTGGTTCCATGCAATATCTTCTACAACCCCTTTAAGCAGAAAAGAAAAAATTCAAAATACAATTTACATATTCCTTCATATTGGGGGAATATGTATTCTGTTATATTGGATTACAAAAAATGCATATATACATGCTTTGCAAGAAGAAAAATTTTATATTGATAAAGAAAACACACACCTTTCGAACTTGCCCACTTGGATACAGCCTTTTACCACAGATATTATCCCAGAAAAAATTCCTAATAAATTTTGTATTTTTAATCCAAATATAACAAAAGCAATCAGTGACTTATATGAACAAAATCCATGGGTAAAAAAAACTTTGAAAATACAAAAATGTTATCCAAATTCTTTAAAAATCAATCTTGCACTTCGTCAACCCTTTATATATGTACAAAATACTCAAAAAACATTTGATTTATATGATGAAGAAGGCATTCTATTAAAAGAGGAAGTGAACGAATCATTTCCTCTTCCACTTCCTATACTCACAGGTTTTGATAATGTTATGCAACAGCCAAAAAATACTCTTGAATCAACATTTAAGCTATTAAAAATACTTACCTATCATAAAATTTATGTTTCCCATTATAATCTACAAATAGCAACTCCTAAACAATATACAATTCTTGTATTTAAAGGGAATCAAAACAATATTATCTGGGGATCGCTGGACAATGAAGACCCTATTTCCTTACAAACAAAAATACAACGACTTCAAAAAATTCCACCACAGTTTTTAACACAATCTACAAACACCCCACAGGAAATAGATTTACGCTTTCATAAAACTATTGTACGCCCAATACAGATACCAAAAAAAGAGACATGTCATGAAAAATAATATACCAGAAAAATATAAATACATAACTCCTCCACCACCAGAAAAATCTCCTATAAAAAGAATTGCCTTATTTTTATTTTTTGGAATTTTTATTAGTCTTGTCATTATCAGTTTTCTGAATCGACCGAATATAATATATTTACAACATAAAGTAATGGAAGGTGAAACTATCCGAGACTTATCTGAAAGATATTATGGAAATCGAGAACTCTGGAGCAAAATTTGCATTTTAAATGCAAAAAAACTCAAAGGAAAAGATGAATTGCCAGTTGGTGAAACTATACTCATTCCTATAGAAAAAAAATAAATTCTTGTTCACTCAAATTTACTAAGTTTCAACAAGTTTTTTATTCGTAAGGGACAATATGAAAACAATATATATCTTCCTATTCGCAACATTTTTCTTTTATGGTTGTGGTTGTTATACAGCAACAGGACGACCATGTCGTGAAGTTGTTGTTCATAAACCTGCACCACAACCAACATACATTCAACCAAAACCAGTATATATACCCCAGCCTTCCTCGCATACTACTCCAGACGTTATCTTAGCACCAGATCCGCCAGCACCAAAAATAAATTTAGAACAAACTACATTAAAAATAAAACCAGAACCAACACCTGCACCTGTTTGGACACCACCCAAATCAACACCTGCACCTGTTTGGACGCCACCTAAACCAATGCCACCAGTTAAAAAAAATACGCCTCCACCAGCACCTAAAAAACAAGAGCCTTCAAAAAAAGGAAAATGGCATTTACGCTTGATAAGTTATGATGATAATAGTTATCAACAATACCAAGCAGAAAAAACAAAAAAAGAACTAGAAAAAAGTGGATTAAAAGATCTTAATATACGTAAAGCCCAAAATCCTAAAAAAACAAAGCAATATATCGTAATAGATATGGGAAATTATGAAACTCCCAATACAAAAGAAGCTCAAAACATGCAAAAAAAAATGCGTGCATGGAAACATAAAAACAAAACACCTTTTAAACAAGCATTTTTTGTCAAATATTAATAATTGCCAATGCAAAATAAATAAGGAGAAATATAATGACAAAACGCATCCTTTGCTTACTAGGAATATTTTTATTAACAGCTTGTCAAACATTAACTACTCCCAAAGATGAGGACGACGTACTTATTTATAACGAACAACCACTAGATCCTAAAGTTACTGTCCTTGACCCTACTGTTCCAGAAGCAACAGCACCCGTAGTTCCTAATTACAATCAAGAAGCCATTCGATTAGCAGAAGAACAAGCAGCAAAAGAAAGAGAAAAAGCAATTCGAGCAGAACAAGAGGCAGAACAATTGAGACGTGAACTGGAAGAAATTACAAATATGCGCCAAGCAGAAGAAGATGCAAGAAAATTAGAAGAAGAAAGAAGACAAAAAGAACTTGAACTTGAAAAAGCAAGACAAGAAGCAGAAGAAAAAGCAAGAATCGCAGCAGAAGCCCAAAAAAAAGCAGAAGAAGAAGCAAGAAAACAAGAAGAAATAAGACGTAAAGCAAATAATCCTTGGCATATACGAATCATTGCATTTGACAACGCAGAAAAATTTAAAAAACGAGTGGATGATATCGCAGAATTCTTAAAACAAGAAGGCTTTGAAGATATTGTAGTACGACAAGCAGGAAAAGGCAAACATTGGGTTGTAGACGTTGGATATTTCCCTAGCGATAAAGATGAAGAAGCACTAAAAGTTTTGGAAAAAATCGTTAATTTAAGATATAGAGGTAAAAAAGATTTTGAATCTGCAATGTTTGTAAAATATGTACTTGAATAAACTCACGAATGCATATTGGAATAAACTAACGATTCATACAATGCGTGTTGGAATAAGACAATCCTATTTCTTGAAGAATGAAATTTAAGGACAATTTCCTTTTTATAAAAGCAAGATACAGATAAAATTAGGGATAGTAGCCATATAATTATAGCTACTATCCCTTTTATTAATGTATGATAATTTTATTTATCATCTTTATATTAATGTATGATAATTTTATTTATCATCTTTATTAATGTATGATGATTTTATTTATCATCTTTTTTACCTGTACCAAAATAAATGCTTAGTAATAAAGAAATTAAAACAATTACAGATAAAGTAGTACGAATACTTTCATTATCAATGCATGGAAAGGGCATGGGCCAATCCAACATTAAAATTGCAATGAGAATCGCTGTAATTGCTTCCCCAGCTACGAGTCCTGCACAAAGTACAGTGCCTTTTTGTATAGCAGCATCTAATACAGACTGAACTTTAATTCGTTTTGTAACAATTAAATGAACAATACCACCTAATAAAATGGGGAGAGTAGTAGAAAATGGTAAATAAATACCAACAGCTACAGCCATAGGACTAATTCCAAAAGAGCATTTGAAATGTTTTAACAATAGACCAATGATTACTAAAATAACACCAAGAAGCATCCCATAACCAACCATATTCCAAGGTATGGATGCACCTTCTTTAAAAAGACCTTGGGCCATAGAAGCAAACATATCTGCTTGAGGAGCTTTTAATCCTTTTCCAATACCATACGCTTTATCAATAAAAACCATCACAGGAGCTGCTAGAAAAGAACTGAAAACAACTGCTAACAATAAACCAATTTGTATAGCTTTTGGTGAAGTACCTACAATCATAGAAGTTCGAAAATTTTGTGCAGTTGTACCAGATAAACAAGCAGCTAGACAGACAACGCCAGCAATCATTAATAGCGTAGTGACAGCGTTCATATCCTTAATTCCACCAATATACAAGAAAACTGCTGCCAATAAGAAAGTACAAATTGTAATGCCAGAAACAGGTTGATTAGTACTACCAATTAAACCAACAATATATACAGAAATTGCTACAAAAAAGAAAATAGCAACAATTGTATAGATCGTAGCAATCGTTGCTCCAGCAATGTCTACTGTACTAAAATAAACACTTGCAGACATTAAAAGACCGACAAAAATTAATCCCCAAATTGTTTTTTGAGATAAATCTACTTCATGTACATCAGCTTCTTCGTGTTCTTTAGCACCTTTAATTCCTCTGATCACTTCTTTAATAGCTGCAACGAGTTGTTTTCGAATGTTAATAATAGACCAAACACCTCCAACAATCATAGCACCTACGCCAAGAAAACGAACATGGTTACGCCAAACCATTTCTGCAAAATCAGCTGCTTCTATATTTGCTGGGATGGCTATACCAATTATACTTGGATTTGCTGTAAATAGAGGAACAAAAATTAACCAAGCAATGGCACCTCCCATAGCAACTAGCATAGCACCATTAAATTCAAGAATAAAACCAACGCCTACTAATGCTGCAGAAACATCAACGCCCACTTTAAAAATAGCATTGCCAATTTGTTGTGTTGCACTTACTGTTTCTTGTAAAATAGCAACTCCTAAAGATGCAATTTTTACAAAAGCACCACCAATAAAAGCAAACAACAAAGGAATAACTCCTTCAGCCTTGCCTTCATTTAATGCACTCATGCCTGTTTTTAAAATTTCTGCAGTAGCAATTCCTTCTGGATATCGCAATTCTTTGCAATCACGAACCATAGGACGACGTAAAAATCCTGTTAACATAACACCAAGAATACTACCAGCCATAACTGCAAATGTAATGACTGCATATTCCTTCATACCCCATTCTGCAAAAGGTTTAAATGCACCAGAAAGTACGAGAGCTGGGAAAATAAAAACAACACCAGCTGCTAAACCTTCGCCTACAGAACCAGTTGATTGTGCTAAGTTCACTTCTGCAACAGAACGACTGTGTAGCATAATACCTACTAAAATAATAGCAATCACACTACAAGGTATATTTGCTGATATAGTCATACCTACTTTTAAACCAAGATACATATTGGCAGCAGTCATGACAATACTTAAAATAATACCAATTACTAAAGCCTTGATTGTCAGATCCGATTTCATAAAAAATACTCCTAATATGTTTTAAACACAATAAAGTATTCTTTTTACCATAAACAACCCTATAAACTCAAACTATTTTTATTTTTATTGTAAAAATTTATTCCCTTTTATTGATTTTAACAACAGAGTAATGGCTAAAAACAACAGAGTGTTTGAGTCCAAACAAAAATTTTTAAATACAGTGTTTTATAAAGGACGAAAAATAGGCATATTTCTTACACAATTGCTAGATCTTCATCATATGGAAAACACATTGCCTGATATTATAACTGGAGATTCATAATGATTTTATTTATCATCTTTTGCCCCTGTACCAAAATAAATGCTAAGTAATAAAGAAATTAAAACAATCACAGATAAAATAGTACGAATATTTTCATTCTTAATGCATGGAAAGGGCATATCCCAATTCAACATTAAAATTGCAATGAGAATTGCAAGAATTGCTTCCCCAGCCACGAATCCTGCAGAAATTATAGTACCTTTTTGTATAGCTACATCTAATACATATTTGACTTTAATTCGTTTTGTAACAATTAAATGAACAATACCACCTAATAAAATGGGGAGAGTAGTAGAAAATGGCAAATACATACCAATAGCAACAGCCATAGGACTAATTCCAAAAGAACACTTGAAATGTTTTAATAATAGACCAAGAACTACTAAAATAACACCAATAAGCATTCCAAAACCAATCATATTCCAAGGAATCGTAGCACCTTCTTTAAAAAGACCTTGTGCCATAGAGGAAAACATATCTGCTTGAGGAGCTTTTAATCTTTTTCCAATACCATAGGCTTTATCAATAAAGATCATTATAGGAACAGCTAGAAAAGAATTGAAAACAGCTGCTAACAATAAACCAATTTGTATAGTTTTTGGTGAAGTACCTACAATCATTGATGTTCGAAAATTTTGTGCAGTTGTACCAGATAAACACGCTGCTAAACAGACAATGCCAGAAATCATTAATATTGTAGTGACAGCGTTTATATCCTTAATGCCACCAATATACAAGAAAACTGATGCTAATAAAAAAGTGCAAGTCGTAATGCCGGAAACAGGTTTACTACCTATTAAGCCAACAATATATACATAAATTGCTACAAAAAAGAAAGTAGCAGTTATCGTATAGATCGTAGCAATTGTAGCACCTGCAATATCTATTGTACTAAAATAAACACTTACAGACATTAAAAGACTGACAAAAATTAATCCCCATGTTGTTTTTTGAGATAAATCTACTTCTTGTACATCAGTTTCTTCGTCTTTCGCACCTTTGATTCTTCTGATCACTTCTCTAATAGCTACAATGAGTTGTTTTCGAATGTTAATAATAGACCCAACACCACCAACAATCATAGCACCTACGCCAAGAAAACGAACGTGATTACGCCAAATCATTTCTGCAAAATCAGTAGCTTCTATATTTGCTGGGATGGATATACCAATTATACTTGGATTTGCTGTAAATAGAGGAACAAAAATTAACCAAGCAATGGCACCTCCCATAGCAACTAACATAGCACCATTAAATCTAAGAATAAAACCCATGCCTACTAATGTTGCAGAAACATCAACGCCCACTTTAAAAATAGCATTGCCAATTTGTTGCGTTGTACTTACTGTTTCTTGTAAAATAGCAACCCCTAAAGATGCAATTTTTACAAAAGCACCACAAATAAAAGCAAATAACAGAGAAAGAACTCCCTTAATCTTACCTTCATTTAATGCGTTCATACCTGTTTTTAAAATTTCTGCAGCGGCAATTCCTGTTGGATAGCATAATTCTTGGCAATCATAAACCATAGGACGACGTAAAAAGCCTGTTAACATAATACCAAGAATACTACCAGCTATAATTGCAAGCGTAATGACTGTATATTCCTTGATTCCCCAATCTGCAAAAGGTTTAAATGCACCAGAAAGCACGAGAGATGGGAAAATATAAACAACACCAGCAGCCAAACCTTCACCCAAAGAACCAGTTGATTGTGCTAAGTCTACTTCTGCAATAGAACGACTGCGTAGCATAATACCAACTAAAATAATAGAAATTACACTACAAGGTATATTCGCTGATATAGTCATACCAACCTTTAAACCAAGATACATATTGATTGCAGTCATGATAGTACTTAAAATAATACCAATTACTAAAGCCTTTATTGGCAGATCCAATTTCATAAAAAATACTCCTGATATGTTTTGAACACAATAGATAATTCTTTTTACCATAAACAACCCTATAAACTCAAATTATTTTTATTTTTATTGTGAAACTTTCTATCTTTTTAATAATTTTAAACAGAGTACAACAGAATCTTCAACATTCAACTTAGGCTTTATTGTACTCTGGGGAGGCAAATTTTGCTCCGGGAAGTTCCTCTGGAGCGTATTTGCTCTGGGGAGAAATGCGTAAATAAAAACACGTGTGCATATATAAATACGTAGATTGAGTTAAAATACGTAGATTGAGTTAAAATACGTAGAAATACTTTAAAATTTGTATAAATTCTTTAAAATTCATTAAAATACGTAGAAATGACTAAAACTATTAAACTATTTATTTCCGTGTGTTCCGTGTTTTGTTTTTGCTCTGGGGAGGTGTCAGTTGCTCTGGGGAGAGAATTTGCTCTGGGGAGGTGTCAGTTGCTCTGGGGAGGTGTCAGTTGCTCTGTGGAGGTGTCAGTTGCTCTGGGGAGGTGATTTGCTCTGGGAGAGAATTTGCTCTGGGGAGGTGTCAGTTGCTCTGGGGATGTGATTTGCTCTGGGGATGTGATTTGCTCTGGGGAGGTGTCAGTTGCTCTGGGGAGGTGTCAGTTGCTCTGGGGA
>JAGOMP010000024.1 GCA_017993505.1 Planctomycetota bacterium
GCAATGTTGCTCTGAATGTTGCTCTGGGGAAGTGAATATTGCTCTGAGGAAGCAAAACTTGCTCTGGGGAAGTAAATTTGCTCTGGGGAGGCAATGTTGCTCGGGGGAAGCAATGTTGCTCGGGGGAAGTGAATATTGCTCTGAGGAAGCAAAACTTGCTCTGGGGAAGTAAATTTGCTCTGGGGAAGTAAATTTGCTCTGGGGAGGCAATGTTGCTCGGGGGAAGCAATGTTGCTCGGGAAAAGTAAAACTTGCTCGGGGGAAGCAAAACTTGCTCTGGGGAAGTAAATTTGCTCGGGGGAGGCAATGTTGCTCGGGAGAGGCAATGTTGCTCGGGAGTGGCAATGTTGCTCGGGGGAGTGGAAAGTTGCTCAGAAGAGGTTGTTGATAAAAAAGCTTTGTCTAAACATTTTCTTTTTGACATAGACTTAGAATATTGTTACAATAAATATTATTTTGTTTATATCTCGCCCTATCTTTCAAGGATTTAAAATTCATGAATTCTTCATTTTTTAAAGTCATTGCATTATGGAATAAAATTACTTATGGCGAAGTATTAAAAACATTGCCTATAAAAAATGTTACTTTACATGTATGCTTTTCTATAGGTTTCTATATACTTTTGATTTTATCTTTTATAAAGATGGGGACATTATGGGGATGCTATTTTACTTTACTATTTTCTCTTTCTTTATTGTGGAATGTTTTATTGGACCAATATAGTGGTAGTTATTTACGTTCTATGAGAAAATGGATTGATTATAATGAAAGAATATATCGTGATAAAGAAGTAGTGCAAGTTTGGGAATGGATTCCTAAAATTATAATGACTCATTTACGGCTTTTTATTTTATTGATTGTTTATGTCTTTTTAGGCATTATTTTTCTTTGTTTATAGAGTTTGCAATGCAGAGGATTGTTTATTTCAATGCAGAGGATTGTTTATTTTATTTTTCGTATCTTGATGATCATTTTAGAAAATTTACCTGTTCGTTTTGCATATGATTTAGGTGATTTTTTAGGTTGCTCTATATATTATCTTATGCCAAAAAGAAGACGAACAGTTATGAAAAATTTAAAAATTGCATATCCCGATGGTCTTCCTCAAGATGAAAAAGTAATGACAAAAAAAATTTTTTGCAATTTTTTATATATGTTTATTGAATTAGGATTGTTACAAAGATTGTTTCATAAACATAATTGGAAAGAACGTTTTGTAGATTCGGATCACACTTTAGAGATGTTTTCTTCTCTAAAGCATAGCCCTGCTGTTGTTTGTTCTTTACATCTTGGGAATTTTTATTTAGCTGGTTATATTGCACCAAAAATAGGAGCACCCCTCCGTATTGTGATGCGGGAAATTGTAAATCCATATATAAATCAATATATTGTAAAGTTATTAGATCATGGTGGCAATGATCTTGTTATGAAACAGGGAGCATATTTTAGCTTCCAAAAAGGCATTGCACAGGGATGGTCTCCTACAATTCTTGTTGATCAACATGGTGGTAGAAAATCTTTACATGTTGACTTTATGGGGGAAAAAGCATTTACACCTGCAAGTCCAGCATCTTTGTTGCGAAAATTTAATGTGCCTTTACATGTTGGTGGTGTGGTGCGTGTGGGATTGTTTAAGTTTCGTTTGCTGTACAATGAAATTCCTATGCCAGCATGGACGGAAGATAAACAAAGGGATTTAGAACTTGCTACTACGATTTTGAATAAAGCATATGAAGATATGATTCGCCGTTATCCAGAGCAATGGTTTTGGATGCATCGACGTTGGAGATAAGGAAAAGCATATGATTCGCCGTTATCCAGAGCAATGGTTTTGGATGCATCGATGTTGGAGATAAGAAAAAACATAGAAAAATCATAGGAAAATATGATTCATTATTATTCAGAGTAATGGTTTTAGATGCATTGATATTGACGATAATGAAAATCAATAGTAAACTAAATGTTTTTTAATATTTACTTGACAAAACAAGGTAATAATTTATACTATTCTCTAACAAATTATTCTTTTTAAATTAGGAATATATGTGAGAATAGATATATTAACATTATTTCCCAAAATGTTTACAGGGATCTTGCAATCCAGTATATTAAACATAGCAATTCAAAAAAAATTAGTGGATATTCGAATCACAGATTTTCGAAATTTTAGCTATGAACGTCATCGAAATGTAGATGATACACCCTATGGTGGTGGTCCTGGAATGTTATTGAAACCTGAACCTATATTTCGAGCTGTTGAATCTATTTATGTATGTCCTGGCGTTACTCCTTTATTGCTTTTGACAACGCCACAAGGAATACCATTTAATCAAAAAATGGCATGGGATTATAGTAAACAAGATCATATTATCATTATCTGTGGACATTATGAAGGTTTTGATGAGAGGATTCGCATAGGACTAAAACCAACTGAGGTTTCTATTGGTGACTATGTACTCACAGGCGGAGAAATCCCAGCCATGGTACTATTAGATAGCATAGTTCGACTTTTGCCAGGTACACTTGGTGATAACGAGTCTTCCATTAAAGAATCCTTCTATGATGGAAAGTTAGAATATCCGCAATATACTAGACCCTTAGAATGGCGGGGAATGAAAGTCCCAGAAATACTGTATTCTGGGCATCATGCAAATATACAGAAATGGCAAGAAGAGATGTCTATACAAAGAACAAAAGAAAGGCGTCCCGATTTGCTAGCAACCGATATGTTGCAGAGATAATTTTCTAGAATTTTTTTTTATTAAAATATGCAAAGTAAGCCCACATTATTATTTATTTTGTGGTGTCTCAACAGGAGTAGTTTAGATGAATAAGTTGGATGCCTATTCAAAAAAGTTTCAAAAAGAAGTTCTTCCTGAATTTGAAGTTGGTGATACAGTTGATGTTATCATAAAAATCACAGAAGGAAATAAAGAACGTAAACAAACTTTTAATGGTATTGTTATTGCCATGAGAGGTGAAGGATTAAATTCGATGTTCACAGTCCGTCGCATTGTACAAGGCGAAGGTGTAGAACGTGTATTTCCCCTCCATTCACCCAAAGTTGTTACTGTTGTCGTAAAGAAAAAAGGCAAAACAAGAAGAGCAAAATTGTATTACCTAAGAGACAGAGTTGGCAAAGCAACAAAGCTAAAAGAGAAAATCTGGGATGCTGCAAGTGCTCGCAGATCTGCAAAATTATCTGCAGAAGCCGCACAATGGTTAGAGGCAAAAGCAGCAGAAGAAGCTGCAGAAAAATAGATTTCTCTTTCATAAAACATCGGCCGACATGTCGATGTTTTATTTTTTTTTGCCATTTTTAAAAAAATAAAATTAAAATATAACTCATTATTATATAATAAGTTATACAATATATAAAACAATGAAATTATTAAAAAAATTCCTGTCATTATCTAATACACATAAAGGAAAATACACGGAACAACTTGCTATTTCCTATCTTAAAACAAAAAAGTTTCGTATTTTAGCCCAAAATTATACAACAAAGTATGCAGAAATTGATATTATTGCAAAAATAAAAAATTTTCTAGTTGCCATAGAAGTTAAAAGTGGAACTTTAGAGATTGATGAGCTTGTTGAAAAAATTGACAAAATAAAACGAAATAAAATGGAACGTGCCATTCTACAGTATAGAGAGCAATATCAATTAACTCATTTATCAATACGATTTGATATTATTGCAATTCAAATGCCTCAAGAAAAAATTTATCATTTTACAGAAGAATTTTTTGACGAATAAATGGAATCAATCTATGTCCTATAAACTATTAGACCACACAGCTGATATTGGTTTGCATGTGTCAGCTGATTCTATGGAAAAAATTTTTCAAGAAGCTGCAATAGGAATGCTTTCTATTGCAGTTTCTGGAATTACAGAAAATGAGACCATAGAAGAAAAAGTCATCATTGAATGCACTGCAGACAATTGGGAAGAACTCCTTCGTGAATGGCTTTCAGAGATTAATTATTATTTGAGTGTTCATCAAAAAATATTTATTCAATTTCATATTCTTGAATTGTCAGAAACACATTGTATAATAGAAGCACATGGAAAAAAATTAGAGGAAGAAAAACATTGTTATCATTGTGAAATAAAAGCCGTGACATACCATCTTCTAAAAATATGGAATGAACAAGGCAATTGGCAGGCTCAGATTTACTTTGATTTATAAAGGGAGACGTTATGCAGACCTCAAGTAAACATAAACAAAGCACTGATATTCTCATTGTTGATGATGATCCAAGCTTACAAGTTTTGATTAGCGAAATTTTAAAATTGGAAGGCTATACATTTGACATTGCAAAAACAGGCAAAGAAGCTTTTAAGTTTGCAATGAACAACAATTACAAACTCATTCTTATGGATATTAAAATGCCAGAATGGGATGGACTCACTGCCATTCGTTCCTTAGATTTTGTCCAAGAAATCCAAAAAATTATTGTAGTTTCCGCATATTTAGACACAGCTATTTTACAAGAATTATCTAAAGAGCCACTTGTAGTTGGTTGGCTTGAAAAACCATTTGATCCCAGTTATTTAATTGAGATGGTAGAAAATGTCATTCCAAAAAATAAATAGGAGTTAAAATATGGCTGTGGAAAAAAAAGAAAAAAAGAAAAAAGAAGTCGTACGTGAAAAGAAAGACATTGATCCAGAAAAAAAAGCCAAAGAAGATACTTTAAAGATCACAGTAGACCAAGTGCAACGAAAGTTTGGTAAAGGTTCTCTCATGCAATTAGGTTCTGCAGATGTTGCACCTGTAGACTCTATTTCTACGGGGGCATTGTCTTTAGATCTTGCTTTAGGAGTCAAAGGTGTTCCTAAAGGAAGGATTGTTGAAATTTATGGACCAGAATCATCAGGGAAAACAACACTAGCTTTGCATATCATTGCCAATGCACAAAAAAAAGGTGGCATGGCTGCATTTATTGATGCTGAACATGCTATGGATTCTGCATATTGTCAAAAATTAGGCGTCAATATTAATGAACTTTATATTTCTCAACCTGACAATGGCGAACAAGCTTTAGACATTGCAGAAATGCTTGTGAGTTCTAATTGTTTAGATGTTCTTGTAATTGATTCTGTTGCAGCACTAGTGCCTAAAGCTGAGCTTGCTGGCGAAATGGGCGATGCTCATATGGGTTTGCAAGCAAGACTCATGTCGCAAGCACTTCGAAAACTTACTGGTATTACAAGTAAGACGAATACTTGTGTGATTTTTATCAACCAACTTCGAGAAAAAATTGGCGTATTTTTTGGCAATCCAGAAACAACTACAGGCGGACGAGCATTAAAATTTTACTCTTCTGTTCGTATTGAAATTCGAAAAATTAGCAACATAAAAAAAGCAGACGATATTATTGGACATCGTGTTCGTGCTAAAGTTGTAAAAAATAAAGTGGCTGCACCTTTCCGTGAAGCTGAATTTGATATTTATTTTGGGAAAGGTATTTCTTGGTATAGCGATATTCTAGAACAAGGTGTCTTACATAAAGTTGTAGATAAAAGTGGGTCATGGTATTCTTATAAAGACACAAAACTAGGGCAAGGAAAAGAAAATGCAGTGGAATATCTAGAGCAAAACAATGATATTTCCCAAAAAATTTACGAAGAATTGATCAACGATCTTACACAAGTTTTTCAACAAGAAGCGGAAGAAGAAATAGAAGAACTTCCAGAGACTCCTACTCTTGTAGCAGATGAAAATGCTGAATAGTATTCTCGTTTCATAAAAATTTTTAAAGAATGGATCAACAATTTTCTATAACTCTTTTATAAGAAACAAAATCAATATTTCTGTAATAAAAAAACGTCTAATAGTATTTCCCTTTCTATAAAAAAGCGTACTAGTTGAACAATAACTAATACGCTTTTTTTATATGTAGCAATTATAAAAAAGTCTTTGATAAAAGTCTATCATAAGAATTTAAGGATATTAAATTTTTTTTAAAGACATTTTTCAAAAAAATTTTTTAATCTTTTGTATTCTGGTCCTGGTTCAATATGTAATTTAAAACTAGCATCTTTCCAATTATTCCCTTGTTTCTTTTCATTTTTTAATGCTTGTTCTAAGAAACGTTCCATTTTTATAATTTGTTGTACTAAATCAAAGGTAGAGCCAGGAACTGTATTTTCTCGAAAGGTAGTGTTACTCAATATTGTAATGAGTTGCGTGCGCGTTATTTTATTTCCTTGTTGGTGTGCATATTGTAAGGCGGAAGAAATATTGCCAGATTGACTACACGTTAAAAATAATAATTGTATATAATCTTTATTGATCATTCTATATCTACTTTCTTCCATTCTATGTATTCTTTTTGAAAAGGTGTTGTTAAATTTTGAGTAGAATTATTTTCTGGAAAAGATTGTAAAAGTGTTTGTGCTTTTTGTGTGTTATTTTTTCGGAGATATGTATGATATAAGTACTTTGCATAAGCGTAGCTATTGTCTTCCTTGTATATTTTTTCAAGCATGTTTTGTAAAAAAGAAAGTTTATCTGTGTTGAATATAGCTTCTGCAATTTCTATGTCTAAGCGAAGGTCTTTTAATTGTATTTCTTGTTTTGTGTAAGGCTGTATGGCAGTCTGTGTGTTTAATATTTTCATGGCTTTTATAAAATATTCTTCATTTTCTTGAAGATATGTTGCAAATATTAATAATTTTGCATAATGAATGCGAATATTATTATAAAGAGGCAATATTTCATATGCATTTTGAGCAATTTGTAGTGCTTTAGGAGTATCTTGTTTATGAAACATATAATAGCTAGCTAAATCCATATGTAGTATTTGTCGTTTAGGAGATAGTTCAATAGTTTTTTCTCGCATTTTCATGCCTTGTTCCATGTTTCCAATAGATTTATAAAACATGGATAGCATATCATAGGCTCGTATATAATAAGGAAGTTCTTGAATTTGCTTTGTAAGTTCTGCTTCACAACATTGCATGACTTGGTATTTAAAATCATTTGGGTAGTTTGTTTTTACAAGGTTCATATGAAAACCTAAAAGGTTGGTACGAAATGCAAATGTATTGATATTTGTTATTTTAGCAGCTTCTGCATATTGCAAAAATGCTTTGATGGCGTCTTTTTTTTCCATCTTTGCTTGTACAGTTAAGGAAAATGCTTGTATATTGGGAAGATGCCAATAAAAGAATCCATAGAAACAGAAAAGAAATGGCAAAATTAAGATAATTTTATGTGGAATAATTTGTTGTTCGCATTGTTCTATAGAAAATTTTTCGTGTATATGGGATTGTGAGATAGCATAAGCTAGTATACTAACAAAGGATATATGCGAAACAATATTATCAAAAGAGAATGTTAAAAAGACAAGATAAGCAAGACAAAGTGCAGAAAAGAAAATATTTATCCAAGAGAATTTTCGTTTTTTCCATAATGTATAAAAAAAAGCAATATAGATAGAAATATAACTTAAAAAACCAAAAATTCCTCCTGTTACAAGTCGTTCTAAAAAAACGTTGTGAGCACGGTCGCACCACTCTCCTTTTTCATAGTATAAACTAGGGTGATAATATTTATTGAACACATAGGCATAATTTTCTTGTCCCCATCCAAAAATAGGTTGATCACAAAAACCTTTCCAAGCAATTGGCCAAGTATATTCTCTAATTTGTATTCCAACTGTTCCATGAATAGAAAAGAAGCGACCTAAAATAGGAATTGTTTGAAACTTTTCTTTATTTTCAAAGGCATACCAAAGAAAAATACTCCCTAATATTAATATAATGCAAAAGCATATAATAGAAATTTTTTGTATTTTTTTTGGTGATTTATAAATTACACAACATATTACGAAAAACAAACTAAGGAATAATCCTAAAATGGCTGAACGTGTGCCTGTAGTATAAAGTAGCCAAAAGTCCAGCAAAATTCCTATAATAAAAATAGGAATTACATATCTTGCTTTTTTATATTCACTATAGAGGCGATATATACAATATATTGTAAAATAAATATGAAAAATAAGATAAATTCCAAATAGGGCAGCATTTCCCTGAGGACCGATGAGACGTTGATGGTGTAAATGAAAAATCTGTGTATATTTTTGCCAAAATGAAAGTGTGGAAGATTCTGGGATTAAACCATTAAATCCATAGAATAAAATATACAACCAGAACACAATAACATAGAAAAAGAAAAAAACATCCCATTGTTTTTGTGTTTTGATCATAGTACTTAATATTAGCATAAAAATAGCAAGGTGTGCAAAGAGAATCCATCCTTCTAATCGTATAGTATCTCCCACCATACTTTGGTATGTATGAAAGTTCCAGATATTAGAAATGGCAAAGGAACACAGAAAAAAAATAACTGCAATATACAACCAAGAAAAACGAGGGCGAAATTCTTTATAGAAGATGGCAAATCCAATCCAACCACAAAATAATATTTCTGTTAGAAGACTAAAATAAAATAATTTTATGGAATTATAGGATTCTATTAAGGAAGAAGAAACCATACAGGGAATCAATGTTGCACTACAAAGACCAGCATAAAAAAGGTAATATAAAAATTTTTTCATAGATATCTTCTCAATAGAAATGAAATAAAAATATAATAATATATGGTCAATAGTATAATAAATTTTATAATAAAAAAAATATATTTTTTTACTTGACATTTAAAAAATAAAATGATATATTTAGAGACGTAGATACATCAATGGTGACATAGCCAAGCGGTAAGGCCATGGATTGCAAATCCATTATCCCCCGGTTCGAATCCGGGTGTCACCTTGAAAAGGGTGAGTGGCGGAATAGGCAGACGCGTTGGATTTAAAATCCAATGACTATTAATAGTTGTGCGGGTTCGATTCCCGCCTTACCCAAAAAAGAGGGCAAAGTTCATAAGCTTTGCCTTTTTTTTTTAGAATAGAATATGAAAAAAATTGACTATTATCCTAGGAGTTTTTAGTATGGCTCATAAAATTACAGATGAATGTGTATCTTGTGGAACTTGTGAAGGTGAATGCCCTGTAAATGCAATTTCAGCTGGTGATACTCATCATGAAATTGATCCTGATCTTTGCGTTGATTGTGGTGCATGCATGGGCGTTTGTCCAGTAGATGCTATTATTGAAGCATAAGTTTTATTAGATATTATGAAAAAAGACGTTGATAAAAATCAACGTCTTTTTTTTTATCACTCTTAGAAAATTTGCATTATACTTTCAATGTAAGATATTTATTTTATATGCAGAGTCTGTTCTATTGTGTTTATTTCCATTTTAATTCACAATACACTGAGAAGTGATCAGAATAACTGTATCCATCTTGTGAAGAAAAGACTAAGGCAACCTTTATATTCCAAGCTATATTGTGTTTATTTCCATTTTAATTCACAATACACTGGGAAGTGATCAGAATAGCCATATCCATCTTGTGAAGAAAAGACTAAAGGACGACCTTTCGGGCTACATTGAAATTGAAATGTAATGAATTGAAAGCTATTAGGCTTGTAATAAAAACCTTTGTTGTCTAAAAGACCACGTGAAATAATAATGTGGTCAAAAGAGTCTGTCATTTTTACCCAAGGATCATACTTTTTTGTTCGAGTGAGGTTATATAATTTAGCTCTTGTTGTTTTCCCTTGGTAAAGAGTAGCTCCTAGGTATTTTCTCATGGCAATATCTGACGGGACTTCATTAAAATCACCAAGTAGCACAATATCTGCATGAGGTTCTTGTTGTAAGATTTTGTCAACCATATTGCGGCAAATTTTAGCAGATTCAATTCTTCTATGTTCTGTTTGTTTTCGTCCGCCTATTTGAGAACGCCAATGATTAACAAGTACGTATAAATTATGCCCATGAATTTTAAATTTTGCTTGTAAGATAAAGCGAGCACCATCACCTTTTACGTACATGGGACGCACGTGTATTTCATCCGCTGGGAATCGGCTGATAATCCCAGTATCAATGCCACGAGGGTCTGTGCTATCTTTTAAATATGTGTATCGATATTGTAGAGGTTGTAAATTAGGATGGTTTGCTAATTCTTGTAAGATGATTTCATTTTCAACTTCACATAATCCGATGATATCAGCTCCCAAGCCATTATTGACTCTTCGTAGAATGTCGCTAAGATTATAAAGCTTTTGTTGTACATGTTTTGGATTTCGATTGGCACTATCATATTTGGGAAGTTTTGTTTTTACATCATGAGCTTGGAATAAATTCTCTACGTTCCATCCGAGAATGCTAATTTTTTTTTGCTCTTCTATTTGTTGTTTTGTGGGAATAGGAGGAGGAGCAGGAATTTCTTGAACAGCAAGTTTTCTGGGTAGTTGTACATTGTTATCTGCATAGGTCGCCTGCTCCCAAGAGGCCACAATGTATAAAGTACTAATCGCTACCATAGAAAGAGCAATATAAAGGTATTGTTGTATGTTTTTCAATGAAAATTTTCTTTCTATTATATAGAAACGCCCACGAAATCCATCGTGGGTATTTTTTTATATGAACATATTATTAATAGTTATCAACTTTTTCTTTTATGGTTGCTATATCCATTAGATTCTATTTACTTTGATCTAATTCTTTTGTTAATTCTTTAATAAATTCAGCAAATATTTCATTATTTTCATTATGTTTTGCACTACATTCTACTATTTTTTTATGAGCTTCTAAAATCAAAGATAATCGACGTTTTTGATCGTATGTATATTCGTTTAATTGAGTAGTTTCAACAGTGGGGACTTCTATTTTCCCTGGAACTATAGGAAGAATATCTACAAGCCCTAAATTCGATAATAGAGTAATGTGTTTTTCATTTAAATTAATCAGTTTTAATGATTCAACGATTTCTTTGGGACTAGATGCTAGCATAGTTAACATACCCATAAAGGTACTATCCATCATCGTGCAATGTGCCATATCTATGATAAATTTTTTGTAACCTTTATTTTGCATTTCGACAACAAAATCTTGAAAATATAATGAATTATTGAGTGTTGCTGGTCCTTTCACAATAATTAAAATAGCATCTTCTAATCCTGCAATTTCATACATGCCTATAATAACTCCTAAATATAAAATTTTTTTAAAAGGACTAGCAATTAATTGCTAGTCCTTTTATTTTATTTATTATGGCCCTCTAAAATAATAGAAGATTCTGTAGACTCTTCTATGATCATTCCTTGGCTATCCATGGGGTAATTTTCGTCTTCAAAGTAATGTTCTATGGATTTTTCTAAATTTTCTTGTTTTTTTTCAACTGGGACTTCAGGTGCAATTGGTTCTGCAGGTCTAATGTCAGGAATTGTAATTACTTCTGGAACGGAAAGAACAGTAGGAGCTGATAAGCCGTCCATTTCTTGCACTCTTTCTTGGTATGCCATAAGATTGCATTGTTTGATTAAATAATTCACTTCCCAATCATTAGGAGCAATAAGTTTTGCTTTTTCAAGTTCTTGCAATGCAGCAATATAGTCTTTTCTGTAATTTAAATAAATTAAAGAAATATTTTTATGAAACATGACTTTGATGTCATCTGGTGGGTTAGTAGCAAAAATTTCCACAAATGCGGACAATGCTTCATCATATTGTTTTTTATTATATAATTTGTAGGCTTGGTGAATCATTTTGAGGTTTAAAACATCTAAATTTCCTGGAAGTTTATATAGCCATACAACCCGAATAAAAACTTTATTAGCAAAAATGCTTTCTACTTTTGCTAGAACGCAAAAAGAATCAAATGTTCGTAATTTAAATAGAGCTTTTAATTCTGGATTGTTCTTTTCCATATAAAAGTAAGAATGCACTCTATTGAATTCTTCTTTTTCCCAAATAGGAGTTTGAATATCCCAAGCTGAAAAATTTGAAAAATGCTCTGGAGAAAAATGTGTTCTATAAGCAATAAAAAAATCACTCATCCAAGCAAAACGTAATTGAATGCGTACAGGAACATTAAGCCATGTTTCAGGACGTGCAGCAATTTCAGATAATGTTACCATTTGAGCCGAACTAAATCTGTCTTCCCATTCAGCTTGAATGCTACTGCAAATTATGATGCATACAATGAAAATCCATAATAATGTTTTTCTTCGGGGCATATTCACCACCTTTCTTTGATTTTTATTGATACCTTATTTATTTGTTGTTTCTAATGCAATTTCGCAAAAACATATGGTTTATACATGTTATTGCGAATGATAGCTTCCCCTGTATTCAAGGTGCTAATGTATTCTGCTAATTGTTTTTTATTTACTTGATCATAAACACTAAAAGCATTTGTCATCCTTATCGCATAGTCACCATCTAACGTTAAAGAGATTAATGTGTCAATATTAGAAATAATTGCATCATCAAAATCTTTCATCTGCTGTGAGGCAAATACTAATACAAGTCCATATTTTCTAGATTCTTTTGCTAGTCTTATTAGCGTTCTATTTAATGCTCTATGTCCTAACAAAGTATGAGCTTCATCGAAAATACATACAAGGCGAATTTCATTAGACATTTGTTGTTTCATGTGGGAATAAATATAGCGTAAAATTAATTGTGTTACAGGAACATACATTTCTTCAGAATCTTTTGCAAAAGATAGAATATGACTTTCTTTAAATAATGTTTCTAAACTTAGATCTTCACCTTGCAAAATAGGTAAATTAAATAATGTATAAAAATAGTTTTTATTTAGTATCTCTTGACCTTTTTTTTTGGTTTGGAGAATTTCAAAAACTTCTTGTAATTTTGGAACTTTATTATTCCAAGTACTTTTATCTTCTTTTTGAAATCCATGATTTTCAAAAGCCTCTTCAAGAGTGCATCGCAAGCAACTTTTTTGATTTTCTCCAAAGTATGGAGGATTTAGACAATCTAAAAATTGATATATACATGCTATATAATTTTGGCGTGTTCCATCTTCTTTTATTTTGGGAATTAATGGATTAAATTGAAGGTATGTCTCGTTACAATCAATAATAGTAGCAGATTGTTTTAAATAATCTATTCTTGTAAATTCATCTTGTACATCAAAGATTAAGATAGGAATATTATATTTTATTAATTCTGTTACAAAATGAATGATCGTATGAGATTTTCCACTCCCTGTTTTACCTACACAAAGGATATGACCATTTTGTAATTGAGATGGATTCCATACAACTGGCTGATTCAATTTATCGATGCCCAATTCAATGCTGATTTCTGTTGTTTCTAATTGTGCATTGTCTATTATTTCTGATTGTGCATCATTTGTTGTTTCTAATTGTGCATTGTCTATTATTTCTGATTGTGCATCATTTGTTGTTTCTAATTGTGCATTGTCTATTATTTCTGATTGTGCATCATTTGTTGTTTCTAATTGTGCATTATCTATTGTAAAAGTTATATCATTATCTATTGTAGAAGTTATATCATTGCCTATTTTAAAAGTTATATCATTGCCTATTTTAAAAGTTATATCATTGCCTATTTTGAAAGTTGAATCATTGTCTATTTTGAAAGTTGAATCATTGTCTATTTTGATAATCGTATCATTGTCTATATAATTATCTATTTTGATAATCGTATCATTATCTATAGTTTCTAATTGTGTAAAAATATTTTCAAGTTCTATATTCTCAGAAAACATTTGACATTCTAATGTTCGAAGATTTTCATTGATTTCTTCTACAGAAACATGTCGAATTCCATAGGTTGACCCTAAATATAATATACTGCCGCTTTGTATGAGAATATTTTTACATTTTTTTACAAGCCAAGCATATAAAGAAATTTGTTGAATATGTTGAATATTATTTTCTTTGTAGCTCATAACTTTAAAATCAATAATATGATATTGTTCTGTATGAGGATTATAAATTAAAGCATCGTAACGTCCTATTAAATTTTGATTTAGCTTTAATTCTGCAGTGAGAGTTTCTTCTGTTCCAATAAATATAGATTGCAATGTATTTTTTATGTCGTGAGATTCTTTGATCATATCCCAAAAACTATCATAAAACCATGTTGCAAATTGAAAAATAGCATTTCGCAATATCTGTTTTTTACTATTTGCAATGTTTTCTCTGATCATTAAAAAATACTGTGTATAAATATGTTCATTTATTTTTTCAATAGAACATGTTGCTGATTGTAGAAGTTGCTGAAACACATGATCTTCGCTACAACGTAATAAAAATTCTGATATAATGTCATGTATAAATGTTCCTAAATCACAAACTTCGCTTTCATTTTGAGAACTTTCTTTTGTTTCATTTTGGCAATCTGTTTCTTGATGAAACATATTTATAATATCTATGACACTATAATCTTTCTTTTCTTGGGATTCTAGCTGTGCTTTTGTTTCTGGTGTTAATGCTATATCATCGTCTATTTCAAATTCTATATCATCGTCTATTTCCAAGGCTATATCATCGTCTATTTCAAATGTTGTATCTTGATTTGTAATTTCTGATTGTACGTTGTTTTTTGTTTCTGATTGTGTAAAAACATTTTCAAGTCCTATATTCTCAGAAAATATTTGACATTCTAATATTCGAAGATTTTCATCGATTTCTTCTACAGAAACATGTCGAATTCCATAGGTTGATCCTAAATATAATATACTTCCACTTTGTATAAGAATGTTTTTACATTTTTTTATAAGCCAAGCATATAAAGAAATTTGTTGAATATGTTGAATATTATTTTCTTTGTAGCTCATAACTTTAAAATCAATGATATGATATTGTTGTGTATGAGGATTACAAATTAAAGCGTCGTAGCGTCCTATTAAGTTTTGATTTAGATTTAATTTTGCAATGAGAGTTTCTTCTGTTCCTATAAATATAGATTGCAATGTGTTTTTTATGTCATGAGATTTTTTTATCACGTCGCAAAAACTATCATAAAACCATGTTGCAAATTGAAAAATAGCATTTCGCAATATCTGTTTTTTACTATTTGCAATGTTTTCTCTGATCATTAAAAAATATTGTGTATAAATATGTTCATTTATTTTTTCAATAGAACATGTTGCTGATTGTAGAAGTTGATGAAACGCATGATCTTCGCTACAACGTAATAAAAATTCTGATATAATATCATGTATAAGTGTTCCTAAATCACAAATATCACTTTCATTTTTAAAACTTTCTTTTGTTTTATTTTGGCAATCAGTTTCTTGATGGAACATGTTGATAATATCTGTGACACTATAATCTTTCTTTTTTGGGAGTTCTAGCTGTGCTTTTGTTTTTGGCTGTGCTTTTTTCTTCACTTTTTTTTCTGGCATTACATCAGACATATTCTTAGGGGTTGTATAGATCGTTGTCTCTAATGCACTCTCGGACGTTATTTCAGATATGTTTTCTGAAGTTATATTCAACGTATTCGACGTATTTAATGATAATAAATTGTCTAATGTTTGTCGAAAATGCAAAAAAGGATTGAGAAACATATTTAGTTTTTGGAGATCTATAATATATTGGAAATATTCTTCATGAGTGATGGCAATTTCCTGTCCATTTTCTTGAAACCATGTTGGTTCTTCATTTGTTAAATCATTGAGTATATAAGAAACAAATCCCCATTCTTCCACACTTTTTTGAGTTTCTTGTTGAAATATGCTTCCATATGTTTTTAATTCTAAGCATTTTTCTTTTGCAATTTCACCTATATTTGACCAACCTTGTGGACGTAAATTAAGACTTTTTGTAATGTTTTTTTGTTTGAAATCAGACAAAACATTGTCTAATGGGCTAGTCATGCCTTTCCCTTGACAACGTTTAGCTGATAATAAAAGTAAGCCAATTTTTTGGTCTTGCATAGTAAAATTAAGTTTGCATTTCCCGGCTTGATAGAAATCGGTCTGCATATCTTGAATATTTAAATTTTTTTGCACTGTTGGTGAATTTAAAAAGTGATATATCCCATCTTGCCATTGGTCAAAAAGAATATGTTCTGCCTTTTCTTCAAATTCGTCTGTATTTTGGTCGATGTATGTAGCTTTATATTTTTTTTGAAGAGACTGAATGTATTCTGCAAAAAAATCTTCTTTTGAAAGAGTGTCTAACCCGATTTTTTTTTTGAAATATTCACTAGCTTTTTCTAATATAATGCGAGGCGTTTCTTCATGTTTCCAAAATTGTATCCAAGGTTCTTCGTCTTGGTGGAAAGGGCTGAAAAATTTTCGTTGTTTTTCTGTTAAATCTTGAAATAAAAATTGCAATCGGCTATCAATTAATTGCAATCCTTGTTCTTTCGTACATGGCAATAAAGTATATTGTTCATTTCTATTGTCTTTTATACCATGAATTCTATCTTTAACATCACTACGAAGATAAGGTAATAAGGTTTTTTCATACTTATCTTGGCGTGCTACAATGATTCCAATGATATTTACAACATTTTCTGTTACTATAGTTTTTAAAATTTCTGCAAAATGAGTTCTTTTTTCTTCTGTTTTATCTAAATCTAAGTAATTTTCAATTTGATCAAAACATAGAATTAAAGTTTTATAATGAAAAAAAAGTTGCCCTAATCCTTTTAATATACTGATTGCTCGTTCTTCAGCAGCATGATCGTCCACATCTTCAGAAAACATATGAGAATAATTTCTACCAATAAAATCATCTACAATAGATTCTAATGTTTTTCTACTAATTCCTCTTCCTGTAAACCAAGAGTGAATATCACGATATTTTTCAGGATAGATTAAGGCAAGGATCATGTCTAAAATATCAGCTGGTAAGTAATTGCAAGATATATTGATTTTGATTTTTTCTTGAATTTCTGGAATATTTTCTAGTTCTAAATATGTTTGCCAATTTTTTGTATTTTCTAACATATCTTGTTGTGTGGGAAATTCTGGCAAGCTAGAATATTTTTTATAAAGTTCATAGACAAAATTTTCTAAAGGACTTTGTTGATTTTGCTCCCTTTCTAAAAGCTTTGTCATCATTTCGCGCACAAGATGACGAAAAGCACTTTCTGGATACTTAAAAGGAACGATATATAATGGAATGGCTGGTTGTTGTTCTTGCACTTTTTGCATAACACGTTTGATCAACGCTGTTTTACCTGAACCAATCATTCCTATGACAAGCACTAATTGTCCTATTTTTTGTGGATTTTGATCCATAGAATATAATAGATTCAATAAATTTTGCAACACAAATTGATGAATGGATTCTACTATGGGGAATGTCTTATAATCTGAATCACTGTCATATCGATGTCCAAATGGATCCATTTTTTGTTGTTTTGCATATTCCCATAATTCCTCATCACTATAGTACATCATATACCTCCTTGAAAAGATCTATTTATGTACATGATGTAGTTGAACCATTTTTTATTTTCTGCGTCGTAGTAATTGTTTTCTGACCCCTTTTCATAGATAGGTTCGCCATTCATAAGTGCAAATTTTTTGGACAATCTCAACTGAGAGATGGCTTTGTCAAAAATTTCTTTTTCTAGCTTTGTCTTTTCTCTCAATTCCCAAATAAAAAGTCCAGAAACTCCTGTTTGTTCTACTATTTTAAAATATGCATTTTCAATACATTTCATGGCTTCTGCAATGTCTTTTGAGGGCTCTGCTATTTTTATTTTTTGTTCTGCTACTTTTAACTCTATTTCTTTTTTTTCTGTTTTTTTAGTCGTTGTTTTTGCTTTTTTCGTTGTTTTTGTTGATTTTTTCGTTGTCTTTGTTGCTTGGATGATAGAAGATTTTTTAAAAAAGTCCACAGTTGCGATTGCACAAGCATTAGCTTCTTCTGTATATTTTTTAATATTATTCATCGATTCTTGGTAGGAAACAAGTACTTCATTGAAAAAAGTTATGCTTGTTTGTAATTGTTGTTCTAATTTTTGAATTTCTAGTTCTCGTTCTTGAAATTGCTGTTTGAATTCTTGTTCTTGTTTTTGAAAAGCTTGTTGCCATTCTTCTTGACGTTTTTGTAAAGAGTCATTATAAGAAACTTGATCAAAATATCTTGTATATTTTACAATTGGCTTTCCTTTGGCATCATATTCTATTAATTTTTTAAGTTTATTTTCATCACAAGACATGTTTAAAATTTGAGGAATATCAGCCACTACTTTTTTTAAAAAATTTTTGATTTTTTCTTGTAAATTTTTCCCATTATATTCATCAAAGTTTAAATTATATAGAAGAATTTCTTCATCAGATATCTTTTTTACAGTTTTTTTAAATTGACTGATAATGTATTTTTCTGTTGCAATATTTCCGTCTGGGAGAATTACAAAAACTTTATCTTGCAAAAAAGAACAATAGCTTGATTTTTCCATGAACTTACCCTTAATTTCTTTTAGATAAAAGATAAGATTCCGCTTCTTGAGCTGTAGGAACAATATGAAAAACTTTTTCAAGCCCTAAAGCACCTAAAATGGTAATTACTTTTCGATCTACGTGGAAAAATACTGTGGTACCACCTGCGTTTTGTACTCTATCATGAAAATGAGCTAAAAATCCAATGGCACTAGAATTGAGATATTCTATGTTTTTTAAGTCAAATGCATAGAATTTTAAATTCTTCTTCATGATTTCTTCTATATTTTTTGATAATAGGCTTATATTTTTTCCATCCACGTAGTTTTTATTTTCGACAAGTGTAGAAATGGAAACAAAGGCAGTATCAGTTTGAATTAAAAAAAGTCCTGGTTTTTGAGTGGCTCGTGATTCTCGTAAATCTTCTTCTACGTCTTTTAAAATTTCTTCGCATGTAACATAATAATCTTCTGCACGATTACAACATCCATTAAAAATTTGATCTGCTTTTTCACCTACTTCAGGAACTAAAATGCTGGGAAGTTCTGCTTTTTTTGTTGGATATGTGCCAGTGAGCATTTCAAAAAAGATGATACCTAAGGAAAAAATATCTGCTCTTGTACTACGCTCTATACCTGCACGATGTTGCTTTGATTTATAAAGTAAAGAACGCATAACACTTTTGGGTAAGGGTGTGCCTTTAGTGGAAAATTCTTTGTAATATTCAGCAATAGTGGAAGTGATGACTTGTCCTAATTCATAATCTAGCAATTTTATGTTGCCTTGTGGATCAATAATAATATGTTCAGGACGTAAATCTAAATGAGGAATATTTGATTGATGCAATTTTCCTAATGCAATTAGGACATTTTTCATAATGCTATATGTTGTCTCAATTGTTAGCTGTTTTCGTTCACGAATCATTTGTCGTAAACTACGCCCTTTTACAACTTCTTGTGCAAGATAAGGAAAAGTTGCTTTAGGATCGAAATCGTCAATATAGGGCAAATACAGTGGTTCTCGTAAAACTCGTAAAAATTTTTGTTTTTCTAATGCTAAGATGAACTTATCATTCGTAAAAATTTTCATGCATGTTTCTTTGCCTTCTAAATACATATGTTCGGCTAGCCATGTTTCACTAAATACGCCATCCGCTAATTTAACTGTTAAAGTATAATGCCCCAACTGCATATCTTCTTTAGGTTTAAGTTCTTGGCTCACTGCTTTTGCTCCTAAAATCTATACAGATATTTTTTTTACAAAGAATTTTTCCTCAAATTGAAAATGAATATTGCATATTTTGTTATCTTGAAATATAATAGTTATCATACTATTAATTTTTGTAAAATGCAAGAAATAACTCTAAAGAATATAGAGTTACGCTTTTTAAAATTTTAAATTTTATTTTTTAAAAAGGATCTATTATAAAACATAGGAACACTCTTGCAGAATGGCCTAAATATGAGATTTTAGCTAGTTTTGAAAAGAAAAGATATCATATATTCAAAAAGCTATTATATTCATTTTATTAGGGGAATAAATATTCTACACCAAAGGGGAATAAATAATTCCATGCAAATTAAAATCAAACGGATTGATGAAACATTACCATTGCCTACATATCAAACTCCTGGTTCTGTGGCATTTGATATATATGCACGTATAGATATAACTATCCCTCCTCAAAGCCTCGGTCGCATTCCCAGCAATCTCATAATACAAGTGCCGAAAGGCTATGTACTTGTTATTAAAGATCGATCCAGTACAGCAGGAAAAGGTCTTCTTTTTACTGCAGGGGTTATTGATCAAGATTTTTGCGGACCACAAGATGAAATTCAACTCCAAGTCTATAATTATACAAAAAATGCAGTTTCTATATACCGAGGACAACGCATTGCTCAAGGTATATTTTTACCTATAGAGAAGGCACAATGGCAAGAAATTAGCGAAGACATACAAACAACAAATCGCCAAGGATTCGGTAGTACTGGACTATAATTTTTTCTTGACAAAAATAATTTTATACATACAATCACAAAAGACTTAATTCAATAAAACTACTAATTAAGAACATAATAATTATCTAGGAGAACAATCATGCTAATGAGTAATATATTCCAGATATATGTCCATATTTTTTTAGATATTCTTATTATTTTCCTCTGGGGATGGTGTATACTATTTTGTCTATCTAGAATTACAAAATATCAAAAAATGTTTTGGGGGATTTTAGGTGCTACTATTCTTTGTATTTTAAGTATTGCTCAATTTATGATTAGTACTCCTAAACTTCTCTTTGTTCTCATACCTAATATATCGATAGCAAATATAGTAAATCAACATATCTCAATGTATTTGCAATATTTACAACCTTATTATTTATATGAAATTGTCGTAGGATTTAGTTGTATTTGTTTAGTAGCAGCACTTACAGGACGACATAAACAAGAGGATAGCTTACTTTCTGCAAAAGAAAGCAAACAAGAAAAAATAGAAGAACCAAAATTTGTATCCTTTACATTACCTCCTAAAATGACGTACACAAAAGATGTAATTTCCTCACAAAAACCAGCTCCATCTGCCCCAGTTCCCCATTATGAAGAACCTACAGTCATTTCTGATACAATACCTCTTTCTAATGAAGTACCTAAAAAAATTCATAAACAATACAATACCATTGACTCTGTTTCTTTGTCACCTATGCGCGATACCACAATCAATGCGTCTGCTATGGTAAAACAACAAGAATTTATGGACAAAGAAGAACGATTTAAAAAATTTTCTTATCAAGATGAAGATACTATTGACAAAAAATACCAAGAAGTGCAAGAAAAAATTGCACAAGCAAACCAAGAACAGATAGATAAAATGGAAGATTTTATTTCATGCAATGCTATTGTAGATTATAATGTAAAATCACAAGAAACAGAACAGAAGAAAGCAAAATCTGTAGATGAAAGTAAACATGCTTCTGTATTGGATGATGAAGATTATTTAGGTGCAGGCCATATCTATACTTCAGAAGCAAAAGAAATAAAAGTAGATGAAACTTTAGATGGTGCAAAAGAGAAAAATATAGTTTCTAGAGATGATGATACTTCAGATGATTTTCCACTGCCTACAGCAGATGAAGAAGAAAGTGTATCTGTGCCAGTTGCTAAGAAACAAGAAATAGAGATAGATTTATATGAAGAAGACGAGTCTTTTGAAACATATCTACCAGCACCAGAGGAAAATATAAATACATATCTTAATCTTCCTAAAGAAAAAAAGAAACAAGTTATAGCTCCTAGTGTAAATCCAAGTCCAGTAGCAGAAAAAAAGGAGCGTCCTTTAGTCGGATCTTTACTTACAAATCCTGATGGTGGTCATAATTTAAATAGATTTAAAAAACATTAGGAATATATAATGAAATATATAAAAGTTCTATTTTTCATTGTAGCAATGATACTTGTGAGTTGTGCTTCAAGTCATATCGCTCCAGAGCAATATTCTCTCTTGGTCACACCACAAGATACATTTGATTTTGCTAAAAAAACAGTTGCATATAATGATTCAGAAGCTTTTTATTATTGTCTTTCTGATAATATAACAAGTCAAGTTAAACTGTCTGATTTAAAAATCGGTTGGTCATTTGCTGGTAATTTTTTTAGCCTTATATTAGGGGCTAAAATTAAAGATATACAAAATCCAGCACCAGAATATGCTCAAAATCCTAACACAGCTAAAGTTACTATCCAAGCAGAAGATTTAGAAGTCGCCTTATTACTCCATAAAGAAAATGAAAAATGGAAAATATATTTACCTTCTCCATACCCTTTACCAGATATTAATAAAATAAAAATTACAAATAAACATCCATGGCGTACAGAAGTGGCATATTATAAAAATAGCCCTTCTGATTGGTTTAAACAACATTCAAAAGAACACAATATTAGACAGACATTCTTTCAACGTAAACCAAATTGGCGAACTGAATAGTGTCATAATTAGGAGTTATATTTTGGGAAATATAGATGAATTATTAAAATCTATCATTCAACAACATACAAAAAATTTCATAGGGCGAAAAGGTGATTTGTTTGAACTTGAAAATTTTGTCATGACATATGAACTTCCTAATTATTTTTGTATTTTATCTCAACCTGGAGCTGGGAAAACTGCATTATTAGCAGAATTTTCACGTAATTTATTAACACAAAATATTCCTTGTTTACTATATTTTTCTGCTATGACTACTCCTATGTTAGGAATTGATCATCTATTTAAATCCATTGAATTTCAACTCCAGAAGAAACAAATGCTTGAGTTCCCCTTATCTCAAGATATAGAAATACAAAAAACACAGATTTATGAAATCTTAGAACATCTAAACCAACACATTATTTTATTAATAGATGGCATTGATCAGATGTATACTTCTGATTTAAATTGGTTATCAGGAAGTTTTCCTTTAAATGTTCGCGTTATTCTTTCTTCTAATATCACATCACAATGGGAAGAGTGGCAACAACGAAATAGTGTAACTACATATGATTTGGATCCTATCATTGAACAAGAACATATCAACAATCTTCAAAAAAAATATACTAATTTAGATTCCGAACAAATGGATGTACTGATCCAAAAAGCACAAGGAAATCAATTATATCTACAATATGCTTTAGCAATATTGAAACAAAATCATACAACTATCGATCAACTGCCTTATTCTCATGATCAACTTTTCACTCATATTTTAAGCCAATTGAGCACCATTCATACCCAAGAAGTTGTTTATAAATATTTTGGTCTTGTCAATACAAAACCCTATATTCCCGAACAAACTGTCCAATCTATGTTAGATTTACCAGAAAAACAATGGAAAGCATTAAAAGAGGATACTAGCCCTTATATTCAACGATATAAAGAAAATTTGTATTATTTACACCCTACTTGGCAACAACATATTCAAAAACATATTAAGACATACCATCAAGAAATTGCAGAATATTTACAAAAATTTGAGTCTCAAAATATTCCATCAATTTTATACCACCAAGCCAACGACAATCAATACCAAACAATTTTATCAAATTTAATCAATATCGAATATTTAGAAAAAATTGCAAAAAATAAAAAATTACCAGAATTATTACAACATTTACGAAAATATCCCATTCCTAGTGATACAACAACTATTTATCATGATCAAACTATTAAAGGCACTGTCATTTCTTATATAGAAGAAATAGTAGCCCAAAATATGGATATATTAACAGAATATCCTAATCAATTTTTTTCATTTTTATGGAATCCCTTATATTGGCATGATGCTCCAGAAATAAAACAATACATAGATACACAAGATCCAAATGCACCTTGGAATGCACCCACTCATCCTCTAAGTGATTTAGCTAAACAATGGCAATTAGAAAAAGGAAATTTGCGCCCATGGATAAAAACATTATGGTTTCCTTCTATTTATGATCGATTTGACAAGCCTATTATACATACTATTCAACGCCATACAAAAAAAATCAATGCAATGCAAATCAGCCCTGATGGTCGTTACATTGCTACTGCTGGGAATGACAAAACTCTGCGCATTTGGGATATGGAAACAGGAAAACTTGTTAAATTATTTATACAACGTAATAATATTCATTGCTTAGCCTTTAATCCCATGTCCACAATTATTGTCACTGGTACAGATGATGGAATCATTCGATTATGGGAAATACAAACAGGAAAACTTATTCAAACCATGGCAGGAGAAAGAGGAACTACTGTAAAGGCCATTATTTTCAGTCCTGATGGGAAACGAATCATTTCTAGTGCAACAGATACGAAAATACGAATTTGGGATGTAGAAACAAATTTTTGTCTATATGTTCTAGAACGCCATGACAAAACTCCTCTAGCATTAGCACATAGTCCTAATGGTAAATATATTGCATCTGCATCCGCCGATCATATCCTATATTTATGGCATGCTGAAAGTGCAAAATATCATGTATCTTGTCGTGGTCACCAACATGTAATTGAAAGTTTAGCGTTTAGTTTAGATTCAAAACAACTTGCTTCTACTTCTCTAGATAAAACAATTAAAATTTGGGATACAGAAACAGGAAAATGTTTGCATACTATCCAAGGTCATAAAGAACGAATATACAGCATTGCATACCATCCTGTGCATCCTAATCAAATCATTACTTCTTCTTTAGACAATACAATTAAAGTTTGGGATATAAACACCGAAAAAAATATTCAAACATACTTTCCTCCTATATCAAACACAATACAAGCCTATTACTCCAATGATGCAAAAAAGCTTGTCACAATGAGTCCCACTGAAAAAACAACATTAATTTGGGATTTAACAGCACCTAGTTTATTGTATCCTAATATAGGGCATACAGATACAATTACACAAGTTAGGTTTAGTCCAGATGGAAAATTTTTAGCTAGTGTTTCTAAGGACATGACATTAAAACTTTGGGAAGTTGCAACAGGAAAATTACAAAATACTTTCCAAGGTCATAAAAATTCCATTCGTACTGTCTCTTATCATCCCACAAAATCACAAATAGCAACTGGTGCAGATGATAATACAATTATTTTTTGGGATATAAAAAACAAAGAAGCATTACCAGCCCTCACTGGTCATCATCTCCCGATTCAACAAGTACAGTATAGTCCTGATGGAACGAAACTTGCGAGTGTATCTAGGGATAAAACCTTAAGAATATGGGATGTAGAAGATAGCAGTCTTCTAGAAACATATGAAAATCAAGTAGGTCTTATTTCTTTAGCATTTCATCCTAAAGAACAGATCATTGCTGTGGGAGCTCGCAATGGATGTATATATATCTGGGATTTACTCAAAAAAACAATCATGAATACGATTGACACCCATTCTCGTGAAATCACAAGTTTATCGTACAATCCAGATGGAAGCCTACTAGCCTCTACAACAATTGATGGACGTTCTGATGTCTGGGATATTGACACGAATGTATCCTACATAAGTTTAGATGGTTTTATACAAGCCAATACACTTTTATCGCCAATCCCTTATTATGCTATGATACAACCTAGAATTACAGCAATATGTTTCAAAGAAGATGGCAACTTCATTGCATTTCATCCCATTGATATTCATGGCATTCAATGGAATACAGAAAACATTTTTGCAGGTTATAACAATAATAATTTGTATTGTTTACAACTCTTCGATAACAAAAATTTATGATACTATAATAGTCAAAAAAATCATTGAATAGTAAAAAAATAAGAAAAAATGCAAAAAACTCCAAAAAAAATATTAGTTCGTCTTCCCAATTGGGTAGGCGATGTTGTTATGGCAACTCCAGTAATAGAAACCTTGCATTATGCATATCCAGAAGCAAAAATTTATACACTTGTACGTCCTTATGCACAAAACATATTACATGGAAACCCATGGATTACAAACATTATTCCATGCGATGATAAAACATATCAAGGTTGGAAAGCATTCCATACAACAGTTCGAAAAATCCAACCTGACCTCACTATTTTATTAACAAATTCTATGCGTTCCCTACTCTTTCTACGCTTAGCAGGCATAAAAAATATATATGGGTACAAACGAGACGCACGATCTTTTTTATTAACTGGCGGACCATCACCTATTAAGACCGAGAAAAAATATTTACCTATTCCTATGGTAGATTATTATTTAGGAATTTGTAAATATTTACAGATTCCCATTCATACGCCTATAAAGCCAACATTACATATTACACCAGAAACACAAAAAAAAGCAGACGAATTACTTAAAAAATACAATATACAAGCATCTGATACAGTCATTGGACTCAATCCAGGAGCAAAATTTGGTGCCTCCAAATGTTGGCCTCCTCATTATTTTGCACAACTAGCAAATTTATTACAAAGGAATCATGATGTAAAAATTTTATTATTTACAGGGCCTGGTGAGGAAGAATTAGCACAAAACATACTCGACAATACAGAAGCGACTATAATTCCCACGTATCCTGACAATCCAGGGTTAGATGTTTTAAAGCCACTTATCAAAAGATGCAACTTATTAGTTACAAACGATACTGGAACACGCCATTATGCAGTAGCTTTAGACACGCCACTTGTCGTTATTTTTGGTCCAACAGATCAAAGATATACAAACAATAATTTAGAAAAAACAACGATCATTGATAATCATCTACCTTGTGCTCCCTGTCATTTAAAAAAATGTCCTACCGATCATAAATGTATGCTTAGTATTACTCCAGAACAAGTGTATGAAGCATGTAAACCATATATTAAAAAATAAAAAAGGAAAAAAATATGACAAGAAAAATCGTATTCACAGAAAAAGCTCCTGCTCCTATTGGACCATATTCTCAAGCTATTAAAATTAATAACTTAGTTTTCATTTCTGGTCAACTTCCTAACATCAACCCAGAAACAAAACAACCTCAATCTAGCGACTTTCAACAACAATGTAAACAAGCTTTGGAAAACTTAAAAGCAGTTATAGAAGCAAGTGAAAGCACACTTAATAATGTTGTAAAAGTCAATATTTTTTTAACAGACATGAAAAAATTCTCCCAATTCAATGAAATCTATGCACACTACTTTAATGATTCTAAACCTGCAAGAGCTTGTGTTCAAGTCGTTGCTCTACCTTGTGGTGCAGATGTAGAAATAGAAGCTGTTGTAGCAGTCTAAAAATTGTAACTATGCATATCTTGTTCAAAAACGACCATTACAACTTCTGTAATGTGCCGTTTTTAATATATAAACACAATGAAAAAAACATTGATTATGACATACAAAAAAGATACTGTATAGTACAACCTCTATAAATATTCCATTTTTAATATACAAACACAATGAAAAAAACATTGATTATGACATACAAAAAAAAAGATATTGTATTATATAACCTATTTTTATTGTAGTATACAACGATTTTGATCTCTAATTTTAGAGATGATAGATAAATATTTTTAAATTTTTTTTGTTATTTTTGTTTTATATGTCATAATATCTATAGAAAAATCAAAAACTGATACACAGAAAATTATTTATAGAAAAATCAAAAACTGATACACAGAAAATTATTGTAATTTTTGATAAAAGGAGTTTTTATAATGAAAAAACTATTGCCTGTATTATTGTGCCTATTAGCAATAAGCACTCTATATGCGCAGGCATTTGATCCAGTAGCTCGTATTGATGAGGCTCGCATGATTGTGGCCGCAGTAAGAGCTGCTCGTGTGGATGCTATGCGCCAATTAGGCGAATCGATTCAAGGTGTTTATGTAACATCAAAAACAACAGTGCAAGATTTTGTCACTGGTAATGATGAAATAAACGCTCAATTTTCTTCTATGTTGCAGGGTGCACATGAAGAAGGTAAGCCAAAAATTTATAATGATGGAACAGTGGAAATTAAGCTTGTTCTTTATTTAGAAGATGTGATCAATGGATTGGCAAAAATTGGAAATATGTCAGCCAGTCAATTGAACCAAGTTCAAAATAATAGTGCTCGAAAATTTGAAGCTGTTGGCTATGGTGCTATGGCAAAAGATCCATCTAGATATATAGGTGGAGAAGACTTATGGCGCTATGTTACACCACAAGGAAAAATGATGGCTCGCCGTGCTGCCCAAGTAGATGCACAAAGAAATATGGGCGAAACAATGTATGGTGTCAAACTAGATTCTAAAACTGAAGTGCGTGATTTCATTTGCCAAAGTGATAGAATTACTGCTTCTTTTAATGGAATTGTTCGTGGTGTACAGTTTGAATCTCAAGTTGTATATCGTACTGATGGCTTGGCTGAAGTAACTGCATTTATTAAAGTAGATGCTTTGATTCGTCAACTTGCTTCTATTGCTCAATCTCAATACAGAGGTAGTGATCCTCGATTTCAACCTCAAAGTTTTGATAATATACGTAAATATTTCCCAGGTGATATTGTATATGCAACAGGCGTAGGTGCACCTCCTGCAAGATATATTACTTCAAGAGCAACTTATCCTAGTTCCGGCGGTGAAAACCCTTATGATCGTATTCCTACTGATCCTCCTGTAGTTCCTACTGATAATAGCCAAAATGATTATGATTATAATAAAGATTCTAATGTAATCTTTGATGATAGTCAAAATCAAAATCAAGGTCAAGATGATTGGTCGTATAATAATGGTTCTCAAAGCGATACACCTTCTGGAGACACATCAAATGATCAAGTAGTTGTTGGACCAACTGTTCCTCAAGCTCCTGTTGCTCCTCAATTTCCAGCACCTCCTACACCACCAGAGTATGATTTTGGCGGTCCTCGTAAACCACAACTTCCAGAAATGCCTCGTATTCCCGAACGTTTTGTTCCAGAATGGGCCAAAAAAGAAATTTATGCCACAGGAACTGGTGTATATCCTGAAGATATGTTTGAAGGACAAGCTCGTGCTATGGCTCGTCGTGCTGCACAAGTCGATGCTTATAGAGTATTAGGTGAAAATGCATTAGGTGTAAAACTTCAAGGCAGTACTACTATAAAAGATTTTGTAGCTGATGAAGATCTTATCACTGCTCGATTAGATGCTTGTTTTTTACGTGGTGCCAGTGTTGAAAAAGAAAATGAAAAACCAGAAGAAGGTATTTTTGAAGTTACTATGAAACTTTATTTAGGCGACATGTGGGAAATTATTGATGCTCGCTATAATAAAGAACTTCTAGAACAAGCTGGACAAAGCATGGCTTCGTATCAACCAGCAACACAATACCAAGCTGAATTTGATGCTTATATGCAACAATTAAATGCAAAATTTGCTAAAGCAAAAAATTATAATCAAGAATTGGAAAACTACCACAATCAATATGAAAAAGAACTCAGCATGGATTTTCCTATTAGCCGTGAAAACCAAGCAAAATATGAAAAATATTTAGCAGAAGTTCGTAATTATCTTGGCGTATATGAAAAATATGCTGCAGATATGACAGCATATCAACGAGATTATCAAAACTATAAAAATAGATTTGATCAATACCAAGCTGAATATAAAAGACTCCATGGATTATATTCCACAGAAGCAGAAGCTGCTTTAATGGAAGGACCACATAATCCTCCTACTATTGATATTTCTATCCCAGATCCTTTTGGCGTACCAGCACCTCCCAAAGTTCCTCAAAGATTTGTACCTGAATGGGCTCAAAAAGACATTATAGCAACGGGAACTGGTGCATATAATCCTGATAAAGATCTAGCACAAGCTAGAGCATTAGCTAAACGTGCTGCACAAGTTGATGCTTACAGAATGCTTGCTGAAAATGCAATGGGTGTACATCTTGACAGTGTCACAGATGTGAAAAATTTCCTTGCAGAACGAGATGAACTCAAAGCAAGAGTAAATGATGTTTTCATTCGTGGTGCTGAAGAAGTTGCAGTTCGTGAAAATGATGCTAAACGATATATGGAAGTAGATATGAAGTTATATTTAGGCTATATGTGGGAAATCATTGATGCTGAATATAACAAAGTTCTCATAGAAAAATATGGTAAAGAATTGCAAGAATTCCAGCCAGATCAAAAACGTTACAATAATGAATTGGACTATTATAAAGCCAATTTAGCAGAATACAAACAAAAATACGAAACATATATCAAAGAATTACAAGATTATCAAGTAAAAAATAGAGTCAAATTAGCAGTGGATCATAGTGTACCAAGAAAATATAATGAACTTGTACAAAAATATACTGCCCAAGCAAAAGACCTTGCTAGAGCATATAACGAAGCTGCAAAAAAATTCAGAGACTATAAAAAATTCAAAGATGAACAACAAGCAAGATTCGACCAACAAATGGCTGAATTCAAAAAACAATACGATCAATACAACAACGAAGCAAAAGCAGCTCTTGTTCCCGCTCCTCCTGCAATGCCTGATTTATATTTTTCAGTTCCCAGCTTAGATGGAAAACTTTCTGCACCTAGACCACCAGAGAGATTTGTACCAGAATGGGCAAAAAAAGAAATCAAAGCTACAGGTACAGGCGTATATCGTAAAGATTTAGAAATTGGACAAGCCATGGCAATGGCCAAACGTGCAGCACAAGTCGATGCTTATAGATTACTTGCAGAAAGTGCAGTTGGAGTTCATATCCAAGGACAAACTACAGTCCAAGATTTCTTAACAAAACGAGATACTTTGAAAGCAAGAGTTGATGATGTTTTCATTCGTGGTGCTCAGGAAGTAGATGCTAAAGATTATAGAGATAGACAAACATACCAAGTTACCATGAAACTTTATCTGGGAGATATGTGGGAGATCATCGACGCTGAATACAATAAAGTTCTTGTCCAAGAATATGGACGTAAACTTGAAGATTTTCAACCAGATCAACTACGATATAAAACAGAATATGAAATGTATGAAAAACAACTCGCAAGCTATAAAGAAGGATACCAAAAATATCAACAACAATTACAAGCTTACTACAATCAATATTCTGGAAGTCTAGCAACAAACTATCCTCTCACCAATAAATATAGAGAAGAACTCAATCAAGCAAAACAAAAAACACTTGCTCAACAACGACAATACGACACATACCAAGAACAACTCAGACAGTATCGTCAAAATATGCTCGCACAAGAACAAGAATTTCAACAATATAAAAATCAATACAAGAGCATGGAAAGACAATACACTGAAGAAGCTGAAATGGCACTCATCCCAGCACCACCAGCACCACCAGCAATTATTTATCAAGCACCAGAATTAGATGAAAATGGCGTGCCAGCTCCACCTAAACGATTTGTACCAGAATGGGCGAAAAAAACAATTACAGCAACAGGAACTGGTTCTTATCCCCGAGATAAAAACTTAGCACAAGCTAAATTATTAGCTCGTAGAGCAGCACAAGTGGATGCTTACAGAGTCTTAGCAGAAAACGCAATGGGTGTACATCTTCAAAGTAATACTTCTGTAGAAAACTTCTTAACAACCAATGATCGAATTAGCACAAAAGTAGATGCTATGATCAAAGGACAACAAGAAGTTGCCTATAGAGATTATCCCAATGATCGATATGCACAAGTAGATATGAAACTCTACTTAGGCGATATGTGGGAACTCATTGATGCAGCATATAATAAAGTTTTGATGGAAAAATATGGCAAACAACTCCAAGAATTTCAACCTGATCAACTTCGCTATAAAACAGAATTAGAACTTTATCAAACAAGACTCAGCAACTATCGAGACATACAAAATGTATATGCACAACAATTAGATGCATATTACAATCAATATAGTCAACAACTTGGAAAACAATATCCCATTTGCCAAAAACATAGACAAAATTACCAAAATTATCGAAACCAACTCAATCAATACCAAAATCAAAATGCTCAGTATCAAGCTAGCATTAATAAATTCAAAGCTCAAGAACAACAAAAAATTGATGACTATTATAAATACCAGAAACAATATACAACGACATATAACCAATATGCAACTGAAGCAGCAGAAGCAGAAAAATAATTCATTCAGACAATAGCTTTTAAAACTTCCAAAAAAATAATTATAAAGTAGCTATTCCTATAGCTACTTTTTTTTATTTTATTTTTTCTTGCATACAAGAAAAAATAAAAACAAGTATAATCAATATGATAATAACACAAGTATAATCAATATATTAATTATACAAGTATAACCAATATGCTTCAAAGTTATCAATTCACATAACAACAAACATACCATATAAATACAAAACAGGAATATAAAAAAAATTTTTTACTTGATTTCCATCAAATATTTGGTATAATACTTACATATTCATATTCATATTTAATGAATGAACGCACCCATAGCTCAATTGGATAGAGTGACAGTCTACGAAACTGTAGGTTACAAGTTCGATTCTTGTTGGGTGCGTTTTTTATTCTCACACAAAAAAACCATCCCTCCTAAAAATATTATTTTATTTCATAAAAAAAATGTCTACTAAATAAACATTAGTAAACATTTTTTTTCTTTAGTAAAGATTATCTTGTTTAACACTCTTGTTGTACGTTTCTCTTATATTCTGTTTTCTGTGATTTATAATGTCAAAGCCACTTCTTTGAAATCCATGACCTGTAATGTATAAAAGCTATTTTCTTGAAATCTATAATCTGAGCTACTTTCTTGAAAAATGATTTCAATTCTTTCACATATTAGCATATTAGATATTGAGATTGTATTATTTTATAAATATTTTGTTTATGATTTTAAAATGCATTCTGTGTATAATTGCAATAATCACATGTTGCAGAATAGATAGCTTACTCTTTTTTATGCAGATAAAATGTGTGTTCCAGTCTCTCCTTTTAATGCTCGGCTGATATTTTCTGGATTTGTGATGATGGCTTTCCCCCCACCTTTTTCTAAAAAGCTGATGATCGCTTGTATTTTAGGCAACATGCTACCTTTGGCAAAGTGTCCTTCTTCTAAGTATTGTTTGGCCTCTGCGAGTGTTATCTTGTCAAGTTGTTTTTCATTAGGCTTATTGTAATTTAAGGCAACTTTTTCAACTGCTGTGCTGATCACAAATACGTCGGCGTTGATGGTGGCTGCAAGTAGTGCCGAGGCAAAATCTTTATCTATCACTGCTTCAATGCCTGTGAGATTACCTTTTTCATCTCTGACTACGGGAATTCCACCTCCACCTACTCCAATGACTGTATATCCAAGGTCAATTAATGCTTTGATGGCATTTGCTTCATAAATTTCTGTAGGAAATGGTGAAGCAACAACTCGTCTCCAACCTCGTCCTGCATCTTCTTTAATAGTCCAGCCTGCTTCAGTCGCCATTTTTTTTGCTTCGGCTTCATCTGTCATGAAAGAACCAATTGGCTTAGTTGGATCTTGGAATGCTGGATCATTTTTTTCAACTACGCAACGTGTGACTAAAGCTACTGCTTGTTTATCAATTTTTCTTTCTAAGAATTCTTTGTGCAATGTTTGTACAAGCATGTATCCAATGGAACCTTGAGTGTTGGCCCCGCAATAGTCTAAGGGAACGGGATGGAGTTCGTTTAGGGATAATTCAGAACGTCTAAGCATAAAACCAACTTGTGGTCCATTTCCGTGTGTAATAACTACATCCCAACCTTGTTCAATCATGTCTGCAATATGATGCATGGATTCTGCTGCTGCTGCATATTGATCTGGTATGCTCTTATGATCTTTATCTTTAATAAGTGAATTACCGCCTATGGCTACAACAGCAACGCCTTTTTTTGTCATGGAAATAACTCCTTGTTATTTATCAAATGCCTTATTATCATCAACTGTCTTGTTATGTGCCTTATTATCATTAACTGCCTTGTTTTTTATCAACATAGCACAGTAAAGTTTTTAAAAAATTATTTGCGTTTTGGTTTTTTGGGAGACTTTGGAGAAGATTTTTTGGGAGCTAATTCTAAATAAATGTCTGTATTTTTATTTTTATCGAAGTCGTCCCATGAAAAGTCCCAATAATGTGTGTTTTTTTTACCATCAATTTTGTGAGCAGAACTTTTAACAACTTCATATTTTTTATAGGGAATGCGAATTCTAAATTTTAATAACATTTTTTCCATCATAGCTTTTGATAGCTTAGCCTGCTCAGCCGTATTTTTATTTTGAGACATTTGTTCAAATTGTTGATTCATAGGTAAATTACCAAGATCTACTTTTTGTTCAATAATAATATTGTCTCCTTTTTTTGAAAATACAAGGTTCTTAAAATTAAAATTATCACTTTGTATTTTCTGTAAAAGAGAATAATGTTTAAACTTTATAATTATTTCATCATAAGGCTTATGCAAATCAGAATGAAATTTAAGTTTCATGTTGACGCCATCAGGAAGTTTTATAGGTTTCATTTTTGTTTTAGTTTCACTAGATTTTTTCATAGATTGAACAATTTGATTTCGAACAGCGTCTTCATTAATTTCAAAAGGAATATCTTGACCTTTTATTTGTTGTTTCAACTGATCTTCTTGTAATGCCATAGCTATTGGCAAAAATTCATCTATATCATAAACAATACTAAAATGAAATTCTCCAGATAAATCATTGTATAATCGCAATTCTTGTCGCATCTCTATACAGCCTGTTATCATAACAAGCATACATAGAAGACTAGATAATATTAATGTTTTTTTCATAATATGTTGGATAAATCTTATTGATGTCTACATGTTTATAAAGATTTATCCTCCTCCCTTCTTTATTATTGATTCATTTTTTTTGAAATTATTTTTGAATTTATAATAATATAAAATAGTAAAAATACAAGGAAAAAAATTTCTAATGTCTTATTTGTTGACTTTTTCTTTGTTTCTTGCTAGACTTATTTAAATTATGTATTATTTACGTATTTATTTCAAAAAATAAAAATGTAATATTTATTTTAGGAGCAATTTTGAATGAGCAAAGATTTTAAACCTTATATCTCTGCAAATGAAAGTTTCCCTGAATTTACAATTCGTGCTTTAATCGCTGGTTTGTTTTTTGCTATTTTACTTGGTGCAGCAAATGCTTATCTCGGTTTAAAAGCTGGTATGACAATTGCAGCAACATATCCTGCTGCTGTTCTAGGTATGGCATTTTTGCGCCTATGTCCTAGACATAACATTCTTGAAGAAAACTTCGTCAGAACTGTTGGTTCTATTGGTGAATCTATTGCCGCTGGTGCAATTTTCACTCTTCCAGCTTTCATTATTGCAGGTGTTTGGGACACAGCATATTTTGCAAGCCTAGAAGGCTACATTAAATGTAGTGTTATTATGCTAATTGGTTCCCTAGCTGGTATTTTCTTTGTAACTCTTCTTCGTAGAGTTATGGTAGAAGATCCTGAACTTCCTTATCCAGAATCTGTTGCTGCAAGTGAAATTCACAAGGCAGGTAGCTCTGGCTCCACAGGTGCTGCCTATCTTTTCATTGCAATGATAGTAGGTGGTTTGATTCAATTTTTAAAAGAATTCAAAGCTTTAGCTGGTAATTGGCAAGGTTTTATATCTTTTACAAAAAAATTGATCCCAGGAACAGAAAAAGGTACGTTTGCTGGCGTAGAAAGTAGTGGCGGTTTTGTTCTAAAAACTCCTGAACTCAGTCCTGCATTTCTAGGTGTTGGCTACATTATTGGTATTAAATTAGCAGCATTAAATTTTGCTGGTGCTCTACTAGCATGGGGACTTTTTGTGCCTATCTTGCTATTAGTCCTAGCTCCTAACTATGCACCAATAGTAGAAGCTGGCAACGCAACTTGGACAGATATTTCTAATATCCTTTTTGCAAATGTTGTCAAACCTATGGCAATTGGTGGTATGTTAATGAGTGCTGCCTATACATTGTTTAAAATGAGAAAGAGCCTCTGGAGTGGTATTAAACGCTCTGTAGGAGATGTCAAAAAAGCTGCTCAAAGCGAACAAACAACAGTGCGTACAGAGCAAGATTTAAACATTAAATTTGTTTTTGCTTCTCTAGCAGCTATTGCTGTGATTATGTTTTTTGTTTACTGGTGGTTTATGGGATTTTCTGGCGATATGTTTGTAGCTTCTCTTGTAGCTACTATTGTTATGATGATCGCTGGATTCCTATTTGCTGCTGTTTCTGGTTATTTAGTTGGTTTAATTGGTTCTTCTAATAACCCTGTTTCTGGCTTAACATTATCAACATTAATGATCGCAGCCATTATGATGGTTTTACTAGGTGTTACAGGAAAAGAAGGTGTTGTCGTTGTATTGGCAGTTGCTGGTGTGATCTGTGTATCTAGTGCAGTTGCTGGTGAAATGTTGCAAGATCTAAAAGTTGGTCATATTCTTGGCGGTACTCCTTGGAAAATGCAAACTGGTAACTTGATTGCTGTTTTCTTTGCTGCCATGCTCATGTGGTTTCCTTTATTAATATTACAACAAGGGGATATTGCAAAAGCAGTCGCAGAAGCTAATACTACAGTAGATGCAAACATTGTGGCACGCCTTGGAGAAAATGCAACTCCAGAAGCCATCCAAAAAGAAAATGAACTCCCAGCTGTTATAGCAGAACGAGAGGCTGCAATTGCTAATGCAAAAGCAAATGCAGGTTTTGGTGGACCTAATTTACCTGCTCCTCAAGCTGGCTTGATGGCAAAATTAGCTTCTGGTATTGTCGGTGGTGAAATGGTCTGGCCCTTGGTTATCATGGGTATTATCATGGCGTTAGCTTTTATTGCTGTACAAATTAAGAGTCCAATGCTTGTGTGTGTTGGAATGTACCTCTCATTTGGTACAGTTGCAGCTATTTTCATTGGTGGTATTATTCGTTGGATTCTAGATGGAATTATTGCTAAGAGAACATATACTGACGAACAAAAATCTAACATTGATAACTGTGGACTCTTGCTATCTTCTGGTTTAATTGCTGGTGAAGCTCTCATGGGACTACTATTTGCTGGTCTCGCATTCTTTGAAATACCCATTAAATCTGTATGTCAACATCCATCATATTGGATAAGTATTATCGTATTTATTATATTAGGCGCGATCATGATTAAAGTGCCTCTCAAAAGAGCTCAAGTTCAAGTAGTTCAAGAACCCATCGAAAAAACACAAGAATCTGACGAAGAAACAGATGAATAATAATGTGCCTTTATAAAATTAAATTTTAACAAGACTTCATTATGATTAAATTGCCTCTTAAAAGAGCTTAAAAAGCTTATAGAAAAACAGCTGCATAATGATGTACCTTTTTAAGATTACAGTATTTTCAACGACATTGTCAACAGCTGTATTGGCAATGTCGTTTTTTAGTATAAATGATATATCAAAATAATGTATTTAATTTATTAAATGGAAATTTCTCATGAAAGGAGATAATATGTCTCTCAAAATTGCTTTAGTTACATATGAACTTTTCCCTTATGCAAAATTAGGTGGTGTAAGCGATGTTGTTGCTGCATGGGGAAAATATCTAGGTAAAAAACATGATGTTCGAATGTTTATACCTTGCTACAATAATTTAAATACAGGTGGTGAATTTTTAAATAGAGTAGATGAAGTACAAAATATTCCCATTTCCATGGGAGCCGATACATACCTCTTTTCTTTATGGACACTGAATTACCCAAATACAAATACGCCAGTATATTTCATAGATTGTCCTCATTATTTTCATAGAAACACCATCTGTACAAATGATGAAGATGAAGGAATGCGATTTGCATTTTTCTGTCGAGCTATATTAGAAACATGTCAAAGAATGAAATGGGCACCTGATATTCTTCATTGCAATGAATGGCAGACAGGTTTATTACCTATATATTTACGAACAATATATTCTTGGGATAAAATGTTTAATTCTACAAAAACAATACTTTCTTTGCATAACCTAGGCTACCAAGGTGTATTTGATTCAAATATTGTTCAAAAAATAGGTTTAAATAATGAATGGAAATATTTGCCACAAGAAGATCTTTCATATGGGAAAATTAATTTTTTAAAAATTGGATTAGTTTATGCTGATACCTTGACTACAGTTAGTAAAACATATGCTGAAGAAATATTACAACCTCAATATGGATATGGTTTAAGTAGTATTTTAAATGCAAGAAAAGATGATTTAGTCGGTATCCCACATGGAATTGATAATGACATTTGGGATCCAGAAACAGATAAATGCATAGACTATAATTATAATATTCATGATTTTTCAGGAAAAGAACGAAATAAACAAAAAGTATTACAAGACTGGAACTTACCTTATAATCCTGACATACCAACGTGTGGAATTATATCTCGTCTTGTTTCTCAAAAAGGTTTTCAACTACTCATGCCTATTATTGAAGATATGTTTATGAAAAACGAAATTCAATTCCTTGTTCAAGGTACAGGCGATGATTACTACGTTGACTACTTCCGTTACTTATCTGCTAAATATCCAAATCAAGTTCGTTTTTTTGCTGAATATAATGAAGAACGTGCACATAAAATCATGGCTGCAAGTGATATGTTTCTAATGCCTTCTGAATATGAACCTTGCGGATTAACCCAACTTATTGCACAAAAATATGGAACATTACCTATTGTACGCTATACTGGTGGACTTGCCGACACAGTCATGCCATTTTATACTGGGAAAGATAAAGGTACAGGATTTGTTTTTGAACATTTTCAATCAGATGCATTAGATTGGGCAATCCATGAAGCATGTGCAACATTCAAGAAAAAAGTTGTTTGGGAATCACTTATGATTCAAGCTATGGCTCAAGATTATTCATGGGAACACCAAATCCAAGCCTATGAAGATCTTTATAAAAAATTAATAGGAAAAAAATAATGGATTACAACAATATAATCCTCACCAAAGAAAACAACGTCTATACCGTTCAACTGAATCGACCAGAAATTCATAATGCATTTGATGACTGTCTTATTGCTGAACTTACAGATACACTTACAACTATCAAAAGCGACAAAAACGCATGTGCTCTCATTATCCAAGGTCAAGGTAAATCCTTTTGTGCTGGTGCTGACCTAAATTGGATGAAAAAAATGAAAAATTACACATTTGAAGAAAACAAAAATGACGCACTACAACTTTCTCACATGTTCCAAGCACTTTATGAACTTCCCATTCCCACTATTGCACGCGTACATGGTGCAGTTATTGGTGGTGGCGTTGGTCTTGTAGCTACATGCGATATTGTCATTGCTTCACCAGAAGCATACTTCACCCTTTCAGAAGTAAAAATAGGAATAGTACCAGCCTGCATCTCACCTTACCTAGTCAATAGAATCCCTCAAGGCATGCTTCGCTACTACTTTCTTACAGGAATGAAAATTCATGCCCAACGAGCCAAAGAAATGGGACTCATTAACGAACTTGTAGACATAACAGAACTAGACTCCACTATTGCTAAAATTATTTTTCATATACAATCATGTGGACCTCATGCTATCACTACAGCTAAAAAACTTTTACGAGAAATCTCTCATATGACATCCGATCAATACATTCCCTACACCGCAGAAATGATAGCCACCCTCCGAATTTCTAATGAAGGTCAAGAAGGTATTCAAGCATTCTTAGATAAACGAAAACCAAATTTTCGATAACAAAACTATATTCAAGCATTCTTAGATAAACGAAAACCAAATTTTCGATAACAAAACTATATTCAAACATTCTTAGATAAACGAAAACCAAATTTTCGATAACAAAACTATATTCAAACATTCTTAGATAAACGAAAACTATATTTTTCTATAAAAAAGACTCAACAGTCTTAATCCAAATTCAAACAGTCTTAATACCAAGTTAAAAACTACTTTGTCCTAGAGGAATTGAAAGAATTCATCTAGGACAATTTTTTTTCTCGCAACCTTACTCTAGGGTAGTGTTTGTTCTACTCTGGGGAGAGAATTTGCTTAGGGTAGTGTTTGTTCTACTCTGGGGAGAGAATTTGCTCCGGGGAGAGAATTTGCTCCGGGGAGAGAATTTGCTCTGGGGTGGGAAATTCCCTCCCCAGAGCAAATTTGCTCGGGGTGGGGGATTGCTCTGGGGAAAAGAATTGCTCGGAGGCGAAGAATTACTCGAAAGTTGCTCTGAAACTCAAAATGAATTACTCGAAAGTTGCTCTGAAACTCAAAATGGAATACGTTAAAATGCGTTATAAAAATGCGTTAAAATGCGTTATATTACGTCGCATTACGTAGAAATGTAGAAATGCATGAGCTTCCTTTGCTCTGAAAATATGCTCTGGGGAAAATATGTTGCTCTGGGGAAAATATGTTGCTCTGGGGAAAATATGTTGCTCTGGGGAAAATATGTTACTCTGGGGAGAAAAGTTGCTCTGGGGAGAATTTGCTCTGGGGAGAATAAGAAAATTGGCAAAAAAGGAGAGAATTTTACCAATTTTTAGAAAAATTGGAGAGATTTTGGAAAAATTAGAGGAAATTTCAGAAGATTTTGTAGTGAAAAAAAAGCGATTTGGAAGGCAATAGGAAGAATTTTTTGGTGAGAAAAAAAATTGGTGATTTTTTGAAAA
>JAGOMP010000004.1 GCA_017993505.1 Planctomycetota bacterium
GCATAACTATCTTTTTTTATCTCTCGCCTATTGTCAAAGATCTTGTGAAACCTTTTTTGATCTCACTTGACTTAGTATAACATCTTCTGTTGTAAAGTCAAGATATTTTTTATTTTTTTTTATTTTTTTTCTAAATCATTGTTTTACTAAAACTTAAAATAAAACATTATTCTGATAAAATTAAAATATTAAGGAAAGTTAGAATACTACATTTAACATCTTTTATTATTTATGAAAAATATTTTCATAAATACTTTTTTAATTGTTTTTCTTAATTCATTGTTTTATTTGATGTTATAAACATTTTAGAATATATTATGATAACTTATTTTTTTTATTATTATGCTGAGCTATTGTTTGTATATTTGTAAATCTATTGTCCGTATATTTTCCCAGCTAAAGTACCACTAGAAAATGCCCACTGCAAGTTATAACCACCACAAGGACCATCAATATCTATGACTTCGCCTGCAAAGTAGAGGTTTTTAATAAATCGACTTTGTAGGGTATTGGGATTGACTTGTTTTGTATCTACGCCTCCTCGTGTGATCATAGCTTTGGAAAAGCCTGCTGTTTGTGTAATATGGAATGGATATTGTGTAAGGAGTGTGATAAATTGTTTTTTTTGTGGACTTGGTAGATTGTTAGCTTGGTAGTCTTGATCGTTGCAAACTTGTTGGTACAGTATATTGACAAGATTTTGAGGTATGTACTGACTCAGCAGTGTGCGTATGTTTTTTTTACCATGATGAGTATGCCATTCTTGGAATAATTTTTGATATTTTTGTATATCTTGCTCAGCATTCCATGTACATAGAATTTTCACTATTTTTTGTTGTGTAAGTTGATAGGCAACTTCTGCAGAAATGTCAAGGACAGCAGGTCCTGAGATACCTTGGTGTGTAAATAGTAGTTCTCCTTTTGTTGTATATTTGATATTAGGGATTTTGATTTGTGCGTTAGGAAGAACAATGCCAGCACATTTGGTAGGCCATGTTTCTTTTGTTTGTAGAGCTACTAGTCCTGGTAGAGGTTGGATGATGTTATGACCAGCTTGTTGGACAAGTTTGTAGCCATCTCCTGTAGCACCGAGAATAGGATAGCTTTTTCCACCTGTAGCAAGTATGAGTATATCTAATTGTATTATTTGTTGATTAGATAGTTGTATGGCTTGTATTGTGTTGTTTTGTATAATTAAGTTTTGTATTTTTGTGTTGAAGTGAAATTGTATTTTTTTTTGTAGGCATTTGTTGTAGAAAGCGTACAAGATATCGCTTGCTTTTTGGCTATTAGGAAATACATGAAATCCATCAAGAGCAATAGTTTTTACTCCTTGCTGTAAAAGAAATTGTCGTAAATCTCTATTTGTATATTGGGTGAGGGCAGGAGTAATGAATTTTTGATGGTATTGAAATTGTTGAATAAAGTTTGGAATAGTATGCGTATTTGTGACATTACAACGCCCTCCTCCTGTAGCAAGGAGTTTGATTCCTGGTCGCTCTTTAGCTTCTATGATGTGGATTTGATAGTCTTCGGGAGCTGAGATAGCAGCTGCTAAACCTGCTGGTCCAGCACCTGCAATGATAAGTTTTTTCATGGTGTAATATATATATGTAATATAAGTTTGTGTTTTGATTTTTGTAGGTTATTCTATTGTGTTATTTTTCAGTTGATCCCATTATAATTTGTTTTTGAATCTATTTATTTATGTATTATTTTTGTTTTCTGTTGTTTTAAATTGTGGTTTGTGATTATGTTTAATCTAGGGATTTTTCTGTTGTTGGTGGAAGTTTTACGATATTGATGCCAAATCCAGCGTAGAATGTAGCTACAAGGATGTTGGTAATATTGAAAAAGCAGTAGGGAATGAATGTAAGTGGACTGACTTGTAAAACTCCTGAAATATATGCTGCACAAGAGTTCCATGGTATAAGAACAGAGGAAAGTGTGCCTGCATCTTCTAAGGCTCGGGAAAGGTTTTTAGGATGAAGATTGAATTTTTCATATGCTGATTTGAACATGCGTCCTGGTAAGACAATAGAAATGTATTGGTCGCTTGTAAGTATATTCATGGTTATGGTGCTGGCTAAGGTAGCAGCTACTAGAGACCCTGCATTTCGTACTAGACTGAGAATTTTTTCTGCAACAACTTGGAGCATGCCTGTTCCTTCCATGGATCCTCCAAATACCATTGCCATCAAGATGAGCCATACTGTATTGAGCATACTTGCCATTCCACCTCGATTGAAGAGGACGTTCATAAGTTCATGATCTGTTTGTATTTCAAAGCCTTGATATGCGATATACATGATTTGTTTGTAATAGGAAAAAATCGTAGGAGGTAAGTTTTGTTGGGCAAAAAATGTATGAAGTAAGTTGTTTTGGAAGATAATAGCTACAATGACGCCTCCTAGCACTCCTACGACTAGGCTGGGGAGGGCTGGCACTTTTTTGATCACAAGAAATACTACCAATAGGGGGACTAGAAATATGAGTGGATTGATATTGAATGTTTGTGTAATGGCTGTTCTGAGAATATATATGTTTTCTATTGTTGCTTGATCATTTTGAAAGGAAATGCTGAGTATAGTAAAGCCCACAAGGGCAATAATGATAGAAGGTAGTGTAGTGTTAACCATATGTCGTATATGTGTGAATACATCTGTACCAGCTACGGCAGGAGCTAGGTTAGTTGTGTCAGAAAGGGGCGACATTTTATCGCCGAAGTAAGAGCCTGAGATAATGGCACCTGCTACCATTCCATCGGGAATACCCAGTGCTTTTCCAATTCCCATCAGTGCAATGCCTATTGTTCCAGCAGTAGACCAGCTACTTCCTGTGGCTGTAGATACGATTAAACAAATTAGACATGCTACAGGAAGGAAGTATTGAGGGGAGAGTAGAAATAGACCATAGTAGATCAGACCAGGAACGATTCCGCTCAAAATCCATATGCTAATGATCACTCCGACTAATAATAGTATGAGTATAGCCTGTGCAGACATAGTGATGGATTCGACGATTTTTTTCTCAATGAGTTCGTATTTTTTTTTGTATCCAAAGACTCCTATGGCTATACATACAAAGGAGGAGATGAATAGTGCTAATTGATTGGAACCATCTAGTGTTGCATCTCCGTATATTTTGATGTTAAATACAAGTAGAGTGAGTAATACAATGATAGGGATGAGAGAAATGATGAAATGAGGTTTTTTTGTTTCTTCCATAAGATTTCTTTCTTTGTAAAGCGTGTTTCTGATGAAGTGATTTTTTTTATTTCTTGCATAAAAAAAATCCTTTCCTTTAAAACATATTTTGGGTAGGATTTTTTCAGATATTTTTTTATATTGTGTTTTTTTTTAGAATGTTTTGTTGGTTTAGTTATATAAATGTAGTGTGTTTATATTTTTGCCATAAACATATTTTGTGTAATGTCTAGAACGTTTTGGGCAGATGCGTCTTGTATGTTGTTGGAATCACGAATGTAAATGCTAGAAATAGTTTCTTGGATTTGTTCAAGAACAGTAGGAAGTGGGAAAGCGTTTAAAGATGTACTACCACTAGCCATGAGTTCTGGTGATACAATAATGGTGTTTACAGGATAATCTTTTTCTATAGGAGGATTAAACCATAATGTGTCTGGTGTGTATTTATAGGGAACTCGTTCTTCTTTTTTAGTGCCTGCGTTGAATATGAGAGTACCTTGTTCTGGAATAGTACTAATATCATTGATTTCTATGTATGTTGAATCAGGTCGAAGGTGGTTATTAAGATAAAGGCTGGGGATACTGATATAAGCATGTGTGGAAAAATGATAGGGACAAGGTTCTTGGAGATAAAGGATGTTGTCTGTGCGTTTGTATTGAGTAGTGTATGTATGGAATAGTCCTTCAATGATAATTTTTCCTATCTTTGGTAGGTCTTGGGCATTGTGGAGTTTGATTTCCTGAGTACCTTTTGCAATGTTTTCAGCAAGAGCAAGTTCTGAGCGAAGATGGGCGATGTATATGGATTCGCCTTTTCTATGGTGGTATTTGACAGGTGCTTGCAAGATGAGTCGGTAAGGATGTTTTTTGTACCAAAGGATGTCAATTTTTTCTTTGCTATCTATATATAGACTCCCTTGGCTTGGTAAAAGTGTTTGAATATCTATGTTAAGTTTTTCATCTAGTGATGTAAGAGGAGTCTTTATTTCTGTTTGCATGTAATCTTGGAAGTCAAGAACAGTGCCTACAGAGTGTAAAAACTCAAGGGCTTTTGTAAAGTAAATTCTATGGGGATGACGTTGAAATTGTGCCATTTCTTCAGATTGGCTACCTGGTTCCAAAATGATTGTGCCTTGTATAGGAAAGTCGGGTACACAAGAAAAATCTACATGAATTGTAGTATCATTGTAAAAGGATTCTTGAGCGGGAACATCCACAGCATGAATTTGTATAGGAGTATTGATAGGATAGTGGTCTTTATTTTTAGATTGCAATAAGAGTGTGTTACTGCATTCTGTTCGTACAAATGGAAATACTTCTTTAACACCTTTTGTACCATTGAAGTGGATTTCTAATTTTCCTTTTAATGGAAAGTGAGTAGCGTCTTCTACTGTAATAATATGATTCCCTTGGTATGCTTCATATTTAAGGGGGCTTTCTAGTTTAGCTTCTATAACTTGTTCATTAGGGAAGTGTGTGTATCGTGTAGGTGTAGTAAGTTCAAAATATCGTTTAATGACTTGAAAATCGCATATTTCTTGGTTGTTTTCACCAGGATCTAGGATAATTTGACCATGACTAATATCTTCTGAGAAAGCTTGTAGTATGAGTTTTGTTGCTTTTCGTGCTGCGAAAGCAATAGTTTTTGTTTTTAAGTTTGTATCTTTGAGTTGAACGATGATATTGATGTTATGATTAAACTGTAAAGGTGATGTGAGTTTTAATTCAATGGTTTCACCTTGTGGAATGACTCGTTCTTCTGTAGATGTATCAGGAGCAATGATTAATAGCCCACGTTTATTAAAATATTTTGTGCTAACAACTGGTAGATAGACAGAACGTGCAGCGATTTTTTTTTGGATGGTGGTTGTGGGAGGAATGAGACGTACTGTAGCATTAGTTGGAATATTACTCGATTCTGTATCATGAAGTTGGAGTGTATTTTTTACAAGAGTATAAGGAATGATTTTAGTTGTTTGATTGTATTGAATCTTGACTAGACCTTTTTCTGAAAATGTAATGTCGTAAGGTAAAGGAATTTTGTCAGTACATTCTTCTTCTGTGGTGAATTGTGGAAGTATAGGGCGAACAAGAACAGGATTATCTTCTGTGGGTATATGACGATAACGTAATCCTGTGTCTAGGTGCAGGATAGGGCTATTGGGTTTGCGATGGTAGCGAAATTCTTCAGAGTCTTGTATTTTAGCAATGCCTCTGAGGGGAATTTTCTCTAAGTTATTGAGTACGATAGTAAATTGATTCTGATCAACATATGCTTCTTGAGCTAGTTTTGTTTGGTATGGTATAGTAGGCAACCAACGAACAGAGGCACCATTGGCATGAGAATAGCTAAGTCCTTTTTCTAGGTATAAAATATAGGGATTGTAAGTGAATGTTCGTTTTTCTCTTAGAGTGGTGCCAGGAGCAATGTGTACAATTCCTTTGTTTAATATAGGAACAGAAGAAGGGGCTAAGTCCATGTACATGGCTCCCGGTTCTGTGAGTATTTGTAGATAATGTTTATATGGTTTACTTGATTTGATAAAAGGAATAGTATCGTGAGGTTTTTGTTCGCTTACTAAGAGTTCTGAGAGTACGTTTTCTACATTTAAATTGATACGAACTCCAAAATGTTTAAGGGCAAATTCATGAATGTATTGGGTGAGGTTGATGGTAGTAATAGGAGATTCTGTCCAATATTTGTGTTGCCAAAAAGCGTATAAAACAATGAGTTGTTGTTTGTATGTTTCTTCTTCGATTCTGTCAATAAGATACACAAGAACGCCATGATTATTTCCTACGTTATTGTAGTAAAAATGACGGAGCATATCTTGATAGTAGTGGCGTTTCTGTTTATCCCATGCGTAGATGGCGTGGAATAAAGATAATAAGGAAGCAACTGCTAAGAGAGTGAACCAAGGGCTAAGGATAGATAGGATGGATGCTATGCTTGCAACGAGTCCATGACAAGCAACGTAAAGTTTTTTTTGCCAAGATATTTTTAAGTAGAGACCTGGAAAAATAATGGCAAGGTATTCTTGTGGTATGTTCTGGAATAGTTTTAAAATAATAGGTTGTGGTAAAGAAGAACGATCGCTTTCCATTATTTTATTATGTCGTCTTTGGAGTGTTTGGCGAAATGGACGTGTTAGAAAAGCAAGTCTTTTATAGCACGGAATGTTATAGGTTTGTTTTTTTAGCCACAAAGATTTCCAAGTTCGTTTTGTTCTTGTTTGAAAAAATGGATCCCGAAAGTAAATGATGAAATCACGACATTTTTCTGGTGAAAAGATAGATTGTACGCCTTTTAAGTGATTTTGATGTAGGATGTCTTGCATATCATATTCTGTAATTTCTTGGTATTGTGCTTGACCTAGAAATTGGCGAAATTTATTAATGAGTATTTTTGCAAAATCTTCTTCTTCCTCTTCTGTGAGTTGTACTTGAGACGTAGTATCAGGGTTAAATGGATGATAGAGTATAGATAGTTTATTAGATACTTTTCGAAATTTATTAGATATATAAAAGTCAAATACTTTTGTGAAGTGACAAAAAAGTTCTCTATCTTGTTCTGAAATATGAGTTTGTAGGACTCGGAGAAATTTTTCTTTATGAATCGGGATTGCTTCTTCAAACCATATAGACATGTTTGCTACCTTGTTTATTGTATTTTACCATTGTTTTGTAATATTGTATATATTTCTTGAGCAACTTTTTCTGATGCACCTGGTTTTTCAAGTTGTTGACAAAGTTGTTGTAGATTTTCTTTCATTTGTTTTCGTTCAGGGCTATCTTCATTCCATAAGGCAAGGAATGATGCCATGATTTCTTGGGGAGTTTCTGAAGTTACAAGATATTCAGGTATGATTTCTTTATCTGCAATAATATTGGGTAATGTAAAATATTTGCATTGTAATATAAAATTTTTAAGTAGTCGATGGTAAAATTTTACTCTATATATAACAAGCATAGGTGTTTGTAAAATAGCAGTTTCTAATGTAGCAGTTCCTGATGTAACGAGTGCAAAATGAGAATTTTTCAAAACATCATACGTTTGTTTTTGAATAATTTGCAATTCTGGCAAGTTATATTTCTCTTTTCTTTTGTCATATATTTTTTTAATAAGGGGTAAATATTTTTCTGAAGATAATGCTAGAATGGCTGGTATGGGTTGTTTTTGTTGTTTGTTGAGTTGACTCCATGCCCAAAGCATGACAGGAAAATTACCTATGATTTCTACATGTCGACTTCCTGGGAGTAAAGCAAGGTAGGGTGATATAATATTATTTTCTATTTTAAAATTTGTGTTGTATTGGTATGTAGCAATTCTATCTAATAATGGATGTCCTACATAGGAAACGGGTACATTAGCTTTTTGATAGAAAGAAACCTCAAAGGGAAATATCACAAGCATTTTGGAAATATATTTTTTAATTTTTTTTATGCGCCAAGGTGCCCATGCCCAAATTTGAGGCGTGACGTAATAAACTATAGGGATGTCCCATTTTTTTACTTGTGAAGCTAAGTGTAAGTTGAAGCCAGGATAGTCAATGAGAACAATTAAGTCAGGGCGTTCTTTTTTTATGTAGTCTAATGCAATTTTACGAAAGTGCAGGACTTTACGCATTCCGAGTGCAATGGCTAAAAAACCCATAACAGAAAATTCGCGAACAAGATTGTATAGAAAATGCATGCCCGTGGATTGCATTTTATCGCCACCCATTCCAGAAAAGGTAAGGTCAGGATCATATTGTTGTAATGCTTGAATGACTTGGGCTCCATATATATCACCAGAAGCATCGCCTGATACGAAGAATATGTTTTTTTTCATGAATTATCCTAGCTAGATTCGTAATTTTGTACGAACAAATGTTATCATAAACAAAAATAAGCAATAGAAACCTAATAAATTTTCTAAACATTGTAAAAGTAGATTTACGTAGTTTTCTTGAAAAAAAGATTCTTTCCAAAAAAGGATGCCTGAAGGCATAAAAGCGTGAAAACTTATCAGAATAGAAGATATAATGTTTTGCAGACTAGGTGTAGCTGATATTTTTGGCATATATATTGTTTGTGCTGGTGGACATTGAAAGTAAATACCGCCAAAAAGCAGAATGATAGCTAAAGAAAAAAGAAGTACGTTTAAAGGTTTTGTGCCATATCCACAACCTAGGTCAAGGAAGAGGAAGTTTAAGAAGTACTTGATAGGCTGGAGTGGATTTTTTGTAAAGATAGGTTGTGCTTTTCGTTCTGATTGTAAAGCTTTACAGTGTGCCCAATATGCATCTCTTTCTTGTCCTTGACGTTGGAAGATTTTTTGTAATGTGATATATTCGAGGTGCATTTGGTGGTAATTTTTTTCATATTCTGCAAGTAATTTTCCATCGATTTGTTTACGATCTAATCGTATATAGTCTCCAATGATGTTGGCAAAGGAAATGTATTTTTCAAAGATAGTTTCTTGTAAATCTAGTTTTTCATGAAAAATTGCTCTTTCAAATCGAACGTTTGTATAAAATGTGCATTCATAAATAGTGATGCTACCTGTAAAGATAGTTTCATGAAAATTGACTATGCCTTGAAATTTACATTGATCTATTCTTGTGTTGCCTATTTCACCATGCGAACAGTCTACTTGGGATCCAAAGGAATTTTTTTCAAAAACAATTTTACCTTGCACGAAAAGTTTTGCCATGTCTAGGTCTTGAAAAAACTCTGTTCTGCGAATGCAGAGGTTATTTTTGAAGATAGATTCGTTGAACTGTGTAAGTCCATAGAAGTAACAACCAATGAATGTGAGACTATAGTCGGACTGTATTTTTTTGAAATTGGCTATCTTTTCAAATGGGCAATTGGAAAATTCTATTTTATTATTGAAGTTAGCTTCTTGAAAATTTGTTTGAGTAAATTGTGTAGCTGTTATATAACAAGCACCATTGAGTTTTGCTTTAGAAAAATCGCAGATTGTGTCTATTTTGCTATCTGAAATACTAAGGAGTCCTTCTATTGTTGTTCCTTTAGCAATGATAGCATAAAATTGGCTATTGAATATACTAAAACCGCTTTCAAAGATAGTATCTGAAAGATGCCATTCATTAAGAAATCGGCAGTTATTAATTTGTACTTTTTTGGCAAAAAAAGCATGATGCCAATTGACTTCGCTAGCAATGTCTACGTTTTGTAAGACAACATTGTTTTTAAAAATACTAGGATTATCTCCACCAAAAAGGAATATTTCTTTAATTTTACAATTTTTGATAAGAACGGTATCATTGAAATCTGCTTCATTGGCAAATAAACGATGAATTTCGCAATCAACGATGTGTACTGGATAGTCGTAGACTTGATTTCGTAAATCTAAGCAATCAATTTTTTGACGCACGATTGATTTACCTTGTAATAATAATTCTACGTAATCAATATCGCTTTGTTCTTGTTTTTGTTGATTGTTGTTTTTACCAATGATTTTTTGGTATGTTTCTGGTTTATTGGAATAGATTTGTGGTACTGCTTTTTCAAAAAACAAATCATTATGTCCATGCTCAGAAGGTTGGAATAAAAATTCACTTTCTTTGATTTTAGCAGTATCTTGTAGGCTTTTTTGTTCTTGGAATTGTTCTCTGGGTTGTTCTCTGAATTGTTGTCTGGGTTGTTCTTGAAATTGTTGTCTGGGTTGTTCTTGAAATTGTTGTCTAGGTTGTTCTTGAAATTGTTGTCTAGGTTGTTCTTGAAATTGTTGTCTAGGTTGTTCTTGAAATTGTTGTCTGGGTTGTTCTTGAAATTGTTGTCTGGGTTGTTCTTGAAATTGTTCTCTGGGTTGTTCTTGGAATTGTTGTTTGAAGCCTTCTTTGAATTGTTGTCTAAGATCTCTTTTTGTGACAATAAGTTTTTGAGTTTTTAAAGTTTTGATTTGTTGTAATTTTTCACTAAGCGAAAGAGGCATATTTTTTTCTTCTGAGACTGATAACTGTGTTTTTTGTTCTTGTTGTATAGAATGAAAAATATCTTGATCATCCATTTCTTTTTTGTTATTTATAGTTTTTTGAGGACAAACACGTTCGACGTTTTCGCTAGACAATTCGTCAGTGTTTGTTTTATTTTCATATTGATTGTTTCTCTCTGCAGATGGTTGCATTTTTTCTACAGACAGTTGTATATTTTGTTCTTGAAGAGGCAAATAATTTTCTCCATTTTCTGAGTTCATTTTATTGGGATATAACAGCTCACTTTGTTTTTCTGATGGACTGGTAGGTTGAAATAAATCAAGGCGTGTTTCTTCCATATTTAATGGAATGTTTTCTTCGGAAGTACTTTCATCAGCTATCTTTGTTTGGTCTTTTTTGGGTAGTATATCTATTGTTTCTCTAGATGATGAATTGTGTATCTGTGATTTTGAAAGTGTAAAATGTGAGTCTGATAAAATTGTTGGACTATATTTATACTTTTTCAAAAACGCTGCATTGTCAGTAGGTGGTACTGCATCAGAATTTGTGACATTTTTGTATGTCATTGTTTGCCCCTTTAGCCAATAAAAAATTCTCTATTTTGGACAAGAATAGAACCACTATAACACATCTAATGCCTATTGCAATAAAGTAGATAGTGGTTCTTCAGCGTTATATTTTATTAGTTCTGTCTTATCCCTGGGATAGTTTGGTATTTAAGTTCAATTTTTCCTTTTTCATCTTGGTATCGAATCGCAGCTGTATTGTAGAATACTTTTTCTTCTTTTGTTTCGTATACAAGTTTTCCATCAATATCCTTTACTGGAATTTTTGTAATAGGATCGATTTTGAGTTGTCTAACTTCTTTCATATAAGAACGTTTGACATTAGGACGAATTCCTATAAGTTTCCAACCAGGATTAAAGTAAATTGATTTTTGTAATTCTTTGATATATGCTCGTTTTTCAATTTTTTCACCTTTTCTTATTCGAGCAGATACTTTTCTCCAATCGCCTTTTTCCCATTTCATAAGTTCTATAAATGCTGTGTTGCCTGCTACGCCTTTTAATACTAAATCATATAAAGGTAAAATAGACCCTGATTTTCTTTCTGTATATTTGCTAACTATTATATTTTTAGGAAGATTAAATTCTGTTATATCTTGTTTTGTAAGGGCTTCACCACCTTTAGCTTCTGTATTGTTTGTCCAGCAACGTACTTTATAGGAATAAGTAACTTTTGGTTCAATCTCAGTATCTTCGTAGCTTGTTTCTTGTAGACGAATAATGTCTCTTTGGATTTTATTGTCAGCTTTCCATTCTTTAATGAGGTGATATCCTGCTACGTCTGCTAAATCTTTATATTCCCCATCATCACCAATAAGTTTATCAGGTGCACTCCAAGAAAGATCAATTTTTTCACGTTCTATATTAATTTGAAAATTACTAGGAAGATTAATCCATTGAAAACTAGGTGCAACTCCTTGTCTAAAAATCTCTTTGGCTGTTTCATATATAAAATCTTGCTTAACAATAGCAAGCTTTTGTGTATCTTTCTCCCAAGTTTTTCTAACAATATCAAGAAAAGGAGGAAGTTCTTTAACATGAACCTCTTGATTCTTCATCTCTTTTAGTATGTAGTTATAGTCTTTTTCTATCTCTTTAATTTTTTTCTCTGTTTGACTATCAGCAGTTGAGATAAAAGCACCGATAATCATTAAAACACTTACACTTAATGCAATCCAGCCACCAAATTTTATCAATATCTTTTTAAAATCTTCTAGGTTATTCATACTTCTGCCTTTCCACTTTGAATATTACTTATGAAAATTCTGTATTGTTTATGTGAACTGTATTGGAAATCATATCATGTTTTTTTTTTATATTCAACAAAATTTCAATTTAATAATTTCCTAGTTGTGCAATATACTGCCTATAGTTTTTTACATCCATTACAGAAAGTGTTTGGATCGTTCGAAGAGAAAGTAGCTCATCTGACCAAGAGCTTGAATTTAAAATAATACTTTCTATTATTTCATCTATAATCACAATATCACCTTCATTTTTGATAATAAAGAGAACTTCTTTGAGTTGGGTTCGTTTCTCAATATATGCTTTCCAACAGCGTTTTTTATCTTTATTATTATATTTTTTATCGTATTCTATATCTTTCCAAAATTTTTTAAAATTTTCATATTCCCAATTATTATGCCAAGTACTCAATCGTCGTTTACATCTTAAAAAGAAAATACGAATTTCTTGGATGAGTGATAATTTTTTTGATTCTAAAGTTGCATCAAATACTTCCATAAGAGTTTCTTTAGCATTAAGAAGGGAAGACAATTTTCGATAATCAATGGTGTATGCAATTGCCAATGCTCTTAAAATTTGGTAATGCCGATGTTGGAGTTCTTTTACTAAACTATTGGCTTGTATATTTATATTGGGATTAATTTTTTTCAAATATTCAATAAAACCGTTTTCTACCCACCCTTGTTGTTCAACAAATTGAATGAATTTTCGTAATTGTTTTTTTCTTTTAGAAATTAATTCACGAAAATAGTCATATTCATGGTTAAGAGCATGGATGTATTCTAAATCTTGCATTAATAGAGCAACATGTTGTTTTTCTTCATCTGTTTCTTTTATAGAATCAGTTGCTAAATCCTCAGACCATGGTAAAGAAAGTCCTAAATATTCAAAATCGTATTGAGCACGTAATTTTGCACATGCCATATAGATTGGTTTTCGCATTCGATTGATTTTTCGAATGGCTACATCAAAATCTGCTTTGGGAGACACTTCAAATTCAGAGTATTGATCTCGCTTTAATAATCTATTAATGTTCACACAACACCATTTGAATGAAAACCAAATAGCTTTACAAGCCCACCATATTAATACGAATGGAAATAAAAATATTCTCCCTCCTGCTAGATGCTCGTGATACCACTGATACATATTAATAGAACGTTGTGGTTTAGGGAGATTGCGCAAAGGATATGTACCAAAAACAGTTCGAATAATATTTTCTCTATCTTTGCAGAATATTTCGTATAGTTCTTCGCTAAAATTGAATCGAATCATTTCATCTTGACTTGGATTATATGAAAGAAAATGGAGTGCATTAAAATACGTGGTACTATATTCTGGTTTTGTATTTTCCCATTTGAATAATGTTTGTTTGAATAATTTTAGTTTTTTTCTCTTAGAAAGTTCAGGAGATGGAATCTTCTCTACAGAAGCTCGACGTTTTTTCCCAGAGCGTTTGTTAAGCCATTTATAGTAATGTGCTCTATTCTCTTTTGTTTGCATATTGAGAAGGGATTTTCGTATGGCATGTTTATTATATTCAAAAATGAGTTGAGCTGTATTATGACAAATGCTTTGTGTAATGAAACTAAACCATAAATAGGGACTAAAAAAACTACGATTTTTTGTTAAATCAAGTCGTGATAGTTGTTTAAATTGTTTTTTTGTATATCTTAATCGATGTGTTCGAATATTGCTGATGATAATGTTTCCTAAAAATTGTTCTGTAGTTTTTATATCACTTTTATGTAAGGGAGCTCCATCTAAGTAATCTTTGTATAGGAGTAAAACTTGTTGGTATAGTCGTTCGCTACTGACTTCTTCTCGAGTGACAGTTTCATTACTCTCTTCCTCTTCTTGCATATTCGTAATATTATTTCGCATTTGTTCCATTAATGTAATAGATTCGGGGAAATTGCGATCTTCTTGTTGTCGTATTCTGACTTCAGGCTGTAAAACTCTATCGTGAATAAATTGTAAATCTTGTTCTAAAATTTCTATTTTTAATGTTTTTAATAAGTTAATGAATTGTGCCTCTGCTATTTTTTCATAAAATCCACTAGCTTCGCCTGCAACTTTTCTAAGCCAATATCCAAATAAAAAAGGAATAAGACATATACAGCCCATGATAATCAAAGGCATTCCAAATATTTTAGTTGTGTAGTTGAGTATAGTCTTCATAAAAGGGAAAGGGAGCATGCTAAAAAGCAGATTTGCAAGGATAAAAAATCCACCAAACATAAATAAACGTTTCGTAGGATGTTTAAAAGTAAGAATAAGTTTATCGGCAATTTTATCTAATAAACGAGATGCAGTTACAACGCCATATAGATCACAGAACCAATATATACTTGCCAAGATTCGTTCTAGCATTCTGCCGAATAATCGACCAATACGTGCTGTAAAATCTGGTGCTAAATGTTTTTTATGCAAAGCCAAAATACGTTTGACAATAGGAAGTCGTCGTATTAAAGGAGCGTCTAAATATCCCATATATTGATGTATAACATAAGAAAAGTCACGTCCAAGTATGTCTTCTACTTGTTTTCCTTGTAGATTTAAAAATAAATGCATGATGTCTTCAATTAAAATATCAGGTTTTAAAGAATAACTTTCTGCAATAATAATTCCTTCATCTGGTGTTTGTAAACGAATTTCTAAGGAAACTATGTAGGCAATCATAAAAGGCTGAGGACGCTCTAAATTCTCATAGAAACGTCGATTATTAAAAATATAATGAGTACGCAACTCTTGGATTTTTTGTAGGAATGTGGGTTCTTGAAGTTCTTGTACTTCATCAAAAGAACCAAAAAAAACAATATTTCGATTGAGCCATCGTGCATAGCGTTTTACAAGTCGATCAATTCCACGAACAAGAAATGTAATGACACGAAATATTCGAATAACAGGTCGAATGACGCGAATATATCGAACAATTCTTTGTAGTCGTATTATTCGATATAATCGTGCAAATTTTGCATATTCCATTCTTTGTAAACTAGTCGAAATGAAACCGACTGGAATCGAAGGTAAGATATCAATAAGAAAATGGCGATAAAAGTAGAACAGTTTTCCTTTGACTAAAATAAGTTTTGTGAAAATTTCCATTAAAAATATAAAACATATGATTAAGTCTAGCCAACGAAAAAAGGTGTGTATTTTTCCAATTAAGCGGACTTCTAATGTATGGTCTTTTGCAATCACTAAAAAGGAATATCCATGTTTTTTATCTACAATTTCCCATTCTTGATGGTATTTATGGATAAGCACAACTATATCTTGCGATAATACGTATTGATTTTTTTCAAAAATTTTATAGATAGCTTTAGGTAAGGGTTCTACTTTGCTTGCCATACCAGCTGTGTCTGCATCATTTAAATCTGTGGCGTATTTTGGTGCTAAATCAAATTTATATTCTGAAAAATATTTAGTATCGTCTAAAAATAATAATAGAATCATAAGAAAAATTAAGAAGATAATAAAATTTTCAAAATAAAATACAAATTTTTTCCCAAAAATTGATTCTAATTTTTCTTGTAATTCTTGTTCCTGTAATTCGGTAACGACAGATCGATATAGTTTTTTTACCTTTTTGTATTTTTTTTTTAATTTTTTATCATTTTTATTATTTTTATAATTTTCTTTCAGAAATTTCAGTAGCCATTTACAATCTTCTTTAATTGTAGTCAGTGTTTTCACTGTTTTTGCAAGACTAACTTCTTCAATGCTGACAATGGCTTCATCAAATCGTTCTTGCATTTCTGTAATTAAGTGGTCCGTCCAAGATTCTGCATCTTCTGGTAAACTTGCTTGTATCCTTTGGAGAATATAATTTTTTAAATTATTTCTAGCATTTCTACAATTATTAAAGATTACACGATGAGATTTTTTGCGTCGACTCATATTAGATGGAATGACATTGCCCCAACGTGTGATTTTTTTTATTTGTTCAAAAGATATTTCATCCTGTGCAAGAAGACGTTCTGTTTCTGCTTGAAACACGCGTACTTCTTCCTGCAATACTTGATCACTTAAATTTTGTACTCGTGCTTTAATACATTTAAAATAAATTTTTTTTAAACGATAAGATTGACTAATAAAAGCATAAACTTCGCTAAAAATATCAGGTGATATGTTTTGGTCAATATTTTTTTCTAAATGAACAGCCAATTTTTTTAAAAATAATAATTCTACTGCATAACTTTGTACTTGTGCCACAAGAATATGACTATCGAGTTGAACATTATAATCAATCTCATTGAAAATAATTTCCAACTCATTAATACGTTTAGCAAGCCAATTTTTGGCTTCTTGAGGAGATTGTTTTAATCTTTGATATAGTTCTTGATAAATTGATAATTCGGCAGTTGTTAATGTTTGAGATAATAAAATTAAATCATTTTCTTCTAGAATATTTAATGAAATGCTAAATGACTCTCGAATTTCTAAAGATTTGTGATATAAATTCCATATTTTTTCCATATCACATTGCATGAGATCCACGGCTTGTTCATTGAGTTCTAAAATATTTTTTTTTAAAACGTGTGCCTCTTCCATACATCATTATCTTTCGTTTTATTTAATTATATTGTATCCATTTGTGTGACACGTAGAACTTCATCAATAGTAATTGCACCTTCTAATACTTTTTTAGCACCATCCATTCTCAAAGTTCGCAAACCACGTTTTACAGCCTCTTGTTTAATAATAGTGGCTCCTAAACGTTGGATGACTTGTTCACGAACTCTATCAGTAATGGGCAAAATTTCATACAAACCAATTCGATCTTTATAGCCTGTTCTCATACATTTTTCACAACCACTTCCCGCCATAAGTGTGCCTTTAGGCCCTAAATCAGTACGACTTAAACCAATAGATTGCAATTTTGCAACTGTAGGTTCATATTCTTCTTGGCATCCTGTGCAAATGCGCCGTGCTAATCGTTGAGCAATCACGCAAATCACAGAGGAAGAAACTAAATAAGGTTCCACACCAATATCTAGTAATCGAGTCATAGCACTTGCTGAATCATTTGTGTGCATAGTAGAAAACACTAAGTGTCCTGTCAATGCTGCTTGTATAGCGATTCTAGCTGTTTCTTCATCACGAATTTCACCCAACATAATAATATCTGGGTCTTGGCGAAGTAATGTCCGTAATCCCATAGCAAATGTAAGACCTTTTTTTTCTGAAACTTGGATCTGGCTAATATTGCGGAGATGGTATTCAATCGGGTCTTCGATAGTCATTACATTTTTTTCAATAGCATTGATTTTCAATAAAGAACCATATAATGTAGTAGATTTTCCACTACCTGTTGGACCTGTTACTAGCATAATTCCATGTGTAAAATGAATGAATTGTTCAATCATTTTAAGATTTTTTTTATCTAGCCCAATTTCATCTAGAGAATACATACGAGCAGATTTATCTAATAAACGCATCACAATTCGTTCGCCATGCGATGTGGGAACAGATGAAATACGAATATCAACTTCTGAATCGCCCATTTTAATGGTTTTACGTCCATCTTGAGGCAATCGTTTTTCTGCAATATCCATTCGTCCCATAACTTTAACACGACTGATAATCGCATCTTGGTGTTTTTTAGGAACAGATTGTACATCATATAAAATACCATCAATTCTATATCGAACTTGCAATTTTTCTTCATAGGGCTGTAAATGGATATCACTCACCCTTTGTTTGATGGCTTGTAAAATAATGTTATTGACGGTGCGAATGATGGGAGGTTTATTGGACGCATCTAAAATATCCATTTCTTCTTCATCAAAGTCATCCACACCATCAGAGTCTTCGTCTAAATCAGCAACATTTGTTTCACTATTAATATTTTGTTTATATGCATTGTTAATAACAGCCACAATTTCAGAGCGAGGTGCTAAAACACTGTCTAATTCTGCATCTAAAAGACTCGCCAATTCATCCATAGGATGTGTTAAAAGTGGCGTGCATGTAGCAATTTGATAAATATTGCCTTCCATGCCAATGGCAATCAAATTATAATTGCGTGAAAAATTAATCGGAACTTTACGACAGAAACTTTCAGGAACTAAAGACGGATCAATTTTTTCAACAAGACGAAACCCAAATTCATCAGCAAAAACTTGCAAAAAATCTTTTTCTGTAATATATCCTCTCTGGATCATAAACTGGTCGATAGATAAGTTAAATTCTTCAGAACCTGCAATAATTTCGCCTATTTTTGATTCGTCTAATAATCCATTCGTGACAAAGATTTCTAATAATTTATTTTTATTGATCATCTTATCTGCTTTCTGATGGAAAAATAAAGCGAAAATTTGAAATTTTCGCTTTATTTTTTAATTTAGTTTTGAGAAGGATTCTGTACATAAGGAGTTTTGTAGTCCATCATATAAATAGGTCGTAGCTCACCTTGTTTTACACCATATTTTTGTTGGTATTTTTTGAAATTGGCATCAATAGCATTCATATTTCCGCCCATATTTTGGACTTTCATTTTGTAGTCGTAAGAATGTTTGTATAAGTCAGAAAAAGATTCTTCTCTGAAAATATTAGGAGTTAAGAATAGATAAATATTGCGTTTTGCATGTTCTACAATGCGAGTTTGAAATAAAATACCAATAAGAGGTAAATCACCTAAAAGAGGTATTTTTTCAATAGATTCAGATTCTTTATCATATGTAAAACCACCAATAGCAACTGTTTGACCATCAGGTACTGTAATAGAAGTTTGAATATGACGAACCTTTTTAGGATATACACCACTTATACTTGGTTGGCTTTTATCAAATTCATCAATGCTTTGGTCTATATCTAGACGAAGATAATTAGCTTCACCACTAATATGTGGCGTAATGGTCAATGTAGTTCCAGCTTCAATAAAACTATCAATACCTTGCGTTTGCGATCCTGAATTATTTTCTGTAATTTTGCTTGAGGGTGAAGAATCAGCAACTTTTATCACTGCTTGCTCATGGTCATTTGTCAAAACGCTAGGAATAGATAAAATTTTGAATTTGCCGTCCTGTTTCATAGCTTTGAGCAACATAGGCATTGTAAAAACATCTTTGTAATTTAAAAAAGCATTGATGCCTCGGCTAATGTCCTTTCTATTACTAAAGGGTATTTTCCCAATTTTTTCAGCTTCGATTTTTTTACTACCATCTATGAGACTAGCTTCTCCGTCTTTATCTATGGCCACTAAATTTGAAAAACCAAAATCAGAACCGCCTCCAAATGTAACTCTATCTTTATCAGGAGTTTCTGCCCAAAATAATTCAATGCCCAGCCCCATCATTTCATCAGGACTGATTTCAATCAATGCACCTTCAATTAATACTTGAGGTCGTCTTACGTCTACTTGTTTGATGATTTGTTCAATTTCTTTCCAATCTTGTTGTTCTGCTTTGACAATCAAAGAATTTGTTTGAGATTCTGCTTGAATGGAAGGTTGGATCATTTCTCCTGTACCTGTAGAAGAAGCAACTTTCCCAGTACTACCTGCACCACGTTTACTTAAACCGCCACCTTCTAATAATTTTGTCAAAGTTTCTTGCAATTTTGTAGCATCCGCATGTTTTAAGCGAATATAATGAATATAACTAGGTTCTGCTATTAAATCTTGGTCCAATTCTTCAATTAAATTAATCATCAATTTCATTTTATCTTGATATGCTTGCAAAATCACAGCATTTAGACGTCGATCTGCAGAAATTTTAATATTTTCTACATCCATGCCCATACCACCTGCACCCGCGACACCTGTTTTTTTATCCTTTGCAATTAATTCTGTTAATTTTTCTACGACTTCTTCAGCAATTGCATTTTTTAATCGAATAATTTTAAAATCACTTTCTGGTCCTTGTTGATCCATGAGTTTAATAACGTCATAGATACGTTTGACATTGGGTGCAAAATCTGTGATTAAAATAGTGTTTGATCCCTCAATACCAGCCAAGTTTCCACCTTGGGGGTTTACAATTCGCAAAGCTCTTAAAATGGTTTGTACTTCACGAGCAGAAATGTACGTTAATTTCATAACCATAGAAATAAAATGGTCTTGTCCTTTAATGCTTTCTAATTCCTCTTCTGTATAGATTGTACGAGTTTGTGTCCAAGGTCCTTGCGTACTTCGTTTAATTTTTATTACTTCTGAACCATTTGTGCCTGTGGTTTCTAAAATATAACCATTATATTCAATAATAGATAAAAATATTTTATACAAATCATCGTCAGAAACTGCACTAGGGGACACTAAAAAAATCTTACGCCCTTTAACGCTATTATCATATAGAATCCTTTTATTTAGTTTTTTTGCAACATAATTAATAAACAGTTCTAATTCATAATCTATTAATGTTAAATTACTATCAATGTCCTCTTGTGCTTTCACTTGCGGAGGAAAAATACAAACAAATGAAAAAATGAAGCAAAGCAATGCGATTAAACTAAATCTCATTTTTTACCCTTCCCACCTTATATAAAAATCAACAATTTTTAATTATACGAAAAATTTTCATTTCAGTTTATCAAATCATAATATATAAGTCAAAGAAAAATAATTTTGAACCCTACCATACAAAAGGCTTTAAGTATATTTATTTAACCATGATACTTATAATAATAATTTAGTTTCATTATTATAATGATTTCATTTCATTTTTCAAGATGTTTGTATCCTTTTTGCCACATGATTTCTATTTTTCATTTTTTTTGGATGAGTTGATAAAATAGATCTTGATGAATATTTTTCTTGCATCTTTTTATAATTTCCTTTAAATTAAAGTACAAATTTTCTAATATAATTCATTAGGTATATTAAGAATACATAAAAATTGAAAGTACAATACATAAAATTGAAAGTACAATACATAAAATTGAAAGTACAATACATAAAATTGAAAGTACAATACATAAAAAACATAAAATTGAAAGTACAATACATAAAAATTGAAAGTACAATACATAAAATTGAAAGTACAATACATAAAAATTGAAAGTACAATACATAAAAATTGAAAGTACAAATTTTTTAATAGAATTTATTGGTATTAGGTAAAGAATACAAAGGAATTTTTATGAAAATTAAGACATTATTATGTCAATTATTACAATTTATTATTGGTGTAACTATTCTTGCTATAACTGTTTATTTTTATTTACAACAAACAAATAGTAGAGAGCAATTCCAAAGACAACGCGGTGGGAGTGTCCCCCTAGTCAACATTGCCCCTGTAAAAATGATGAGAATTAACCAATCCATTGAAAGTATTGGAACAGGTTATGCAAAAGAATCTGTCGATATTAGTTCCAATGTAACAGAAAAAGTCACAGGTGTATTTTTTGAAGATGGACAATATGTTAAAGAAGGCGACGTTCTTGTTCAATTAAATGATGCTCAATATCAAGCTGAACTTGTACAAGCTGAAGTAGAGTTAGAAGAACAAGAACGAGAATTTCTACGAATTTCAAAATTAAGTGAAAGTCGATCGATTTCTAAAAAAGAATATACAGTAAGTCAAACTGCTGTTGCAAAGGCACAAACTGTGATTGATATGGTCAAGTATCAAATCAACAACCGCAGAATTGTAGCTCCTTTTACTGGGAAATTAGGAATGCGTAATGTAAGTATGGGTGATTTGGTCACTCCTGGAAAAACAATCACAACGATTGATGATGTAAGTGAAATTAAAATTTCATTTAAAGTTGCAGAAAAATATTTTTATAAAATTCATAATGGTTTGCAAGTTCGTTTGATTAGTTCAGCCTATCCTGGTACTGTTTTTTTAGGTAGAATCAGTGCTGTTTCACCTCGAATTGATCCTCTCACTCGTAGTGTTTCTGTTCGTGCTCTAGTGAAAAACGATGCACGAAAATTAGCTCCTGGGATGTTGTTTATTGTACAATTGAACCTTGGAAAATATAATGCCATTATGATTCCTGAAAAAGCTATATTAAGTATTGGGGAAATGCAATATGTATTTGTATACCACAAACGTTCTCAAACAGTCAAACGAACACAAGTGAGTCTGGGAATGCGTAGCAATGGATATGTTGAAATTCAAAAAGGATTAAAATCAGGACAATATATTGTCACAGATGGCGTTTTAAAACTCGTAGATGGAATGCAAATTCGTTTAGAAGATGATGAAAAAGAAAAGTCAGAAAAAAAAGAAACCTCCCAAAAGGAGGACAATAGATGAATTTTTACAAAATAGCAGTTGCCAGACCTGTAGCAATGACTGTACTCATGCTCATTATTATAGTCTTTGGGGTAATTGGATTGTCAAGAATTTCTGTACGCGAGTATCCTGATATTGATGTTCCAACGATCAACATTCGCACCTTATATGATGGTGCATCAGCAAGCGTTGTAGAATCAAAAATTACACAAATTATTGAAAGTGCAGTTTCGGGAGTAGAAGGGCTAGAATCTATTGAATCACAAAGTTCAGATGGTCAATCAAGAATCACTTTGGAATTTGATATTAATCGGGACATAGATATTGCGGCAAATGACGTTCGGGATAAAGTAAGTCGCATTGCCCAAAGATTGCCTGATGAAGCAGATACTCCTGTTGTAGCAAAATATGATGCTGCTGGTTTTCCTGTGATGATTATTTGTTTTACAAGCGATAATCTTTCTAGAATGGAACTTTCAGATTATTTAGACCGCTATATAGTGGATCGTTTTTCTGTATTAGAAGGTGTTGCAGAAAGCATGATTTTAGGTATCCAAGAACAATCTATGCGTGTTTGGCTCAATCGAACCAATATGGCAGCTCGCAATATCACAGTTAGTGACATTGAAACAGCTTTGAAAGCAGAAAATGTAGAATATCCTGGCGGACGTATTGAATCAAAAGACCGTGAATTTACTGTGCGTATTACACGACAATACCACACAGTAGAAGATTTTAAAAATATGGTGATTAAGAAAATCGGAGAAGACAATTATATTCGATTGCAAGATGTTGCCAATGTAGAAATTGGTCCTAGAAATCAACGACAAATTTTCACCTCCAATGGCGTGCCTATGGTTGGTTTAGGCATTAATAAACAGTCTACTGCCAATACTTTAAGCGTTGTAGCAGCAGCAAAAAAATTAATGAAAGAATTAGAACCAGATTTGCCAGAAGGCATGAAAATGGAAATTTTGCGTGATGATTCTATTTTTATACAAGCTTCTATTGATGAAGTAAAAAGTTCGCTACTCATTTCTAGTATCATTGTTGTTTTTGTTATTTTTCTATTTTTAGGAAATTTAAAAACTTCTCTTATTCCTACTTTTACGATTCCTATTGCTTTAATGGGTGCTTTTATCGTTTTATATATGGTTAACTTCAGTATCAATTTGATCACATTATTAGCTCTTGTGCTTGCCATTGGAATGGTGGTAGATGATACAATTGTTGTGCTAGAAAATATTGACCGTCGCATTATAAAAGAAAAAGAAAACCCTCTTCTTGCTTCTGTATATGGCACAAAACAAATATTTTTTGCAGTCATTGCTACTACTCTTGTATTAGTAGCTGTGTTTATGCCTATTTCTTTATGGGCAGGAAAAACAGGGAAAATTTTCGCTGAATTTGCTGTAGCAATGACTGCTGCAGTTTGTTTTTCTAGTTTTATTGCATTGACCTTGGCCCCTATGCTTTGTTCAAAACTCATTTCAGCAGATGCTAAAGTATCATGGATTGGAATTATTATTAGTAAAATGATGAACATAATGGAAATGGTGTATGAATGGACTTTGATTCAAGTATGTAAAATAAAGACCATTGTCATTTTTTTATTCTTCTCTCTTTGTGTCATTATAGTATGGGGTTGGACTGCTCTACCTGCTGAATATGAACCAGAAGAAGATAGAGCAGGTTTTAATGTTCGCATGATGATGCCAGAAGGTACAAATTTTTATGCTATGAATGATGCTTCGTATAAAGCCATTCATATGATTATGCCATTAATTGAATCTGGCGAGGCTCGTACTATGATGAGCATTGTACCAACATTTGGCGATAGTCAAGGGGCAACGAATAGAGGTTTGATTTTAGTACAATTGGAAGACTGGGGAAAGCGAGAAAGAAGTGCCCAAGAAATTGCAAATGAAATGCGGAAGAAATTAGCAGATATTGCAGAAATGCGTGCACTTAGTTTTATGCCTACAGGTTTAAATACAAGAGGGTATCCCATTCAATTTGTACTTGGTGGCCCAGATTATGCAGAACTTGTAAAATGGCGTGATATTATTGTGGCTAAGGCCAATGAATATCCTGGAATAACAGAAGTAGACTATGATTATAAAGAAACAACTCCACAATTTCATGTAGATATTGACGTAGAACGTGCCAATGCTTTAGGAGTGCATGCATCTGTAATTGGTTCCACGCTAGAAACAATGTTGGGTTCTAAGAGAGTCACCACGTTTGTAGACAGAGGGCAAGAATATAGCGTAGTCCTTCATGCAGATAGAAAAAGTCGTGCCACGCCTACAGATTTAAGTAACATTTATGTACGTTCCAACATAACACAAGATCTTATTCCTTTAGATAATTTAGTCACATTGCGAGAAGTCGGTGATTCCGCAAGATTGAATCGTTATAATCGAACGTGTTCGATCACCATTACAGGGAATATTGCACCAGGTTATACAATGAGCGATGTACTTGCATATTTAGAAAAATCTGTTCGAGAAAATTTACCAGAATACACACAAATTTCATATAAAGGTGCTTCCAAAGATTTCAAACAATCTTCTGGTTCTATGTATTTTGTGTTTGTCTTGGCATTACTTATATCTTACCTTGTACTTGCAGCACAATTTGAATCGTTTATTAGTCCTTTCATTGTTATGCTCACAGTTCCTTTAGGAATGTTTGGTGCAGTTTTAGCACTCAATGCTGCTAATATGAGTATGAATATATATACTCAAATTGGAATTATCATGCTCATTGGACTTGCTGCAAAAAACGGAATTTTGATTGTAGAATTTATAAACCAATTAAGAGACGAAGGAGAATCGTTTGAAACAGCGGTAATTAAAGCTTCTAAAATGCGACTTCGACCAATTTTAATGACTGGTATTTCTACAGTAGCTGGTGCAATTCCTTTGCTTTTAGCTTCTGGTGCTGGTGCTGTAAGCCGCCAATGTCTTGGCACAGTTGTATTTTTCGGTGGTTTTAGTGCTTGTATTCTTACATTATATGTGATTCCCGTAGGCTATCTTATTCTAGCTCGTGGTGAAAAATCACCTAAAGCAATTCTACGAAAAATTGAAGAACTTGAAAAAAATATTTCCATAACAGATTCTCAGATAGAATAATTAGAGTTCATTTATTTTTAAATTTTTTATTTAAAATGCAAAGAGCATAATATTATGTTCTTTGCATTTTTTTTCTTGTTTCTATATACACAACCATAAAATATGGAAAAACAATACACAAAAAATCGTTTTAAAAACCATACATCATGGAAATAATACATAAAGTCATTTTTTTTATGGATTTTATGCTATTTTGTATCTTGTATTGGATAAATTTTTTGTTCTTGTACAAGGCGACGAGCTGTTTCATATTGTGCTAAATATTCTTTGAGAAGTGTAGCTGTAAGTTCTGGTTGCTGTTCTGCTTGGTTATTATAGTCTAATGTGTTATTTTGAACTTGGTACAATGTAGTTTGCTTTAAGAATGGAGAATATTGTAGTAGCCAAGGTTGTTTATAATAGATTCCATATTCTCTATTTCCACCAAGTGCAGGAATTTCGTGGGCATGGGAAGATAGAAGATTTTTACCAAATCCGCTGTAATGATGTGTATTTCCAAGTATGTACAGTATAGTGGGCAATACATCAACTTGGCTTCCGTATACAGTTTGGTGATGAGTGTATGCATTGTTGAGTTGAGGATGATGAAATATTAAAGGAATTCTATTTCGTTCTAGAAAGTCCTCTGTTAAACAATAACCAACATGGTCTGCTAAGTATACAAAAAGAGTTTTGTTATATTGTTCTTTATTTTGTTGCAATCGTTTTATGAATTTTTCTATGCTTTTGTCTGTATAGTGATAGGCGTTGAATGCTTGGGTTGAAAATATATTGGGAAAATCATCTGGAGTAGTCCATGGTGAATGGCTCGTGACTGTGATGAGGTGCATGACATATTTTGTTTTTGTGTTTTCTAGAATTTCTGCACATTCTTGTAGAAAGTATTCATCAAATATGCCTTGCATGTCTTCAGCTTTTTCTAGTAAGTCTTTTTCTTTGAGACAGTTATGGAATTCATTATATGTATATGATTGAAATCCTTGGTTGGTAGTAAATGTAATGAAGTCGTTGATGTTTTGTCGAAAAGGAGTTGCCATGTAGAATGTATATTCTTCGCTCGGCAAGAGTTTCGTAAGTGTAGCAAAGTTGCAGTTGATTTCCGAGTTTGTGAAAATTTTTTGTTTTTCCTGAAAAGGATCTTTATGGATACTTGTAGCTGTGGAATAAAAACCACCTGAAGTAGCATTGTAACTCTGTAATATGTTAGGAAAGTAGATTCCCTCACGAGAAAGTTGATGACAAAAGGGCATGATAAATTGGTCATTGATTTGTTTTTCTAATATGCTTTGCGTCAAACCTTCAATTTGAACAATCACTATATTTTCTATATTAAATGTATGCGGTGATTGTATAGTTTGTAAAAGAGGATATTTTTCATCTGTATGTGGAAGTTGCAATATATTTTTTGTGATTGTCCATGCTTCTTGTTTATCTAATTTATATGGAAGTTGCTTTTGTAAAGATAAGGCAATATAAACTCGAAATAGTTCGTACCAAGGATTAGGGATGGCTTGATTTTGTATGTAGTTGTTGTATTTTGTGTAATATTTGCTATGTGCAAAACGTGGTTTCCATCCTAATGCAGATTTGCTTTTCTTAACAATAACAGGATCAATCGTTGGCAAAAGGCAAAGAGCAGTGAGAAAAAGACATGGCAAAAGTGGACAGGGAAAATTCCAAATTTTTATGTCTTGTTGTTGGATTCTATTTTTGAAATATATAGTGAGGTAGATCCAAAAAAAAATCAAGAGTGTAAAGATAAATAGAAGATACCATTTGTTTTTAAGAACAGGGGAAACTGCAATCCATATTTCATAAGGACTGGCAATATATGCCATGAGACCTTCATTCAGGTGTTGGTAGCGTTCTTGAAAATAAAAAAGATTGGCAGTACAATATAATATATGGATGAATGTGATGGTGCAAAAAAAAGTAAATATAGTGCGAAGGGAATGTTTATCTCTTAAAATTTGATACATTCCTATTAAAAAAATTTCAAAAAAGATAAGAGCTATGTCTAATCGACAACCTGATAATAATATGAGGTAATTTTTTTGGTTAGCAAATAAATGTAAAAAAAGAATGCGATAAATGGCAAATAAAAAGAGATTTATAATACAGTAGCAAATACTATATTGAAAAAATTTTTTATACATAATAGACCTATCCAAATGTATATTGAATAAAAAAAATTTCCTACACCCTACAAGATAGTGTAGAAAATTGAGACAATTGTGTATTTCGTACCAATATTAGAAACGCAGACACAACATTATATTGTAGTGTTGTTTTAATATAAATTCTACGTATTTCAATGTTGAATATAAATTCTACTTGTTTCAATGTTGAATATAAATTCTACGTATTTCAATGTTGAACGTAAATTCTGCTTATTTCAATGTTGAATGTAAATTCTGCTTGTTTCAATGTCAATGGGAAGATCCCAACCTTTTTTTTTGCTTTCTCGTTGTAGACATTTGAGAATTAATCTCGTTTCTCTATTTTTTCCACATTGAAAGTATTTGTAATTCAAAGGCTGATAATACTGATACACTTCATAGAACATATCGCTTAAGTGGGTAAATTGCGAAGAAGAGCCTTGCTGACGTAATTCTGGTGTGATATATACATCAAACATTCCAATGATTTGTTTTTGTGGATGTTTTTGAAAAGAAATCATTCCAAAAATTTTATATTCTGTTTCAGTTGTCACGAACCCAAGAAAAGCATCATAGCGGAATCGATATAAGAGTTTTGGAAGTAGCCAATGAGGAAACAATCGTTGCAACCATTTTACTTTTGTATTGAATTGAGATTGTGTAGCACTATTTTGAAGCAAGTCTAAACGGTGATAAATATATTCTAAAGCCAATATATAATCAGGAACTGGATGAAATCTTGATTGAATGAATAATTCAGATAGCAATTTTGTTGTGTATATTTTTGTTTCCATGTATGTCTCCTTGGGTAGTGACATTTTTTATTTTTTCAAAGATTTTACAATATCTTCTAATTCATGGACAAGTTCTGTGACGTTTTCATGTCGTTTTTTAATGTTTCTATTCATCATTTTTTCAATGACTGCACAAATATTTTTTGGTAAGTCAGATTTAATTTTAGCAGGACTTGGAGTTTTATTGAGTCGTTTTTGGATCACGTCAATGGGGTTATCTCCAGGGAATGGAACTTCACCCACAACCATGTGGAAGTATGTGGCACCAAGGCTATAAATATCACTACGAATGTCAACATTAGTTTGATATGTTTGTTCAGGAGATAAGTAATAGGGAGTTCCTAAAATAATGCCTTCTGTTGTGAGAGAACAACTCCTATCTGTCATTTTTACAATACCAAAGTCTACAAGTTTTGGTGTTCCATTTTGTGTGATAATAATATTGGCTGGTTTTACATCTCGATGGACTAAGTGATGTTGTTCTAAGTATTCTAGAGCTCGTGCAACTCCTAGAACAATTTCTGTAGCTCGGAGTGGTTCGATCATAGGTTGTTCTTCTAAAATATCTTCTACAGAGTTTCCATCTAAGTACTCCATAACTAAGTAGCTTAAAGTAGTTCCTTGGTAAATATCGTAGCCTTGAACTAAATTTTCATGTTTAAATTCTAACATAGTACGAGCTTCTTGCACAAAACGGATAATAACTTTCATGTCTCCCATATGTTCTGGGAGCAATGTTTTTACAACTACAAAATTTTCATCAGAACTGCGAAGAGCACTGTATACAAGCCCCATTCCACCTCGACCAATTAATTCTTGAATAATATATCGTTCTCCATTGCTACCTGCTAATAAAGCCCCTGGTTCCAAGTCACTACCATCTACGCTGACTTGTTGTAGTTGTTGCATTTTTTGTTCTGCACTTTTTAAACGGAATTCTAAGTCAACTTTTTCTTGCTCGATTTTTTTCTTTCGTTGCATTTCTTCTTCAAAGAGGTTCTTGTATTTATTTTTTTCTTGTTCGAGTTCGTCGTTATTTCCTAAAGATTCTTGGAATTGTTGGAGTTTGGCTTCGAGATTTTCACACCTCTGTTTATATTGAGATAGTTCGCTTTCCAAGGAAGTTTTAATTTGGTGCAACTCTTCTTCTTGTGCAATTCGTTTTTGGTTATATGTTTCTTCCATTTGTTTTTTTGCATTATTCGCATCTTTTAAATTTTGCTCGAGTTGTTTTTTGCTATTGTTAATATCTTTTAAATTTTGTTCGAGTTGTTGCTTGCTATTGTTGGCATCTCGTAATGATTGTTCAAGTTGTTGTTTATCGTTATGAACATCTTTGATCGTTTGTTCCAGCTGTTTCTTATCTTGTTCGAGCTGTTTTTTCGATTGCAAGATTTCTTGCATATATGCTTCTTTTTCTCGCTTAAAGGCTTCAAATGTTTGTGTATGAGTTTTGTTTTCTTGTTGTTTTGCTTGCAATTCTTCAAGAAGATGACTTTGTTCTAACGCCATTTTTTGCATTTCTAAGTCTTGCTGATGCTTAGCTTCTTCGTTGAGTTGCTCTATTTTTGTTTCTAAATTTTGATTATTAATACGAGCATTTTCTAATTCTGTGGCAAATTCTTTGAGCTTTATTTCTAAGTTTTGCTTATGGAGATTATGTGTTTCTAATTCATCTGTGAGTTCTTGCAAACGTGTTTCATTTTCTTGCAAATTTTGTTTTAATACAATTTTATCTTCTATTTCTCTTGCAAGTTTGTTTTTTTGGAATAGTAAATCTTTATTAACTCGTTCAAATTCTGCTTCCCATTTCATGCGTGCTTCTTCAGAAGTCTGTAATTCTGAACTTTGTTGGTCTAAAAGGTTAAAAAGACCTTTATATTTTTGACGCTCTTTTTGAACTAAGTCATCTTTTTCTAAAAGAATATTTTGAAATTTTTGAAGTTTATTTTCTCTTTCTAAAGATAATACTTTGAATTTTTTCAATTCCACTTCTAACACATCAATGACAGTTTGTTTATCTTGCAATTCTTGTTGTTTGAGTTCTTCAAATTCATTCAGTTTCTTTTCAGACGATTCTAATTTCCTTCTATAAAATTCTACTTGTTTTCGTTCTCGATCTAGAATTCTATCTTTTTCACTGATTTTTTGTTCCAGTACTTCTCGTTCTTCTCGTGCAATGGCTCGGAATTGTTGTGTTGTCTCTTTAGGAAATTCTAAGTGATGCATGGGCTCTACTTGTTTTTTAGGCTCTTCTTTTTGGCTGAGACTTTCTCCAAAAGCACGTGCCACAGATGCATCCAATCGCTTACTCATCAAATGATTGACTTGTGATGGCGTAAGATATTTTTTTTCTTTGCATATTGTCAAGAGCGGAACTAAATTGTCTTCTGTACTTTGTTGTTCCTGTTCTTGAATACATTCTCGTAATAGTTCTTGTGTTAGAAATCCATATTCAACAGCTTGAAATACAAAAATGCGATCTAATGCTTTCTTTTTAGATAATGCATAGTTGGACATTGATTTTCCTTTGCCCTATAATTTTGAAATGTGATGTTGATACGTATCAAAACTTGTCAAGTTTCTATATTGTAACAAAACAAAGCAAGAAAAAAAACTCTTTTACAATTTTTTATGAGAAATTAAAGAAATTTTATATAAATTTCTCTTTCATAGAAACATAAAAAAAGATAATCCTTATTTTTTTATTGTAAATTATAATAAGAAATTTTATATAAACTTCTTTCATAGAAACATAAAAAAAGATAATCCTTGCTTTTATTTCATTGTAAACTATAATAAATAACAGGACAATAGACTAAAGGCAGTCTATTGAAAATGTAAGTCATTTATTTAAATACAAACCTTTATTTTAGGAGCAAGGCAATGCTAGATCCAAAAACGATCAATTGGAATGAATTGGGTTTTAGTTATAAACCAACGAAATCCATGTATATCGCTCGTTGTAAAGCTGGCGAAGAGTGGGAAAAAGGCTCATTAGTTCCTTTTGGTGACATTTCTATGTCTCCTGCTGCATGTATTCTAAATTATGGTCAAGGTTTATTTGAAGGACTCAAGGCATATCGTTGCCAAGACGGGGAAACAATACAAATGTTCCGCCCTATTGAAAATGCGAAACGAATGGCTATGGGATGCGAACGTCTTTGTATGCCAAGACTTCCCGAAGAAATCTTCATGGATGGTGTGACGCAATTAGTCCGCGATAACAAAGACTATATTCCACCTTATCGAACAGATTCTCTTTCCCAAGGCTCCTTGTATTTGCGTCCTCTTGTTTGGGGAACAGGCCCTGTTTTAGGTGTGCGTCCTAGTGGTGAATACACATTTTTAGTATATTGTTCTCCAGTTGGTCCCTATTTTAAATCAGGATTCCAAGCAATCACTTTAAAAGTTACTACAGATTATCATCGTGCAGCCCCAGGTTGTACTGGTGGTATTAAAGCTGTAGGAAACTATGCTGGTGGTATGCTTCCTGCAGGACAAGCCAAGAAAGAAGGATTTTCTGAAATTTTATATCTTGATGCAAAAGAAGCCAAATATTTAGAAGAAGTTGGTGCAGCAAATTTTATCTGCATCAAAGGCAATAAAATGTTGACTCCTCAACTAGACGGATCTATTTTGCCAGGTATTACCAGAAAATCTATTTTGCATTTAGCAGCAGATCGCTTTGGTTTTCAAGTAGAAGAACGCAAAGTATCTTTAGAAGAAGCCTTAGAGGCAGACGAAGCATTTGCAGCCGGTACAGCAGCTGTTATTTCTCCTATTGGCGCCATCCATTACAATGACAAAAATTATTCTATCAATGATGGCAAAGTAGGTGAAAAAACAAAAGCATTGTATGATGCTCTAACTCGAATTCAACATGGCATTGATCCAGACCCATATGGTTGGATCCAAAAAATCTAATTTTTATTTTTCATGCCAATGATGAAAAAAAACTAGCTTTCTTAAAAATAAAATATTTTTTAAGAAAGCTTTTTTTATGGATGCAAAAAATACACTTTATTCTTGGAAATAATTTGTTTGAAAATAGAACATTTTCATAGGGGATTTATTGGAAAATAGAACATTTTCATAGGGGATTTATTGGAAAATATAGCAAAATATCTTTCAACAAAGCGAGTTTTATAGATGCAAAAAATGCACTTATTCTTGGAAATAATTTGTTTGGAAATATTTTTCTTGGATTTGGAATATAATTTTTTCTATATGTTGCTCTGTAGAAACTTGTATAGGTATAGAATCATAAAATTTTTTTCTCTGTTTATATAAAAATTCCCCTTGTTTGGCAAATAAAGGACGATTTTTATCATGACCAATTCGTTGTACAATTGTTTCCCAGCTTGCATGTAAACATATTAACACGCTAGATTTTTGAAATAATGTATAATTGCATGGCTGAAGCAAAGTTCCTCCGCCTGTAGCAATCACACAATTTGTTTTTTGTGTAACATGATTACAAATTTCTATTTCTTTTTGGCGAAAATAAAGTTCACCTGATTGTTGAAAAATTTCTGCGATTGTTCGTTGTTCTATTTTCTCAATATAATCATCAAGATCAATGAATTCACGTTGCATAGATTGTGCAACTAAAAAACCGATCGTAGATTTGCCAGTTCCCATAAAGCCAGTTAGAACAAGATTTTTTTCATTGCTTAGCATAGTAACAACAATGTTTTAAAATATTTGTTACAACAGGTGCAGAAACAGTCCCACCATAAGATGCACCTTGCGGTTCATCCACCATAACTAAGGCACAATATGCAGGATTGTCTGCAGGAGCAAAGCCCACAAAAACAGCTATGTGCTTAGAATGGGAATATTGACCATTCACAATTTTTTGTGCTGTTCCTGTTTTTCCTGCAATGGATAATTCTTTAATATTGGCTCGTCTTGCTGTACCTTTTTGCACAACTGCATGTAAAATTTCTCTCATTTTAGGTAAAAGAGAAGGTGGAAAAATTTGTAAATACTCACTTGGTGGCTCTTTATATAAACAAGTTCCATCTTTATATTGTATTTTATGGATAATACTAGGCTTTCGATATATTCCATCGCCTGCCAAAGTTAAGTACGCAGCAGTCATTTGAAGAGGTGTTGCTGTAATTTCATGTCCCATAGGTACAGAAGTTAAGGTAAAATCAGACCATTTTTCTGGTGTTTTTAAAATACCAATGGATTCACCTTGTAATTCTATATTTGTTTTTTTACCAAATCCCAAAGAAGATAAATATGCATATAGTTTTTGTTTTCCTAAAATCATGCCTATTTTTGCACTACCAATATTGCTAGATTGAATCAGAACTTCTTCCACAGAAATTTTACCACATGGATGACTGTCTCGCAAAGTACGACCTGGAATGATTCGACACCATCCTGGACCACAATCTATGATAGTCTGAGGAGAAACTTTTTTTTCTGCTAATCCTGCGGCAACAATGAGTGGTTTCATCACAGACCCTAATTCAAACGCATCTGATATTGCTTTATTGCGCCAATTTTCTCGAGGAGATTTTTGATATACATTGGGATTAAATGTAGGACGCGAAGACAGTGCAAGTACTTCTGCAGTATTGACATCTAAAAGAACGCATGCTGCTCCTAATGCTTTATATTTTTCCATCACATCATCTAATTCTTTTTCCACAATTGCCTGCATCCGAATATCTAGCGTCAAATAAACATCGATTCCAAGAACCATTTTTTGAGTGGGAGCATCTGGCAAAAGAATTCGATGCTGGCGAGTTCTACCATCTTTTAATGTCCATTGAAAACCATCTTGTCCAGCCAATTCTGATTGAAACGTCAATTCAATCCCTTCTAGCCCCTTTTGGTCAATGTCTGCAAATCCTAGAATATGAGAAGCTAAATGTTGATGAGGATAGACTCGTTTCTGTTCTTCTACAAAACCTATTCCTGAAATTTTTTCTTTTTCTACTAATTCTTTTTCTTTTGAAGAAATTTTTCGCTTGATCCAGACAAATCGCCGTTTAGGGTGTGTAATGCTCGATAAAATTGTTTCCTTAGAAAGAGAAAAAATCTTCGATAAAATAGTTGCTGTTTTATCAGGATTTTGGATCAATCTTGGATTTGCATGACAAGAAAAGGATGGCACAGACATCGCTAAAACAACGCCATGTCGATCTAAAATAGAACCACGAGGTGCTTCTAATGTTTGCTTTTTCCAATGTTGTTGAAATGCTTGTTTCTCGTAGTATTCTTGGCAATATACTTGCAAATAAAGTAATCGACATATTAAAATGAAAAATAAAAAACTGAAAAATAGGAATATATATGTTTGACGTTGTAGAATAGATGGCAAATATTTTTCTGGCAAAAGGATCATGGCAGTTTCCATTCTATGGGTGGTAAAAGTTGAAAATTTTGATTGATTTTTAGCAAATTTTCTGTGGAATGAAGTTCTGTATATTCTTGTTGCAATGCATGGATCTCTTTTTGCAAAATACGTTCTTGTTTTTGTAAGAGTGCTATCTGATACCCTAATGCTATAGCATCAGTCCGTACTTTTACTAAAACAAGTAGAAACACAATTAAAAAAAACAACAGACATAAAAAGGCACCATACTCAAGAATTGCTTCTTTCCGAGTGCGTCGTGCCATCTCTAATTTCATACGAAGATACGTGGAATTAGCTTTTTTTCGTATTTTTTGCGTAGCATGGTACCATGGATGTTTCATTTTCATTCTCTATAAAAAAATATAAACATAAAAAAACCCACACACGTGTGTGGGTTTTTTTATGAAAACAAAAGATTATTTCGTTCCTAGTGGATCATACCAAGGATTACCTGTATTATTTTCTGAATAATCAGGTCCTTTGAAATCTTCTCGTTTAAGTTCTGTATCACCTATTTGAGGAATACGTTGGTGTTCGCAGTGACCATCTACAAATAAAAAGTTAACGTATTGACCATTTTCATGGTTGGGGTTTGTATCCCAGTCATCTGCACCCATAGGTGTCATGGTAGTTTCATGGTAGCTTCTAAAAAGCCCTGGATATTTTCTTTGACCAAATTTTGCATTTTGTCGGCCAGTGTAGCTAATAGCACCATCATCTTGTTCATTGTTTCTTCCAGTAGTACCTTCTGGAGCAGAATCTGCCAAGCTCGCACCTGTACCATTATTTTCTTCATTGATGTCTGTAGTAGAAGGACAGAGATACACTTGAGGTTCTCTTAAAAGACGAGAAGAAAAAAGACGACCGATAAATGATTCACCACTATCATTGGGATAGAAAATTCCACGACCATAGTCCCCAACATACATGGCAAGACATTTTCCAATGTTGTCCATGTTGAATTTACATTTTGTTTGTTTTGCTTTTTCTTGAACAGCTCCAAGAGAAGGCAACAATAATGCAGCTAGAATACCGATAATAGCAATAACTACCAATAATTCTACTAGTGTAAAACCTTTTTTCATGATTTTACCCTCCATTTATATAGAGACTGCATTTTTTGTTTCTGGTATGATTGCTCGTTTTTGCACATAGGCAAAAATAAAGAGCTATATATATATTAGTACAGTTTTGTTATGACATTACCATAACGGACAGAAACAAAAAATGAAAAATTAAAGTAAAGTACATGTAACAATTAGATTACATGTTATAAAGTACCTACGAAAGTACTTTTCTACAAGTATACAATATATTATTTCACTTTGTCAACAACTATTTTTTTATTTTTCTATTTTTTTTATTTTTATTTTCTATCTTATATCTATAAGATTCTTTTATCCTCTATTTATATGGTTTTCCGCAACATTATTTTTTTTTGTATCTGTTTGAGAAGCTTGATATAAAGTCCAAATATGATCCATAGTCAATAGTTGTTTTGTTATTTCTTCTGTATCTCGTTTGATTTCTGCTAAAAATTGTTGGTTATGTTGTTGGATTTGTTCTAAGGTAGTCATATTTTTTTTCAAATTATGACACATTTGTTTTTGCGTTTGTATTGTTTCTGTAAAATTTTTTGTAGTTTGGTTCATTTCTGTTGTGTTGTTTAAAAGTTTAATTTTACTTTGGTTTTTTTCTTGTGTTTTTGTCTGTATATTATCAAGGACTTCATGGAGTTTATCAACAGTATTTGTGACTCTCTTTAATGTTATGCTGGCTCTACTGACCATAGTGACGCTAGTTTCTACTTCTTTGCTTCCCCCTTCCATAGAATGGACAACGCCGGCTGTTTCTTCTTGCAAATTTTTAATCATAATGACAATTTCTTTTGTTGCCTTTTGTGTTTTTTCTGCTAAATTTCGAACAGATTCAGCAACTACAGCAAAACCACGACCTTGTTCGCCTGCTCTTGCTGCTTCAATCGATGCATTGAGTGCTAATAAGTTCGTTTGATCTGCAATATCATCAATGACACTACTGATATCTTCGATTTCATCAGAACTTTTTTGTAGTTTTTCAATAGTTTCACTCGCATGTTTAACGTATTTTGAAATTTTATTAATTCCTTCTTCCATTTCTTTTACTACGCCACTGCATTCTCTCGTTGTATGGACAGCATCTTGGGAAGTACTGTTGGCTATGTGCATTTTTTGTGCTTCTTCATTCATATTATCATGAATACTTTGCACCTCCATTGTTGTTTGTCGAACTTTGTTTGATAAATCTTCTGTTTGTTCTTTGAGCTTTTGGTTAGAATTATGAATTTCTAATATTTCTGTGATGCTATTTCTCATTGTGTTATTTTGTTGGGAAATATTTTTCCCGATTTCATTAATTTTTGCTAAAATTTCTTGAATCAATTGCAATGCTGTTTGGTTATTACTCTCCATATTTTTAATTTGTTCGTTTGTCTTTCCTCCTAATTGTATAATAGATTCTGCAAGAGGATACCATTTGTGAATGGAAATATAAGGATTTTTCGTATTTTGCCATTCTTGTTTCTCAAAAGATTGTATAATATTTTGCAAAATTTCAAATTGTTTTTGTTGATTATATTGGTAGTAATAATCTACTAAGCAAGCGACAAAAATTCCAGGCAAGATAAATAAAGGCAGTTTTTCAAGACAATCACTAAATGCAAAACAAAATGCACAGAATATGAGGAAAGATAAAAACGCTACAATAAGTTTTATGTTTATTTTCATTTTTTTCCCTATTTATATAAGTTATATGTATCTTGTTGAAGATACATGTATTTTTATGTTATTTTTAAATCTATGTCAAGATTTTTTTATAGAATAGGAAATTTATAAAATAGGCGTATTTTATCGATGAAATAAAAAAAAGAGACAAAGTATATTGCTTTGTCTCTTTGGTGCGAGAAGTGGGAGTTGAACCCACACCCTCGAAAGGACTAGATCCTAAGTCTAGCGCGTCTGCCATTTCCGCCATTCTCGCATAATTACAAAACTCTGGCTTTTATGAGCACTCTTAATATGCGCCATGAAGGAATTGAACCTTCAACCTTCAGATTAAGAGTCTGCTGCTCTGCCGGGTTGAGCTAATGGCGCAGAACACTTTACAAGAAAATGTTTGTCTAATTAGTTCATATATCATACAAAATTTTTTTGATTTTGTCAAGTACTTTTTTTTAAAATCAAAAGCTTTTTTTCTATGTATTTCGTAAGAGTTTACTATTACATGCATTTATTTAATCAATATCATGCCTATTTTCTATTTCTTCATCCCAATTCCAAGTATAGCCTAATTCTAGTAAAACTTTTTTTTCTATAGAATGCATTTCTTTAAACTCTTCGTCTGTAAGATCATCATATCCCAATAAGTGAAGCGTACCATGGATTGTATACAATATTAATTCACCTTCTGGCTCAATATTTCGTTCTGTGGCTTCTCGCAATGCTGTTTCTGCAGAAACATAGATTTCACCTTCTGTTTTTTCTAAAGGATATGCCAATACATCGGTTGGACCTTCATGATGCAAATCGCGTTCATTTAGTTTAGCAATTTCTGCATCATTTAAATACACAATAGATAGACGGTATTTTTTTTCTTTTGCACCAGGCAACATATGAATAGCTTGTCGAATTTTTTCTTCTTGTATTGAAATAAAATCTTGCTCGTTTGTAATTACAATTCTCATGAAATACTTCTTAAAAGAGGATAACAAATAAATAAACATTCATAAAAAAATAGAATCATCAATTCATAAACATTTATAAAAAAGATAACAAATAAATATAAACATTATACTGTTTTAAATTATATCATTGTTTCTTTTGTTTATCTATGAAAAATTTTAATGATTCTTGCTAAGACGTAAAAAATAGTAATATTTCCTTTTTGACAGAAATTATAAAATATGATAAGATTGATTTTTTATGATTATGTTGAGGTAAGGATCATAATATTTTATGAAAGGCCATCACAATGCCTGATTATTCGGATCTTTTTTTAATACAAATATTATTGGAAAAAAAATTAATTACTGTAAAAGAACTACGAGATCCACTTTGTTTTCATTATCGCAAAATGATGAGTGGAACTTCTATCCCTTTTTCTGAGACTTTAGAACAACTGGGCATTTTAAATCAGGAAGATCTATATAAAATTGACTTAAATATAAAAAAAATAATGAGTACAATTTCACCTATAAGTACGATTTTGCCTGAAAATATTTTGATAGAAGATTGTAAACAAGAAAAATTATTAGGAAATAATTCATTAGGAAGTACATATTTAGCCAATCACCCCCAATTGGGACATAGCATATATAAAAAATTAGATGGAATTATTGGACGCAATGCAAAATTTATGAAGCGATTTTTAAGTTCAATGAAAAAAATGGAGAAAATACGCCACAAAAATTTAGCAGATGTATATAAAGTAGACATAGAAAATCATGTTGTGCTTCGCGAGTTTATAGAAGGAGAGACTCTAGAAACATTGCTTCAAAAACGTGTATTAAATTGCCAAGAAGCAAGCGTTGTTTTAGTAGATGTTATAAATGGATTGCAAACTCTGTACAAACACGGGATTTTGCATAGAAATTTAAAACCATCCAACATCATCATTACAAATGAAAGTCATGCTAAAATTTTAGATGCCTCATTACCTCCCACAGTAGCAACATACCTTGCACCAGAACAAATACAAAAAAAACGTACAGACGTTCGTTCTGATATTTATGCATTGGGTATGATGTATTATCGTTCTTTAGGTGGTCAATCTCCAGATACATTGGCTGAATTTTTTCAAGAAAAAGAAATCCCAGAAATGGTATGTAAAATTTTGCAAAAAATATTGGATAGCAATTATGAAAATCGATATGCTAATTACGAAAATATTTTGCAAGATTTAAAAGAGTATTTAAATTTTGCTGAAATTGAAATTGAAGATACTATTTTTTCTATTAAAGATCATTGCCAACGTGCACAACAAGTTGCAACAGAAATCATCCAAGAATTAATACCTTCTTGGACAGACGCCATACAAAATGCTTGTCTCCAACAAAAATTTTATGAACATCTTGCACCTATGATTCAAATTGCAACACAAAAATTTGTTCATAATGTGGGGGTAGAATGGTTAGATTATTTAGACGTCGCATTAGAAGATTTGCGCCAAAGTGTGACATTAGAATTGATGCAATATCAAGACGAATTAGAAGATCAATATGACACTAGAACAGAAGAATCTGCTGAGGATCTTCCCAAAGGTTTTATTCCTATTGATGAACACGAAATTTTAGATGCAGAAGTAGCTTCTGCTGATTTAGCTGATATTATGGAAGAAGATTCTATTTTTCAAACTTTTTCTGACTTAGAAAATATAGCAGAGACTTCTATGGATGCTGTTTCTGTAGATGATGAAAATGATTTTCAATGGGATACTGACGAATCCTTTCCACAAGAAAAAGATTTTGATATGGTATTTGGGAAACAACATAGTAGCTATACAACATGGGAACATGATATAGATGAATCTATTGATGATCAAGAATATTTAGACGACATATCAGAAACAAAAATTAAACCGGCATTTCCTAAACAGGAAGAAACTTCCCCACACGAAACAAAAATCAAACCCGCCTTTCCCAAAAAAGAGGAAATGATCAGTAGCGATTCCAAAATCAAGCCAGCTTTCCCTAAAAAAGAAGCTTCCACTGACGAACCCATTGACAGTGGAACTAAAATCAAGCCAGCTTTCCCTAAAAAAGAAGATTCCACTGACGAACCCATTGACAGTGAAACTAAAATCAAGCCAGCTTTCCCTAAAAAAGAAGATTCCACTGATGAACCCATTGACAGTGAGACTAAATTAAAGCCAGCTTTCCCTAAAAAAGAAGATCCCACTGACGAATCCATTGACAGTGATTCAAAAATCAAGCCTATCTTGTCTAAAAAACTCACTACCCATGAAGAAAAAAAAGTAGAATCTAAAAAAACAAGCCATCCCACATATTCGTTTACAACTACAGGACAAGCTATGCTTCACAAAAAAAATCGCTTTGAAAACAAGCCACTGTTGACAGAACAAAATACAGAAGAAGCACAAAATGAAGACATAGCTATATGGAAACGTCCTGCCAATGAAATTCATATTTCTAATAAACCTTTGCCAGACCAAGCAACTCTTTTAGAATTAGCCAAACAAGATATGCAAGCACAAGCAAAAAACGAAGAAAAAAAAGAGAATGACTTACAAGAACAACAAGAACAACAAGAAGAGCAAGAAGCACAAGAAAACGATTCTTTTCTTTCTGCAGAAGAAAAAGAAGCCAAATTAAAACCCTATTTTTTAACATCAAATACATCTGAGAATTAGTTGAGGAGCATCTAGATGATGATTGAAATTTTAATTGGAATAGTAGCGTTTGCGTCGGGAACATTTTTTGCATCTGGTCTTTTAAAGAAAAAAATGCAAGAAAAAGAATCACAAAGAATTCTAGATTTAGAAAGAGCAAGAGAAGAAATCCAAGGGAAAACAGAAGAATTAAATCTGCTTTCTAGCAATGTGATTACAAAAGACAAAGACTTAGATTCCTTACAAAAAAAAGTCAAAGAACAAAAAGAATTAACACAACGAAGAGAAGAAGAGAATACTTCTTTGCAAAAAATGTTGGAGGAATATAAAGAAAAACTAGAGCAAGTATATGGTACATTAGAAGAAAAAGAAAAAGCAGCAGAAACTTTGCAATTAGAATTGATTGAAAAAAACAAACAATTGCAAGAAAAAGAGAAAATCCAGCAAGCTTTAATGGCAGAAAATAAAGACCAAGAAACTCGCTTATTAGAATCAGACAAAAAAATATTAGAATATGAAAATGACATCTTAGAACAACAAAACATGCTAGATGAAAAAGACGAAGAAATTGAAAAATTACAAGCAGAATTATTAGAATCAGAAGAACAAATAGAAACTTCTATGAAAGAAGTACAAAAAATAGAAGATGCCCATAAAGAAACGAAACAATCATTGCAACAAATGGAAGAAATGTATCAAAAAAATGTAAAACTTCGTGTTTTAGCCTTACGTGACATGAAAAAAATCATGGAAAGTCTAGAAAGCGAAACTATTCCAGAAAATATTGATTTGCCAGATGAAGATGAAGAAGTACATTTTTCTTTAGAAGAAGATACTGGAATGGAAGAATTCAGCGTACAATTGGCAGAACAAGAACGACTATTAAAAGAACAAGAAGAATTACTAGAAAAACAAGAACAAGAAATTCAAGAACTTAAACAACAGCAAATAAAAGAACAAGTAATAGCCCAAGAAGAAGCTAATGCAGAATATAAAGAAAAATATGAAATAGCAGCAAATCAAGTCGAAAAAATGGAAACAGATTTAGCAAACAAAGAAGACATGATTCAAAAATACATGCTACAAATCGAAGAATTAGAAAAGCAAATTGTTGACTTAAAAAATGCACCAGTTGAATCACCACAAGAAGTGAAAATGGATGCCTTACAAGCCATTGAACAAGATCCCAATTTAAGCAAGGCTCACAAATATGCCATGCGCCTTCTCTATTCACAATATGAAGAAGAATCTAAAGAAGAAAACTAAGCACAATCTTAGTAAAAAGAAGAATCTAAAAAAGAAAACTAAGCACAATCTTAGTAAAAACTGTACTTTTAAATCTTAAAAAGCATAAAACTTCATAGACATCATTTAAAAAAATGCTTATTTCGTGAAATAAGCATTTTTTTAAAAAAAATTGGAAAAATTTATTTGATTAATTTCTACAAACTGTTATAATTTCTAACAAAAGAAATCTACAATTTTTTTAGAATTTTTTTTTCAAAAGAAATCTACAATTTTTTAATTTTTTTTAGAATTTTTTTTTCAAAAAAAATTACCATGCCCAAAAAGGAGTTTGGCAAACACATCAAAATCAAATTTGGAAACAAGGACGCCTTTTTATTTTGCAAATTGCAAAACAACAATATTTCTAAAGTCCGTATGCATACTTATGTTCAGACGAGAAATATTTCAAAAAGGCTATTTATATCAAGTTTGAGAATACGGACAAACAATTATGGAGGTTTTTAGTATTGGCTATTATTTCAGTTAAAAGCCTGTTAGAAGCTGGCGTACATTTCGGTCACAGAGTCAGCCGATGGAATCCCAAAATGGCTCCCTATATTTTTGGTCGTAGAAATAACATCCACATTATCGACCTAAGAGAAACTGTAAAAGGACTTATTAGAGCATATTACTTTTTAAAATCCGTTTCCGCAGAAGGATATGAAGTCTTATTTGTAGGTACAAAACGACAAGCAAAATCTGTAATTCAAAGAGAAGCCCTACGTTGCGAAATGCACTATGTTTCTGAAAGATGGTTAGGTGGTACACTTACAAACTTTGCCACTATCCATGAAAGACTCCAACGCCTAGAATACCTCGAAGCAATTGAGGAAGATGGTAGAATTCAAGATCTAAGCAAAAAAATGGCATCCATGCTCCGACGAGAAAAAAAGAAAACTCTCCGTAACTTGGAAGGTATTCGTAACATGGGGAAATTGCCAGGTGTACTAGTAGTGATCGATCCTCTCAAAGAACACATTGCTATTAAAGAAGCCATCAAATTAAATATTCCTACTATTTGCTTAATGGATACAGATAGCAACCCTGATTTAGTTGACATTCCCATCCCAGGTAACGATGATGCTATGAGATCCATCGAAGTTATCTGCACAAAATTAGCTGATGCCATTGCAGCTGGGAAAAAAGTTTGGAAAGAAAAACAAGAAATAGCTGAAAAACATCGCCGTGAATATAGCGTACAAAGAGAACAAGGTACAGCACCTGATGGAGCTATAAAAGAAAGATTCCATCGTGATGGCGACAAACGAAATGAAGACGATAGAAGAAGACGAAGCAAGCGTCGTGGAAATAAAAGATTTACAAGAGATAATGATCGAAAACAAGAAGGCGAAACACCTGTACAAACGACGGTAGAAGCAACACCAGCTCCCGTAGTAACTCCAGAAAAAGCTGAAGCCGCAGAATAATTCAATATTAAAAGAACCCACTGTTGTTGTGGGTTCTTTCACACTATACAAACACCCTCAATAAAATTTAATATAATACAAAAAAACATTAAGAAAGGACAAAAAATGGCCTCTTCTACCGAATTAATCAAAGAATTGCGCGAAAGAACAAATTGCGGACTCATGGATTGCAAAAAAGCATTAGAAGAAAACAATGGTGACATTGAAAAAGCAGTAGATTTTCTACGAAAAAAAGGTCTAGCAGATGCAAGCAAAAAAGCAGGTCGTGCAGCCAATGCAGGCAGAATCATATCTTACATCCACGCAGGCGGACAAATAGGAGTCATGATTGAACTCAACTGTGAAACAGACTTTGTAGGCAATACAGAAGAATTCCAAGAACTAGGTAAAGATCTATGCATGCACATTTGTGCAACAAATCCAACAGTATGCCGTCGAGAAGAAATATCTGAGGAAGTCATTGAAAGAGAAAAAAAGATCTACCTTGAACAAATCAAAGATAAACCTGAAGCAGCAAAAGAAAAAATTATTGAAGGAAAATTAGAGAAATTCTATAAAGACAATGTCCTTCTTGAACAAGCTTACGTCAAAGACGAACAATACACAGTAGAAGAACTCATTAAATCAAAAATTGGTACCATCAAAGAAAATATCACACTTGCCCGTTTTGTACGTTTCCAAATCGGCGAAAAAGCTTAATATAAGCTATTCCCATGTTTACATGTTTATACATGGGAATATTTATTTTTTTATTTTTCAATACAGTAAAAAAAATGAAAAAATATAATAAAATACTAATCAAACTTAGTGGAGAAAGTTTAGGAAAGAACGGTCAATTTCATTTAGAAAGAGTCCAGCATATCCTAGATGAAATAGTGCAACTCCACGATAATGAAGTACAAATAGGAATTGTAGTAGGCGGAGGCAACTTCATACGAGGTGCTCAACTTACCACAGCGGGAATCTCGCGCCAAGTTGCTGATGATATGGGTATGTTAGGGACAGTGATAAATGCACTACTCTTCCAAGAACTTCTTGCTCAAAGAGGCAAACAAAGTCAAATATACACAGCACGCGAAATTCAAGGAATTGGAAGCACATACCATTTCAGAAATATACAAGAAAATTTAATGCAAAGAAAAATTCTTATATTTGCAGCAGGAACAGGTCACCCTTACTTTACAACAGACACTGGAGCAGCATTAAGAGCCGTGGAAATGGAAGCACAATGTTTATTTAAAGCAACCAAAGTAGATGGCGTTTACAACGATGATCCACATACAAACCCAAAAGCAACAAAGTTTGATTATTTGACATATCAACAAGTTTTAACAGATAAATATAGAGTCATGGACTTAACAGCAGTTTCCTTTTGTATGGAAAACCATCTACCCATACTTGTATTTGATCTAATGAAACCAGGCAACCTCCTCAAAGCAATCCAGGGTGAAAATGTTGGAACCCTAATTACAGATTGCCAAAACTAATTTTCCAATTAGTCTCCACAAGAAAGGTATTCCACATGTCAGCAGAAGTATTAAAAGAAGTCGAAGAAAAAATGGACAAAGCATGTGAAGTTCTAGTCAATGATATGAAAGGACTCCGAACCGATAGAGCAACTCCTGCCCTAGTTGATAATATCAGAGTCGAATACTATGGATCTCCTACTCCATTAAAACAAATCGCCAACGTATCTATTCCAGAACCTCGCATACTCATCATCAAACCCTTTGATGCATCCTCACTCAAAAACATTGAAAAAGCCATTTTAAAAAGCGATTTAGGAATCACACCAGCTAACGATGGAAAAATGCTAAGACTAACAGTGCCAGTTCTTTCAGAAGAACGACGCCTACAACTTATAAACCAAGTCAAAGACTTAACAGAAAAAGCCAAAGTTGCTATCCGTAACATTCGTCGAGATGCCAACAAAAAAGCCGATCAACTAGAAAAAGACAAACTCCTTAGCGAAGATGAAAACAAAAAACTACAAGAAAGCATCCAAAAAACTACAAAATCCCACGAAGACGAAGTTGACAAACTCGCTGAAGAAAAGAAAAAAGAAATCCTCAAATAAAAATTTTGACGGTACATTATAAAAAAAAGTAAAAAGTAAATATGTTGCGTATTTACTTTTTACTTTTTTTTATAGCACAACTTTTTCTCTTAGATAGACAAAACTTACTAAATTTACTCTTGCACTGGGTAAGTGTCTCTTGCTCTGGGGTGAAAAATTTGCTCTGGGGTGTAAATTTGCTCTGGGGTGTAAATTTGCTCTGGGAAAGCGAACTTGCTCGAGGAAATGAATGTTGCTCTGGGAAAGTGTCAGGTGCTCGGGGGAGGAAACCTTGCTCGGGGGAATGAATGTTGCTCTGGGAAAGTGTCAGGTGCTCGGGGGAGGAAACCTTGCTCGGGTGAGGTTGCTTCGGGGAATAAAATTGCTCTGGGGAGGCAAATTTGCTCGGGGGAGGCAAATATTGCACGGAGGAGTTGCACGGGGGAATTAGTTTGCTCTGGGGAGGTGCTAGAATAAAAGTTAAACGTCTAGCACTCTTTTTTTACGCGAAGTTTTTGAAATGTTGTTGTTTTAGTTACTTTTGATGTTATTATTTTTAGTTTTACTACTTTTTTTTCTATTTTTTCATTAGTTGTTTTTGTTTCTTTTGTTGATTTTGTTGTTACTTTAGATTTTGCTACTTTTTTATTAGTTGTTGATTTGATAGTTGCTTTAGTAGCTTTTGGTGTTACTTTTTTTATGGTTCGTTTTGATGTCATAGGACTCGATGCGTAGATTTCTGTTTCAGTTTCATTATTGTCTGTTTTCTTTGTTTTTCTAGTTTTTACTTTTGTTTGTTTATTTTCTTTATCTTCTATTTCGTTGTTGTCTGTTTTCTTTATTTTTCTAGTTTTTACTTTTGTTTGTTTATTTTCTTTATCTTCTGTTTCGTTGTTGTCTGTTTTCTTTATTTTTCTAGTTTTTGCTTTTATTTGTTTATTTTCTAGTTCTTTGTTTTCTTTTTCCGTAGTTTCCGTGTTTTTTGTATTTTTATTTTTCGTAGTCTTTGTCTTTTTGCTTTCTTTTTTGTCCGTAGTTTCTAATTCTGTGTTTTCAGTGTTTTCAGTGGTTTCTATATTCTTATTGTCCGTGGTTTCTGTGTTTTTCGTGGTTTGTTTTTTGCTTTTTCTGGTTTTTGTCTTTGTACTTTGTTTTTTGTCTATGTTTTTGTTTTTGTCCGTAGTTTCTAATTCTGTGTTTTCAGTGGTTTCTATATTCTTATTGTCCGTGGTCTCCGTGGTCTCCGTGGTTTCATCATCTTCTGTGGTCTCCGTGGTCTCATCATCTTCTGTGTTTTCTGTATTCTTATTGTCCGTGGTCTCCGTGGTTAGGAGTTGTTGGTACATTTGCATAAGGTCAGAGACAATTTCTGCTTCGTTGTCAAGATCCCAGTTTTTGTTATAGATTTTTGCAACTTCTTTGTCTAGTTTTTGATGGGCTTTTCGTAGAGCAGGCGGCATAGTTAAAGGATCGTATAGAGCAGCTAAGTTAGAATCAGGATACTTTGCCCGTGTATCTAAAATATTTTGTCCTAGTTCATTGAGTTTTTGTTTTTGTGTTTCTGTAAGTTCAGGAAATGGAAAGTTATTGTAAACAACATTTGCAGAATAACGATAACCATTTCCAAATCGTCCTGTAACGACTCGCATCCATGCATTGTGAACTTGGGAATTTAAAATAGCAAATATATATAAAGGACAATCTGGAATACAATGGAGTGAATCTGTTGCAATAGTTGTATCTGATACAAAATCCATGGGAATATATTCTCTTTGATCGGATGTAACTCTTGGAATGACAAGGTAATTTGTTGTTGGATGACGTATTTCAGCAAATAAGGAAGAAGTCAATGCTTTTTCTCGTGTAGATTTTTTAGAACTTTTTAAGCGGAAATTTCGCACTTTTTCAATTCGTTCTTGCACTAAAGGCATAGATTTGATTTCTTGTGGTGTGGCATCTACTAACCATAATGCATATCGATCTTTATTGTAAAGGAATTCTTGTGTACCTATTAATTTTTTTATAAATTTTTTAGCTTTAGGTTCTTTTTTTATAAATTCATCATAATCTTTTTCTTCAATGATCAAATGACCACCATCAGTAGGTTTATTTGCATATACCATTTTAGGCACGTCACAAATTGGAGTAGTTCGACTTTGTACTATAATATTGGGTGCATCTACTAAATATGGGTTAATATTGTTTGCAATTTGTTTAATAACAATAGTTTCATATTTTTTTGTGTTTTTTGTCTTGTCTAGATAATCATCTATAGGTTTTTGTGTGTATGTGAATATAGTTTTTTCTTTGTCATTCTTTGTTTGAGAAAATCCAATGATCACACACGTAACAGTTGCTTTTTTTATTCGTTCTTGTTTTTGTTTTTTTTCTTTTTTCTGTCTTCCTTGTTTTTGTGCTCCTTGTTTTCTTGTTGTTGCTAATTCTAATTGTCTTTCTCTATATAAAATAGTTTCTTCTGATTCTTGATCCCATGGAAAACTTCTATAGCAAAAATCAATGTGCAAACCATATTTTTCTATCATGTCTGTCCATAGAGGACCTACTTGTTCGCCTTGTGTAATGGAACTTGTAGATACAAAGGCAACTTGAATGTCTGTGTTTTGGATATATTCTGCTGCTTTATAATACCAACACGCCACATAATCTAAAATTTTATGTGTAGTCAATCTAGATTGGTCTTGTTTTTGTTGTTTTGTCATCAAAGAAAAACCTAAAAACGGCGGATTTCCAATGATGTAATTTAATTTGTCTTTTGGAATGATATTTTGCCAATCGATTTGCAAGGCGTTTTCTTCATGGATATACGCATTTGTTTTTAAAGGAAAGAATGGAATCTTTCGTTCCATGATAGATTCTGTTTTTTGCATCATTTGGAGTTCTGCAATCCATAAAGCAGTTTTTGCTACAGTAACTGCAAAATCATTAATTTCAATTCCATGGAAATTTTCAATTTCTACTTTGATTTTTAGATTAGGCGTTTGTTGGTTTGTTTCTTTGTCTATGCAATGGATAGATTCTAAGATTAGATTTTCTAATTTTCGTAAGGAAATGTACGTTTGTGTAAGAAAATTACCAGAACCGCACGCAGGATCTAGGAATGTTAAAGAGGCAATTTTTGTTTGTAGATCAAGTAAGGCTTGTTTTTTTTCTTGTAAGATCGTTTGTTTTTTAATGTTTCGAAATTCATCTTTTAAATCATCTAAAAATAAAGGATCAATGACTTTATGGATATTTTCAATGCTAGTATAGTGCATGCCACCTTTTCCACGAGTTTCTGGATTTAAAGTATTTTCAAATACAGAACCAAATACAGTTGGGCTGATTTCTGACCAATCAAAGTTTTTAGTAGCTTCTTCAACTAATAAATGATAGATAGCGTGCGTGCATTTTGGAATCGTAATGTTTTTATCTTGAAAAAGTCCACCATTAATATAAGGAAATGCAGCAAAATCATCTTCTAAAAAGGGATCTCGTTCGTTTTGTTTTTGGTTTAAGACTTTAAATAAACGCATTAAAGTTTCACGTAAATTAATTTCATTTCTAGATTTAAGTAAATCTTGAAACATTCCTTTTCTACCAAATAATTCAGAACTATCAGAATATAAACAAAAAACAATGCGGACGCAAAGTATATTTAAGCTAGTTAAAACGTGTTCTGTAATAGGCATGTTCGCAGATGTAAATTCTTGTTTTAAAAGGTCATACAATTGTGCAACGATTTCTCCAGCTTTTAAGGAAACAGCAGTTTCTTTTTGAATTTGCGTACTATCTGCGTCAATGAGAAAATTAAGTCGGTAATATTCTTGTGGTAAGTCTTTTAAATACAGAATCTCGGGCGGTTCTTGTTTATTTTCCATGTCATAGATGTAGAATTCTTGAAAATTGCAAACAATGATCCAACGCGGCATTTCAGAATAATCTAGCATGTCACTATAAAAATGTGCTTGGTCAATCGCAGATAACAACGTACCATCGCTTTGTTTAACTGGTTTTTCTAGGTTGACATTCGAACTTTTTTGTTCAATCAATACTTTAGTTTCAGGAATGTACGCATCAATAAATTTAATCGTTGTATTTTTAGCAGGCTTTTCAAATTGGATGAATTCATCAGGATATTTAACACCAAATACACGATGTAGCAATCCTGACCAAAACATTTGACAATTGCCCTTTTCATATCCTTTATTTTGGTGCAACTTCACAAAATCTATTGCTGCATTTTTCTTGTCTAATTTAGACATAGGAATTAAATCATCTAATTTCATCGTATGCCTACCTTTTTAATCAATACACCACGCCTAGAAACTAAGACCACCTAGAAACTAAGATATAGAATAAAAACAACTTCCAAACAATAATCTAATCCATAAAAAATAATTGCACGCCATTGTATCAAAAATACAATGCAAAAAAAAGAGAAAAAAGGAATATATTTTTATATGGAAAGTTGCTCTGGGGAGGCAATGTTGCTCTGGGGAGTTAATCTGCTCTGGGGAGGTACTCTGGGGAGGCAATGTTGCTTTGGGGAAGTGTCAGGTGCTCGGGGGATGGTAATGTTGCTCGGGGGAGGCAATGTTGCTCTGGGGAGTTAATCTGCTCGGGGGAGTTAATCTGCTCCGGGGAGTTGGTAATGTTGCTCGGGGGAGGCAATGTTGCTCTGGGGAGTTAATCTGCTCGGGGGAGTTAATCTGCTCTGGGGAGTTAAATATTGCTCTGGGGAGTTAAATTCTGGGAAGTGAATTCTGGGGACTGAAATTTATTAAATTTATTAATGCGTCTGTGAAAACAAAAAGGCTTAGAATTACATAGAATGTGTGAATAGAAATGAAAATACGTAAAATTACATAAAATTCGTAAATGAAAATAAAAACGCGTAAAAATGCATAAAATACATTAAAACGCGTAAAAATTTGTAAAATCCGTGAATCGAAATGAAAACGCGTAGAATTACTTGAAAATGCTTGAATACTTAGAAATGTGCGAGTTTCCTTTACTCTGGGGAGACAATGTTGCTCGGGGGAAGCAAAACAATGCTTTTACCAATGCGTTTTTATATCGTTGTATTTTTTATTTTATATTTGTATAAGATTTTTGTATAGTATACAAAAAATGTAAGAATATTAGAGAAAGGAAATGTATGAAAATTGTACATACTGCAGATTGGCATATTGGAAAAATATTATATGGACAACAACGCTACCAAGAATATATAGATATTTTAGAGGAATTTAAGGAGCATCTTTTTCAAAGGGAAGTGGATGTGCTTTTGATTGCTGGCGATGTTTATGATTATCAAAATCCATCACCAGATTCTAAAAAATTACTTTATGATTTTCTATATGATATTTCTAAACGCAATATACAAACAGTAATAATTGCTGGCAATCATGATAGTGAGAATTATTTTGAAGCTTTAAAAAATATTATGCAACTTGCAAATGTTACTATTCGTGGGTTTGTCCATCCAGATGCTACTCCCACTACTCTTATATTAGAAAAAAATGGCCAGATTGTTCATTTTTTTCTACTTCCTTTTATTTCAGAAAAATATTTTTTGCAAACACAAAATTTTGAAAAAGAAGATACGCATCAACAATTATATTCGAAGGGAGTGGGAAAAATATTGAATAGGATTGTAGAAGGGAAAAATCCAGACCATATATACATTGTGGTGTCTCATATTTTAATTCATGGTGCAAAGGTCAGTGGGAGTGAAAAACGCTTATATCTTGGTTCAAATTATGCTGTTCATCCCTCACAAGTTCCAGATGGCATTGATTATTTTGCATTGGGGCATATGCATTATCAACAAAAAATTGAAGAATCTTTAGTTCCTATATATTATGCAGGCTCTATTTTACAAATTGATTTTGCTGAACGTGAAACGCAAAAAGGATACTTATTTTTAGATACAGAACAAGATCGACCGTTTGTTCCAGAATTTGTTCCTCTTTCAAAATCAAAAAAATTAGTATCTTTAAAAGGAACGTGGCAGGAGATTCAACAACAAACAGAGACAATAGATAAAGAAAATACATATTTTGCATTAGATATTCAAGAACAAATGAATATTCCTATTTCACAAATTCAGAAGGAGTTACCAAATACATTAAAAATTCAACAACAACCTCAAGTAATTCCTGATGTAGAAATTCATCATCAAGCTGCAGATTGGTTGCCAGATATGTATAGAAAATATTATCAAGCACAAGAAAAGCAGCAGGTTTTGCCACAAGTTTTGCAAGAATTTCAGCAACTGTATACGAGTTGTGTGCGAAAAAAGTAGGATGCATATTTTGCATTTAACACAACACAATAAAAAAAATAAAAATGTAAAATTTTTTAAGTTTTTATTTTATTATTTAGTAAATAAGACATTTTTTATAGAATACAAAGAATAAAAATAGAATAATATTGATTTTTAATAAAAATTTAAAATTTTACATTATTTAGGTATGTAGAAACAAATGATAAAAAATAAAATACAACAACAAATTTATTTCAAAATATTTCTTATATTTACATTATTAAATACATTGCAGGCACAAGAAAAACATGTAAATAGCCCAAAACTTTTCATACAAGGCAATCATAATTATTCAGAGTTAAAAATTCAAAGTATTATAAAAGAAGAATGGGAACAGTATGTAAAAACTAGAAAATTGCATTTTATTGACGATGCAGTATATATTTTACAAAATCATTATAAAAATAATGGATATTCCTTTGTACAAGTAGATTATGAGTATGAACAAGATATTACGATTTATGTACAAGAATATTATCCTGTTGTGATTCAAAAAATTACTATCCAATCAGCAACAGAACAAACGTTAAGTATGCCTATAACTGAACTATACTCATTGCTAACTCCTAAGCCTATGACAACACCTCATTATTTAAAACAAGAAATCCTAGAACAAGATATAACTAATATTAAAAATTACTATAAAAACAGATCATTCTTAGATGTACGAGTACAATTGTTGATTCAATATAAGCCTGAACCACCAGAAAGTCAACGAGCAGATGTTCAAATAAATATTTATGAAGGTGCAAAACATTTTTTAACAAATTTGTCTTTTCAAGGGAATGCCTCTTTTCCTGCTGAAGAATTATTGCAAGAAAAAATGCCAAAACCATATATTCCAAGTATGATACAAGAATATGTACGTAAAATTAAATCACATTACAAAAATAATGCTTTTGCTAAAATTGAAATAAAAACGAACGTCACACAAAAAGAAGACAATCATCAAATTCACAAAACAATCCACTTTGTAATCAAAGAAAATAGAAAATATACAATAAAAAATATTCAAATCAAAGGGAATCAAAAGGTGAATACTTCCTATATTCAAACAAAGCTGGAAATATTAGAAAATCAATTGTACAATGCACAAAAAATACAACAAACAAAAAAAAATTTATTCAATACTGGTCTGTTTTTGAATGTTGATATTCAAGAACAATATATAGAACAAGAACAAAATATTAAAGAAGGCACTACAAATTTAATCATTCTTGTTCAAGAACGTCCTGACAATACAGTCAATCTTAGTTTAGGATACGATACATCTTATGGAGTGACAGCAGGCATTGAATATGAAATCCTATCTATCTTAGGAACAGGATTAAAAACTATTTTAAGTTTAGATGGAACGATTGTATCGTCTAATTTAACAAAAAGGCAAGCTAAAATTGAATTTGTAGAGCCTGAATTTTTAGAAAGTAGTACTTGGAGTGCAACATACCAAATTCATGGATTAATGGAAGAAAATCCCACATATGATAGTATAGAATTAGGTGGTGCTCTTTTATTTACTAAAAAGTTTAATACAATATATAGTTTACAACTAGGCTATGAATTTACATGGACTGATATTAGCGATATACAAGACAATACAGTAGACACAGAAGAAGGCACGACGATTTTCTCTGTTTTATCACAAAAATTATTTGTAAATTATCGAGATGACAATGCATATCCTACTAGAGGAAGCTACCATACATTAGAATTCAATGAAAGCTTAACAGCTATTTGCTCAGATGTAGACTACTTTAAAATCCATGCACAGACAAGCTATTATTTTCATTTGGGGCATCAAATTGTACTTGCTCTAAGTTTACAAGCTGGAGCCATTATTCCATTTAATAATTCCGATAATATTCCTATTCAAAGACGCTACTTTTCAGGTGGTGCTACTACGATCCGAAGTTTTAAAGAAAAACAACTGCCACCATTAAATGATCAACATAAACCCATTGGTGGTGAAGCCATTTTCCTATTTTCTACAGAACTGCGTATTCCTATTTATAATAGTTTTGGAATTTCCCCATTTTATGACACAGGACAAATTTTTCAAAGATTTCGTCGTTTTAAAGATTATCGGATTAATAAGTTACGACATGCCCTTGGTCTATCTCTATGGTACCAAACTCCTATTGGACCTATTCGATTAGATTTTGGTTTTAATCCTGACAAACAAAAACATGAAAAACTTTTTGCATGGTTTATTTCTATTGGATTTTCTTTTTAAGTCATAATCAAGCAATATTGTTTGATTTTTTTCTAGAAAAATTTCTAGAAAAAAATGAAATAGGGACATTTTTTTTATGTAAATACAATTGTATTGGGAGAATAAAGATCTAAAAAGATTCTTGAACATTCTTTTTGAATGAATATAATTCTCGTCGAAAGTACATTTTATTTTGGAAATAATATTCTGAAAGTATTTCACCTAATAAATGAGAATAATATTCCTTATACATATAATTAGGGTCATTATTAAATGTAGTGATCACTTCTATACAATAGTATTCATTATTTTCAATTTTAATGGGAATAAAGTAATTCGTAATTTTCGATGTTGCACCTTCTCCTTCTGACGTTCTCTCCCATTGTTGAGACCAATGTAATGTTTTGGGCAATATTTTTTCACTATTTTTATAATAAAATTTGTTATCTAAAGACCAAATTTGATGCGGCTTGCGAAGATTACTTGTTACAACAGAATAGAGATTATTGTTAGAGGAATGAATATAATAATAAGCATATTTCTGAATAATTTCTGTCTCATCTACATAATATATTTCTCTATATTGACATAAATTATTTTTTTGCAATGGAAAAAATTGTTGTATTTTTAAATATTGGTTAATAATATTAGGATCGTTTATTTCTGTTTTTTTATGTTCAAAATAAATATTGTAATGTTCAACAGATACATCAAAATTTTGTATCTTTGCACTTAATTCTGCCATAATTTTATTATACTCTATAGGATAATCTTCATAACACATAGTATACTTAGAATATATATTATAAAGTTTTTCCAGTTCAGTAGAGTATTTTTGAAATAGAGATATAAGAACCTCAAATAGCATTTTTTTTTCTGGTTCAGGAATATCATCAATTTCAAAACTTTGTAAATGTAATAATGCTTTTAAATTTTGATTAAGTTGATAATAACTATATCCTATAAAAAAATGACTTACAGAAGTATGCTGAAAATTTTTTAAAGATGTATAATAATTTATAATTGGTTGCCATTTTTTTTCTTGAAAATGATGATAAATAATTTTTTCTTCCTCTGTCTGCATGAATTCATACATATTTTTTGCTTTTTTATAAACTATATAGTCATTATTTTTATATTCTTCCCATGTAATATAACTTAAAAAAAAGCAACATATCATCAAACAGAATAAAAAAAACACACACGCTACATATTGCAACTTTTTTAATTTGGAAGAGTCTTTTTTAAATTCATTTGATCCTGAAGAATTTTCTATCAGTTTATCTTCATGAAGATATGTTATACTATTATCTTCTGCTTTATGTATATTGTTTGCATTTTTCTGGTAGTTATTCAACTTAGGTCTTTGCTTAGAGGATGGTTCGAAAGAAGGTGAGAGAGAATTTTGTATGGTGGCTTCACGGATAGAAACAGTGTCTGCAGTAAGAATGTCACAGGTTTCCATTGGTTTAAGATTTTCTAATTTTGCAGGCGTTTTTTCTTTTTTTTTAATAGGAATAATTTTTTGGGGAGTAATTTCTAGTGAATTAGGAATAATTTTTTGGGGAGTAGCTTCTATAGTTCCAAAATTTTTTAATAATCTGTCCTTTTCTTCTTCAGAAATTTCAGTATAAATATCAATACCTGAAATATGAAAAGATTCAGAAGTTAAATATTTAGATTTTATATAATTAGCAATTTCTTCTAAATTTTGTTGACACGCAGCTGAAAAAATTTTTTTTTGTGGTGCTGATTCTATAATCTCTAAATTTTCTGATTGTGTATTTTTTAATATTTTTTTAACAGATATATCTATAGTATCTGCATCAGGCGGAGAATATATACCTGCTTGAAGACAATATTCTTTGAAATCTTCTAATTGTTTTTGTTGTTTTGAATTTAATTGATTTTTTTTTACATTAGATGATGTTGTACTCTCTATTTGTTGACTATTTTCCATAAATAATCTCCAATAATAAATGGAAAGAAATTTATAATTTAATTACAACAAATAATGAATCATGCTATGGATAAATCATAAAATAAAAGAAAACAAAATATATTGAATGAAATCTTAAGAATTAGAAAATTTTTAAAAAATGGTATTAAGAATTGTAGATTTTGTAGAAAATTGAGTTGATTTTATAGAAAAGCAAAAGTTTAGATTAAAATAGGAATAAAATAAAAAAAATAAATTACTATAGTTTAGTATTCATATATTTGTCACATATATGAATATAAAATAAGCAATTTATAACACAATATTAAAAATAATTATATATAAACATAAAAAAAGCGGAGAGAACGAGATTCGAACTCGTGAAGGCAAAAAATTACCTTAACAGATTAGCAATCTGCCGCTATCGGCCCCTCAGCCATCTCTCCTAGCTTTACGGGGGGAGTAGGATTCGAACCCACGATCCCCGAAGGAACTACGATTTTCAAGACCGTCGCAATCAGCCGCTCTGCCATCCCCCCGTATAGTGAATATCATCTTATCATATTTTTTTTACTTGTCAAGAAAAATTTTTATTTCTCTTGAAAAATATAAAATTCGCCAATAAAAAACTCAAAAAACATCTAAAGTAGCTTGCTTTTCATCAAGTATATTTTGTTATTCCATTGTTTTTTGTTCAGTAGGAGTTGTTTGCTCGGGGGTGGTTTCTTTTTCTGTATTTTCTTCTTGTATTGGTTCTTGTTCAATTGGAGTTGTTTGCTCTGAGGTGTTCGTTTGATCAGGCGTTGCTTGTTCAATTGGTGTTGTTTGCTCTGGGGTGATTGTTTGCTCCGTGGTTGCTTGTTCAGTAGGAGTTGTTTGCTCTGGGGTGATAGTTTGATCAGGCGTTGTTTGCTCTTCTTGTATTAGTTCTTGTTCAATTGGTGTTGTTTGCTCTGGGGTGATCGTTTGCTCCGTGGTTGCTTGTTCAGTAGGAGTTGTTTGCTCTGGGGTGATAGTTTGATCAGGCGTTGTTTGCTCTTCTTGTATTGGTTCTTGTTCTATAGGAGTTGTTTGCTCTGGGGTGATCGTTTGATCTGGCATTGTTTGCTCTGGGGTGATCGTTTGATCTGGCATTGTTTGCTCTGGGGTGTTCGTTTGCTCTGGGGTGATCGTTTGCTCTGGGGTGATCGTTTGCTCCGTGGTTGCTTGTTCAGTAGAAGTTGTTTGTTCTGGCGTTGCTTGTTCAGTAGGAGTTGTTTGCTCTGGCGTTGCTTGTTCAGTTGTTTCTTGTTCAGTAGGAGTTGTTTGCTCTGGGGTGATCGTTTGATCTGGCATTGTTTGCTCTGGGGTGTTCGTTTGCTCTGGAGTGATAGTTTGCTCCGTGGTTGCTTGTTCAGTAGGCGTTGTTTGTTCTGGCGTTGCTTGTTCAGTTGTTTCTTGTTCAGTAGGAGTTGTTTGCTCTGGCGTTGCTTGTTCAGTTGTTTCTTGTTCAGTAGGAGTTGTTTGTTCTGGCGTTGCTTGTTCAGTTGTTTCTTGTTCAGTTGGTGTTGTTTGTTCTGTTTGCTCTGGGGTGATTGGTTGCTCCATAGTTGCTTGTTCGGACGTTGTTTGGTCAGGTGCTGTTTGTTTTTGTTGAATCTTTTGTCTGGGCAATTGAGTTTGTTTTTTATTTGTGGTAACAGGATGTTGATGTTTTTTACTAATTGGTTGGGCTGGTTTTTGTTTTATTTTTTGAAAGATGCGTTTTATCTTTATGGTATAAGAAGTAATCGTATTTTTTAGTTGTTGATAGTTGTTTTTTATGTATTTTTCTTGTTCTTGTTGTAGGAGTTGTACATATGTATCGTTGTATATATTTTGTAGGAATGATAGTTCTTTGAATGATTTTTTGCTTTTTGGAATGAAGTGGATGGTAATTTCAAAGAGTATTAGTAAGATAAAGAGTAGATATATAGTGAGTGTCAATGTGTTTTTGATGAATTTGTATATAGGGCGTTTTTTAGGTGGCTTAGGATTTTGGATTGTAATGGGAATGCTACAGTAGGGGCAATTTCCTGTTTTGTTATGGCTGTTTTCTGGTGCTAGTATGATGTTACCACAGTTGCATTGAATTTTAATAGCCATTTTTTTTCCTTTTGTGTTTATGTTTATTATATTATTTTTTTATTGTGAATTTATTATATTATTTTGCTTATTATATTATATTTTTGTAGTATAAAATATTTTTTATTTATGTTTATTTTTATCTATATTTATAAAAAAACCCTAATGCTAGGTGTATGATTAGGGTTTTTAAGTATGTTTTGTTATACTGTGATGTTACCAGTAGCGCCAATGAGCTCTCTGCATTGGTGCATAAGCATTTGAATTTTTTGTTGTTGCTCTGTAATTTTTGCGTTGCGTTGGGTAACTTTGATTTCTAGGTTTACGCTAGCTGCTTCTTTGAAGACTGCAAACTTCTCTTTAATGGAAGCTTCGATCATTTCAAATAGAGCTTTTTCGTAAGTTTGACCTCGTCTGTCCATGGCTTTTCGTTCTTCGAAGATTTTGGAAGCAATGACGTCATGACGTCCGAGGAGTCCAACGAGTTGTTCTCGTCCTTTAGCAATTTTTTCAGCGAGTTCATCCCAACCTTCTTCTAAAAGAGTTTGGAATGCAATGGCAATGTGTTGTTTGTAGTTTTCTGTTAAGTATTCTATAAATATGTCTTGTTTTTTTCTACAATTTTCTTGTGTATCTGAAGGTATGGCTGCAACTCTAGTCAGGTCGTCGTTGTAGACACCAACTTCGTCGAGTTTTTTGATTGCCATTTCTGCCATGATTTTGCAAGCTTCGTTCATCTTATTTTTGAGTTCATCCATGAATTTGGCAAACATGGTGTGAGGTTGTATATATAAGTTAAGGTTAAATTGGCTTAGGATGTTTTCGATTCTATCTATGTAACCTTCATTATCAATAGTGCGACATAGACTGGAGATATGATGTGCAACGATAGTGACAAGTACTTCTAGAAATTTTTCTCTCAGAGATTTATTGACGTCTTTTATTACAGCAAGTTCAATTTCATGAGATAAGACTTTGGATCTGCCTGCTGTATAGTTTCTAATGACGCGAGCACGTTGGTAGATATCAATATGAGGGAAAATTTCTTTAACTAAAAAGGTGAGCATATCTACTGGTCTTTGTGGTACAAGTTCACCGTGTTCATCGTTGTCAATTGGATCTAGGTCTGGTTCTGGTACGTCGTCTTCAAATACAACAGATTCTTCTATTCCTCCTGGTACATCTAGTTCACGTGGTGATTTGTTGCGAACTTTTCGTTTTTTTCGATTTGTAATTCTATAGAGAAGACGTGAGATAGTACCACGAGGAACAGCCTCAAATTCACCGTCTTCAAATAACATAACTTTGCCACGAGTTGTTTCTATGAGTTTTTCTAGGCTATGTTGTAGGCTATCAGTGAATTCATCAAGTCTTGCTTCTATTTCATGGACGCATTCTCGAAAACTGGCTATTCCTGCTTCGTGACGACTGAGTTCATCTCCTGGTTCCAACATGGTAGGATGGATGTTTCCCTCTTGTAGATTGACTACAATTTCTTCAAGTCGTTTTGACATGGCTTTTAAAAAGTCATGGAGTGTTTCGCTGTGGTTTTTAACAGCTAGCATGGGAAGGCTATTTTCGCAGTAGTATTCTAGAAATTCTTTAAGGGGTTCGATCCCCATTTCTGCAAGAAGGCGATTTCCGTATTGTTGTTTTAGTTCTCTATAGTTGTTATTTGCCCATTCTTGTTTATTTCGTCTATACTTTGCTTCTATATCAGTACCATCTCGTTCTTCTAGGTACATAAGTGCAGGTAGAGCAGATACTCGAAAGATGTTGCGACTTTGGAAGTGATAGTTTTCAATGACTTCACGAACAGCTTTTTCAGCACCAGGGTGATCTGTGTCATGCCATTTGTTAAAGATGAAAAAGCATTTTTTTTGTATATCATATAATTTGGAAGAAATATGTGTGAGCAGTTCTTGTTCGCCTTCAGTAAAACTTGGTTTTTGGGCGTCTTTTAAAAATAGAACAGCATCTGCTTCCTCTGCTATGAATTTATAAGAAAATTGTCTATGTGCTAGGTTGGGCACGTCCATGCCAGGTAGATCCACAAGTTGTATGGGATAGGTGACGTTGCGGGCAGGTACAGATATGGAAATGGATTTTAAGCTACGAGATGCTTTAGGATCTTTGATAGCAGCAAGTGCACTTTGTATAGTATTGATAGCAGGCATTTTGTAGTCAGGTTCCAATGTACGAAATATTTGGATGGCTTCTTGCAATTCTCGAATGTAGTGTTCATGAGATGCACTGGTACCGCCTCGAACAGGTTTTTTTAAGATAGGAATGGCAACATCATTGACCCATGCTTGAAAAGAATTCGGACTTAAATCACTAAAATTCGGTTTTTCAATAGATACTTTATTAGCAATTTGTTCTACTGTCCATCGAATAGCAGATAAAAAATCAGCTGGTGTGATAGCATCTGCACGCACATAACAGTGTTCCGTATACCCTGGAATCATTTTAATGATGGTGGGGACTTGTGTCGTGATATCGGCGGCAGTAGGTAGGTCTACTTCGTAAAGACCTCGGTCAAAAAATAGTGCTTTTAGTAGTGTTGTTTTTCCTGTGCTATAACTTCCTACTACAGCGATTTTGTAAAAACCTTGGGAACTGACAAAGTATTTTTCTTCCTCTTCTAGTGTTTGAGAAAGTTTTACAGTCCCAAATTCTGGAAATTCTGTGACGATTTCTTCATATGATTTTTTTATTTCGTCAAATAATTCAGCAAGTTTTGCTCGACGGTCTTCTTTCATATACTCTTAGGCGATAAAAAGAACGCCCCTCCCTTTTGATTGTTTGAGGTAGAAATTATTTTTTGATAATTTTTCAACTATTTTTTTCGTTTGTTCATTTTAACAGGCTATTTTATAAATTGCAAGAAAATATTCTTGTTTATAGGTTTTATATATGTGAATTTAGTTAAAGTGGATGTTTTTTAGGTTTAGGTTTTGGATACGTGAATTTAGTTAGATAGATATTTTTTAGATTTAGGTTTTAAATATGTTAATTTTATTAGATAGATATTTTAGGTTGTTTTTTTTTAATTTGAAAAAAAATAATTGATGAATTTATATTTCAAATTCATCAATTATTTTTTGTTTTTTTATTTTATGGAAAAATTTCAACTTCTAACCAAGCATATTTGAAATCACTACCTGTTTCTGTCCACCATCTTCGTTTTGTTTGTGTGATGGGAATGCCTTGGGGTGTTATAATAGTTTCTTGTTCTTTTTCTTGAAGTACTAGGAATAGATGGTTGCACGTAGCTTCGAGCTTATTGATGATTTCTCTACGGAAGTTGGGATCTCGTGTTTTTTGGACAAAGTCATCGAGTGTATAGTTGAGAAGTCCATTCATAAAGGGAAGACCTGTGTGTTGAAGGATGAGGTTATCTAAAGGTTCGTTGGAAGGGATAGTATCTATTCCAAAGGTTGCTTTGAGGAGTGTTTTCCAAATTTCTATATATTGTTCTGGTTTAGAAGCCGAACGAAGTTGCATGAGAAGACTAGATAAAAATCCAATGAGTCGACTGAGTTCCATTTGGTCGATGAGTAGGGAAACTTGGATTTGTGGTAGATTGGTTTTAGGATGATATTCCCACACCCAACCTCTGTTGTAGAAGATACCATGCCCTCGAATGGCTTCCATGTCAATTTGGTGGCGTACGAGGAATTTTTGTAGTAAAGAGCGTAGTGTAATGGGAATAACTCGGCTTGCTTTGGCTTTTTCTGAAGCTGGATAAATGGAACTAAGACGAATAAGACGTTCCCAAATTCCCCAGTTTTTGCTCCATTCATCTAAGTATCTTGTTTCGATTTCTTCTACGGGAAAGCCATGTCCCAAATCGTTGAGTCCTTGTGTAAAAATACCTAATTCACGTTGAAATTCTTCAAGAAGCATTCGTAAAAATGTGGTGAAGGAGAATGTTTTTTCACGAAAGTCTTGTTCTACAGGGGAGAGCATGAGGTAACCACCTTCGCCCATATTTTGTGTGAGTTCAATGATTTGTTCGCCAAAGCTACAAACATTGTCTTCATCTCTTTTACTAGGTATATCTTCAAATTGGACACCATAGATACGAATAGAATGTTTAGCTAAGTTTTCTTGGAGTTCTTTTTGTTGTAAATTGGTAATGTCGGGATTATCTTCAGGGTAGTTGCCTGTAGCACTAATGACGATAACGCAACGTGTGCTACCTTCTCGCCAGTTGATTTTTGAATGGGTCATCATGTCTAGAGCATAGTATAGGGATTTTGGTTCGTGTCTGTAGCCTTGGTATGGTTCATTATCCAAGTCGCGGAGGAGTTTATCTATATTTGTAGTGAAGTCATTGAGTCGAACTGCCCTTGGTTCTATGAGACGACCGCGACGATAGGGATATTTTTTATCTTTTTCAAATGTGTGGAAAAAACTTAAACCCCAATTTATGTCGAGTTCAAAGGATTGGTGAGTATAGGAAAGTCCAGAAAGCCATATTTTTGTTTTTTGGAGGGCTTCTTGTAGGCGTAAACGTGCAGCAGGGCTTAGAGAAGTGTCTAAAAGAAACATGAGATCTAGTTTTTTGACTTGTTCTTTTTGCTCTTTAATTTTAGCAATATGTTTTTGAGCAATTTCTCCGTTACCACCACTTAAAAATGCAATTTGAAATAATCGTTTTTGTTTTTCTGTGGTGTTTTGGAGAAGGGGATAGCGAATCATATTGTATTCCCATTTGACACGAGGTGTTTCTTTGGAAATAATTTTTTCTGTGTTCTCTTGAACAGCGTCATTGAGTGTCTCATAAATAGCAACAAGTCCATCTTGGCTGATTTTTTCTTGTTGGATGCGTTGCTCTTGTGTTTCTTCTTTGTAATGAACAGCAAGGCGTGTGTTCCATTCTCTTGAACTTTGTTTGTGAATCCATCCTAGTACGTCTTGTCCACTGTCTTCAAGATCGATTTTAGCGGCTACACCAATAAGATAGTAATCTTCTGTTTCTTTGTATACGTAAAAAAAGGAGAATAAAGGTGTTTTGTAGAGTTCTTCGGCTGTGTGCTGGGGAGCTGAAAAAATGGGGATTCTATTTTCGTGTTTGTTATCAAATACAATGATTCTGCGGTAGATTTTATTGGGTGTACGCAGTGCTTCAGTTTCGTCTAGTAAATATTCTTTGTCAACCCAGCCAATGGGACGGGCAAGTTTTAGATCGTTGCTATCAAAATCAGGATAGCCAATGTAGTAGTAGGTAGGTGTTTCTGCGTATACGTAGAAGGATGACCAGATATCTATAGCACCTTCGCGGCTATATTGAACAGAACCTCGAACTTTGATGTCACTTCGAGCTACGGATACGATGCAGGGTGCTTCGTTTTTGTAAATTGGGAGACTTCCTCGTCTTGGAACTCGTAAGCTATGGCTTTGAGCGAGAATTTGTGCAGAGCTAGAAAATAGGGATATGAGTAAAAGGAAGTAGATTGCTCCTTTGATTGGTAGCAGTTTCATATTGTTTTAGGCGTTGGCAGCGCCCCTCCATTTTATTTTGTTTTTGCTTATTATGTTTTTATGAATGTTTTTTTATTTTTTGTGCTTCTATTAGCGCAGTTCTTTTCCACTGAGTTGTTTGACTAGCATCATTGTGTTGGCCATTCCTGTTGCTAGGTGGTTTTTAAGGTGACCGTTTTCCATCCATACGAATCGATCGCAATATTGACGTGCTTGGCTTGGGTTGTGGGTGACAAGGATGACGGTAGTGTCGTGTTCTTTGGCTGCTTTTAGGAGTACGTTCATAACCATGATAGCTGTATCAAAGTCTAGGTTGCCTGTGGGTTCATCTGCGAAGATAACTTGCGGTTTGTGTACAATGGCTCGTGCTGCTGCCACTCTTTGTTTTTGGCCACCAGAAAGTTGAGATGGTTTTTTATTAAAGAACATTTTCCCTTGTTCTTTTTCACCTGTTGTCATGAAATTGAGTAGTATGTTTTTTGATTTTTCATAACATTCTGCATCGCTGTAATTTTGTAAACGTAGAGGTAGTGCTACGTTTTCAATGGTACTGAGATGTGCGAGCAGATGAGATTCTTGGAATATGAATCCAAAGTTTTTATTTCGTAGAATGTCTCTTTGTTTATTGCTTAAGTCTTTGTAACGTGTACCTTGAAAGAATATATCTCCTACAGGATCTGGTGTACTGAGTAAGCCGAGTATGTTAAGTAAGGTAGATTTTCCTGAACCTGAAAATCCAAGTATGCCTAATATTTCACCTTGGTAGATGTTTAAGTTTATATCTTTTAAAGCTAAAAAATGGGATTCTGGTGTTTTGTATGTTTTACATATTTTTTGAATGAAGAATAGAGATGGTGTGGCTTCTTGTTTTTGATCATCCCAGTTTTTATCTTCTAAAATGGCATGAAGGTGAGCAACTTGTGATTCTGTTAGAATTTTTTTTGATGTAATTTGATCGATAATTTCTGAAGGAGTCTCATTTTTGGCAGATGCTACAATTTTATCGAATTGTGTTTTTGCGTTTGCATTGAGCCAACCTTGAATGCGTGCTTGTATTAATAGTTTTTTTGCATAACTACTACTATTTGCCATAATGTATTCCACCTTTTATTCTTTGTTAGAATACTTTAACTGTTTTTTTCATTTTCTTTTTATTTGTGCTGTTTCTTGTAACAGTTAAAGTATTTGTTTGTTGGTAGAGTTGAAAATGGTTTAGAATCAGTCTTCATCACCAAATAGTTCATCTAATAGTTTATTGGCACTGTCACTGAATCCATCTGTCTCAAATTCAGCATCCATAAGAACATGTTCGCCTCGACGATTTTCTGCTTGTTGGAAGATGTTTTCTAATTTTTTGGCAACTTCACTACTAACTAGGCGGACTAGACCAAGTTGTGTTCTATCATCAAAGATGACTGCTAAGAGTGTTCTATCTCTAATGAGAGTAACTTGTATGCTGTCTTTTTTCCCCTGATGAAATAAAACGGAGAATTCTTCTTCTCCAAGAAGTTTTGCCCACTCTCGTGTGGCAGCAAATGTGCTGGCCAAGAGTGTGCAGATCGTGTCTAAATCGTAACTTTGATTTTCTCCATGCGTAGTGATAAGATGTCCTTCTTTGTCAATCAGTATGGCACATTTAGCTTGGCTTCGTTTTAAAAAGACTTGTAATACTTTATCGATAAGCTGAATGTCTTCTTTGTAAAAAATCAATCGTTGCAACTTGAGCTTTTCATCATCTTTCATATTTATTGTTATCCCTCTGTTTGTTTATTATTAGTTTTATGAACAATTTGTTTTACATATTCCCATCTTTATTTTTTTCATCTAAAAATTTTTTGAATTTTCTAAACAAGGGTGCTTTTGAAGGACTATCATTTAGACTACTTGTTGGTTGAAAAGATTTTGGTTGCATAGGTGTTTGTGGGAATGTGGGTTGTTGCATAGGTTGGTACATGGGTTGTTGCATAGGTTGCTGAAACGATTGTGATTGAATGGGAGAACGTTGTATTGTCGGTTGTACTGGTTGCATAAAAGATCGTTGCATACTTGGTATCTTTGGTGCAATGGGGGGCGTGGGTGCAATCGGAGTTGTGGGTGCAATCGGAGTTGTGGGTGCAATCGGAGTTGTGGGTGCAATCGGAGTTGTGGGTACAATAGGTCGTGTTACAGGAGGAGATCCAGCAGATGTTGTCACAGGAGTTACTGTAATAGGGTTTGGGGTCGATAATGCGGGACGAGTGCCTGCGAGGGGGCTTTGCATTGTAGGAGGCGGAGTTAGTCTTCCTATGCCAGAAGTGCTAGGAGTTGTTCCTCCTAATGTACTACTCGCTTGTCCCATATTAGCTTGCTTTGTAACAGATTCTAATACAAGAGCTGCACAACATTTTAAAGTAGGAAATACTCCTTCTCCTGTCATAGCAACACCTTCAAATGTAGGAACTTTCAAATAGTTGATTTTTTCTTCAAGTTCTTCCACAGTAAATATGTCGGGCATGTCGCGTTTGTTCCATTGTATGACTAAGGGCATTTCTCGTATGTCCATTTTATGGAGTCGTAAGTTTTCTTCTAAGTTTTTTAGAGATTCTAAATTTTCTTGTAGTTTTGATCTTTGACTATCTGCAACAAAAATAATGCCGTCAGCACCTTGTAATACAAGTTTCCTCGTAGAGTTATAAAATACTTGACCAGGAACTGTGAATAAGCGTAATTTTGTTTTCATTCCAGCGACTGTTCCAAGGTCAATGGGCATAAAGTCGAAAAAAAGCGTTCTATCTTGTTCTGTTGCGATAGATGTGAGTTCTCCTCGATGGCTAGATGGAGTTTTTTTATGCACCATTTCTAAATTTGTCGTTTTACCAGAAAGACCTGGTCCGTAATATACTATTTTGCAATTGACTTCACGTCTAAAAAAATTAAACTGGACCATATCCAGTAATCCCCCTTTAATAAATTCTGTTGTTCATATTTGGGAAAATTAATCAAGTTTCCACAAATTTTTAATGCGATGGGCAGCTCCATCAATTTCTAAAAGTGTAAAGTCTATATTTATGTTTTTATCGGTTAAAACTAGTAAACACGCTAATTCAATATCAACAAAAACAATGCGACCATGCACAGAATTGAGTATGATTCTATCAAATCTATGACAACCTAGATACTCAAGTGCTTTTTTTGTGGCGTTAATTGTACTAGAAGCCATTGCTGCAACAACATTTTCATTAAATCCTTCGCCGAGTTCTGACATGACTACAAGCCCATCAGGACTTACTACCATACTTCCTTTAACGCCTACTTCTCTATTTAATCTTTTTAATACTTTTAACATAGAAAAACCTTTAATGTGAATCTATACAGAAGATGCTTGTTTTAATTGTTGAGAAACTTCTTTTATAAGAAACTGAAGATGTTGGCTTAAATGTTCTTTTCTAGCTTCTGGTGTGCTAAATCCTAAATATATAATGTTTTCTGAGCACTGTATATGAATACAACCAATGGGACTATCTATTTCTGTTTTTTGTAATCTTCCTAAGTCCATTTGACGTGATGAATTTTGTACAGTTTGATAAATATACATACCAACATCATAGTATATCTCAGCATCTACGTCAGGCTTAGCATAGTATCCCATGCAGTTACCATATTCATCACATATAAATAAGGCGAGTAAATTATCAATGTTTGTCTTCTGTAATGCTTCTAGAGGTTTTACAAACATCTCTTGTGAAAGTGGATTTTTTTCTTCTTCTTCTTGCGATTCTTTTTCTAAGTTATAGTATAGTTTTCTTTCTGTCTCTATATTGTGTAATAGGATATCTAAATCTTCTTGTGGTGCTTTTGGAATGGAACTACTCAAATTTAAAAGATGAAGCACTTTTTCATCTTCTGGTGCAAATAATAGAATACTAGATATTCGTTGACGAGCTTTACTTATAAGACCAATTTGTAAGTATAGTTTAGATAAAGTAAGTAGGGCACGATAATTTTTATTATTGAGCTCAAGAACTCGTTCTAAGTTTTCTATAGCTAATTTTGCATCATTGGCTAAAAAATCTTTATAGAATCTTCGTAATCGTAATTCACCTATAGTTAGGTAAGGATTGTCGTTATCGGGGAAAAGTTCTATGGATTGGCGACAATATTTTAAAGCAATTTCTTCTTCATGTAAGTCTTTATAAATTTCTGCTAATTGGGAAAATGCTATGGAGGTAGGTTCCTGCTGAATAATTTTTAAAAGACTATCTATTTCTGTTTGGCAGTGCTTTTTTTTTAGATTATAATATATTTGGGAAAGTTCTTCTTCATTTGGAAATTCTTGAATAGCTTGTTTTGCTACTCGTAAAGCACTAAATAAATCTCCTAGACCTTGGTATTTTTTGATTAATACAAGGAAATTCTCTTGAGTGGGTCTTTCTTTTAACTGTTGCTCCAAGCGTTCTAAATCTCTTTTTTTTTGCAGCGAGGCAAATAATTCCATGAAAAACCTCTTTAGTCTATCTATATAGTCTACTCTTTTTGTAAAGGTCCAAGTAAGATTTATTTTACAATAAAGAGCATTCTTATTAAATTTTTACAATAAAGAGCATTATTATTACATTCTTATTAATTAATGTTCTATTTATAATGTATTATTTTTTTATTTCTGTATCATGCTATATTTTATTTCATGATCTATACAATATTCTAAGTTTTTTATGAAATATGTCAAGTATTTCTTTTAATTCTTGTTTATAAAAGTATATAAACATATGGATTTTTATTTTTTTGAATGAATATGCTATATGGAATGTTTAAGAGAGCTGGGATAATGGAATATTTTATTCCTAGGTAACTGCAGTTTGAATTATAGGAGTTTAGTTTTAAATATGATATTTTTTATTGATGCGTTCTAAGTATGGTGAGGATATACTTACTTTAGTTGGAGTGGATAGCAAATTTTTATCATATATATTATTTATCTAATAAAAATATTAACAGAAACCTCATATATATATATTCTTTATACATATACAAGATACATTCAAAGAGCACTGCTCTTTTTTTAAAGAGGAGTGCTCTTTGAATGTATTATACGTTAAATATTTTGAATAAGCTGGTTATTCTCATCAAAATATTCGACTGTGAATTTTTCAATAAGAAGTAAGTTGGAAGGATTGATGATAATTTCTGTACCTGTTTGTTCTTCGATAATATGTAGGACTTTTCGTTTTCGATTAGCAAGGTCTAATGTAACTTCAGGGCTAGTAGTAACAATAATTTTTCGAACTTTTCCTGTTAAAGCCCCTAGTTTGATTTTACGCATAATCATTAAAGACATGCTTTCAATGCTTTTAATCCAACCTTGACCATTACAATGACTACAAATATTGTGAGTATAGTTTTTAATAGATGGTCCTAAACGTTGACGTGTCATTTCAATGATTCCAAATTGGCTGATTCTGCCAACTCTGCTACGAGCTCTATCCTTGCGAACAGCATCTCGGAATGTTCGTTCTACAGCCCGTTTATTCTTATTATCTCGCATATCAATGAAATCATTGATGATAAGTCCACCTAAATCTCGAAGGCGAAGTTGACGAGCGATTTCTTCTGCTGCTTCCATGTTAATTTTAAAGGCAGTTTCTTCAATATCTACTTCGTCTGTATATTTACCTGAGTTTACATCTACTGCTACAATCGCTTCTGTTTGTTCAATGACAAGATGACCACCTGAACGTAGAGGGACTTTTTTTTGGTAAATTTTTTCAATTTCGTTTTCCACGCCATATTTATGAAATAGAGGAATGTTTTCGTCATAGAATTGGACACAACGTTCGTAATCAGGAGAAAGTACACTCATGAAGTCTAGAGCACGTTGGTATGCGATTTGGCTGTCAATGATGATTTCTTCTATTTCATCTGTAAAAATATCGCGCAATGTTCGAATGACAAGATCGCTTTCTTGGTAAATTAGGGAGGGACTTTTGGCGTGCTTTGCTCTTTTTGTAATGACTTTCCACAAATTAAGCAAGTAATCTAAGTCGCGAGAAATTTCTTTTTTTGTTCGATTGGCACCTGCAGTTCTGATGATGTAGCCCATGCCTGGTGGAGGTGCTAGTTCTTCCAATGTATTTTTTAGTTTTCGACGTAAATTTTCGTCTCCAATTTTTTTAGAAACGCCAGAACGTTTGATGGAAGGCATAAGAACTACATAGCGTCCTGGAATAGAAAGGTATGTCGTTAAAGTAGGAGCTTTATTTCCAATCCCTTCTTTTGTTATTTCAATTAAAACTTCCATTCCATTGACGAGAAGATCTTGTATTTTTTTTTCTTTTTTTCGATTTTTTGGGTTGTCTGTTTCATTCATTTGACCATAGATGGGCATAACGTCTGAAACATGTAAAAAACCGTTGCGGCCTTCGCCTATGTCTACAAATGCGGCTTGGATAGATGGTTCGATATTGACCACGATTCCTTTGTATATATTGCCGATGTGTCCGAGTGAGGAGGATCGCTCAATGTAGATTTCTTCGAGCTTGTCTCCTTCCATAATTGCGATGCGACTCTCTTCAGGTTCTTTTACATTGATGAGCATCCGTTTTGTCATATTTTTTTAACCTTCAGTGGATAGTGTCACGATTTTATTCGTGGGGTGGTAGTAGTGTTGTTTTTTCTCTGGTGATTTCTAAATGGGTGAGTTTTTCTACTTGTATGTTGAGTAGTTTTAGTATTTCCCATACAGAGATACTACCTTGAAATGTTAATAATGTGATAATGTTTATGTTTGTTTGATTGTCTGCTGTATCGTCAATTTCTATATTTTTGAGAAAGGGACGAATATTTATGTTTTTCTTTTGTTTTGTTCTGTAAATTTCTATGTTATTTTGTTCTAAAATATCGTTTGGATTTATGCAAATGTTGATTTTGTTTGTAGTTATTTTATATTGAATTTCTAACCAATATTTTGGTTTTCCAATGAATTTATCTATTTTTGTAATTGTTGTGTCTTGTGGTAATTTTTGGTTGATTCGTTCTTGGAGTTCTTGGCAAGGGATATCTTGGGTAAGTGTAATGTCAATGGGTTCGCCTTTTGTGGAAATGCCAACAGGCAAGGATGAGTAAAATGCCATTTTCATTCGAGGATTAAATTGTCCACATAATGCAATAGGCAATTTTGCTCTTCGCAATGTCTGTTGTAAGATTAACGCAGTGTCGTGTTGTGATAGGTACTTTGCTTTACCCCAACGACTAAACCAAATTCTATACTGTATTTTCTTATTTTCTTCTATCACTTTTTTAGACTCTTTAATCTTTTTATTTTGTATAAAACAACACGCTATCTAATAATTGTTCATTATTAATAGCGTGTTATTATTTATTTTTCTTCTTCCCAGATGGATTCAAATCTAGAACGTTGTGATTTTACTTTATCAGCAACTGTTGCTTTGAGTTTTTCATCGGCATCTTCAGCAGATTGAACTAAACGAGGTGTTACGAAAATAAACATGTCTTCTTTTTCCTTGCTGACATTTTTAGATTTGAATAGATAGCCGAAGAAAGGGATATCTCCTAAGAAAGGTATTTTTCGCACTGTTTCTTGTTGGCTGACTTTTAAAAGACCGCCCCAGTACTGCTGTCTGACCACTTTCTAGAATCATGTGTGTAACAAGAACTTGTTGTGTGATTTCTGGCATGTCTAGGTAAACAGAATCTTCTTTCCCACTAATAGAAAATCTATTGAAGCCTGCAAGACCATTGTGGTTTCCTACAGCAGTAGTTCCAGAAAGTTGATCGTTGCTTGTAATCATAGTGAGTTGAATTTTATTTGTATCTGGAATCACATGAGGTAAAACTAGCATTTGAAAACCTTCTTGTACAGGAGAATCCTGGGCTTCAGAAAGTTCATATGTAATGGTTCCATTGTCATTTTCGTTCATTTCAATTTCAATGTAAGAAATGGAACGACCTACAAAAATTGTAGCTTCATGATGGTCTAATGTGATGATTTTAGGTGCTTGCACCACTTTTGTTTTCATGTCTTTTTTAAGAAGTTTTAATGTGAAGTTGGTTTGGCTGAAATCCATTTTACCAAATGAAATAGGGACTATATCATCTGTAATTTTTTTCATTAACTCATCATTAGGAAATCCACCTTTTGTATTTTCTGGATATGCTGCAACAGCATCTTCCCAACCAGAACTTCCTAGGGAAAAAGGCATGCGTGTGGAAATGCTTCCAAAACTTTGACTGATATTTAAGCCATTGTCATTGGGCCCTAAACCAAAATCAAATAAGTCAGAATTTGTAGTTCGAATAAATTTTACATCAAGAAATACTTGTTTAGGTTCTCTATCAATTTCTCTGATGATTTCTTCCATTTTATCGATTTGTGGTTTTGTATCTGTAATGACAAGAGTATTTGTCATATCATCGTACGTAATTCTGCCTCGTCCAGGTGTACAAACTGTTTGCAATGCACTAAGTAAACTAAAGTTGGAAATTTGTACAGTATCATCTTTTCCTAGTGCCATTCCTTTACTTTCTTTGAAGTAATTGGATTTCATGTAAGCAGTGTAAACAGATTTGGGTCGGATATAGCGTAATTTAAATATTTTAGTTTCTAGTTGTGTTTGAATTTCTTGAGGTGGAACAACTCGTAGAATTCTACCGCCACTTTCTTTTACTAAAACGTAGTTTTTTGTTTTGATGATAGATTCTAATGCTTCTTCCCATGGCACATCTTTTAAGCGTAAGGATACAAGACCTTTGACTTGTTCTGAAATAACAATGTTTCTGTCAGAAATTGTGGCAATTTGATTGATGACTGAACGGATGTCTGCCCCTTCAAATTCCATTGTCACCGTTGGTGGTTTGGAAACTTTTAAAACATTGTTTCCAACATCTTCTAAAATGCATTTATATTCTTTTGCAATTACGTCTAAGGCTTGTCGCCAAACTAGACCACTAATTTTTGCTGTTACAAATACTTCTTTGATCGCATCATCATAAATAATATTTTTTCCTGTTTGTGCAATAATGGCTTCAATGATTTCAGAAAATGGTTTGTCATGTACGTCAAAAGAAATAAATTCATCTCGAACTGTATGTTTTTCAGGAATTTGTGCCACAATAGGAATGGAAAGGATTAGAACAATGATTCCCACAAGCACACTGGCATATTTAAAATGCATGGATTTGTCTCCTTGGTGACTAATTTTTATCGTATAATTTGAATTCCAATTGCTAATTTTTGAAAATTAGCAATTGGATATTTAAAAAATCAGCATTTTCAAACATAAAAGATTTTTATTCTTTTGTATTTTGAGTATTTTTTACCATAATAATTGGTACTGTTTCTTCTTTATATCTCAATATAATTCCATCAGCTTCTATGGATTGTACTACAAAGCCCATGGATATAACATCATTTTTTTTCACAGTATCCTCATTCACAAAAGCAACAGAAAGATCAGGATTATGTTTCATGTAAATAATGCCTTTAAGTTGGAGTCGACTTGCTAATTGCAATATTTTAATTTGATTTTCTGTCTTTGTGTATAAGTTTTCCATTTTGTTTCGTAAAATTTCTAATCCAGAAATTTTACTTTCTAAATCTGCATATTCTTTTAATTGAGGAATGAATTCATTATGTAAAGACTGTACTTGGTAGAGAATTTTTTGATCGCCTTTTATTTTACCTTCTTCATATAATGCTTCCATATCTCTAAGTTTCTTTAAACCAGCAACAGTTAATTGACGAGCACGTTTTTGTCGATCTGCTTCTTGAATAGCGAATTTCCAACCTTTGAGTTCTTTTTGCATTTCTGTCACTTTATTCCCAAAGACGCCATCAGGGTCATTGGCTTTTGTAATTTTCAAGGCCATAAGTTGGGATTCGTATTTTTTTTCAACAAGTGCATTTTGTAATTCAATCCAACTTTCCGCAACTGTTAACATATGAAGATAATTTCTTATGTTTTGTAAGTTTTCTATTTCTTGTGCTAATTGCTCTTGAACTAAAGGAACTTGGATTTTTGTCTCCATGTCAGAATCATCATGTACTTGAATGATATCCTCAGGAGGAGCAGCAAGACGAATTACTTTATCTTTGTCAAAAGGATCATAAGGAGGTTTTGTCCATATAAATTTGTCTTTTCTGATCCATTCATTGTTTTTCTGTTCTTCTAGTTGTTTTTGAATTTTACTAGAGGGTTCATATATGCTAGGATCAATGAATTTAAGAACTTCTTCTTCAGAAGGCATTTTCCCAGTATACCTGTAACTAGTAAGATGTAGAGCAACTTCCATTTCTGTATCACCGCCTTCTTGCGAAGGTAGAACTTTAGCAATATTTATTCCTTGGACACTATATATTCTTTCTTGGTTTTCAATTTCTGATAATAGTTGTCCTAATTGATCAAATGTGATGATTGCTGCTGCTTCTACTTTATCTTCTTCATAAGAAGTTTTAATTACTGGTGTTTTTGTCCTAGCAGATCTCCCTTTTGGTGCCTCTGGAATATTTTGTTGTTTTGCTAAATCTTCTGAAACATCTTGGATTGTGCGAAAATAACTCCAAGGTTTGATTCCTTTTTGTGCACGAATCGTTTCTAATGTATCATAAAATCTAACAAAATTATCTTCTTTTACTTCTGGTAGAACTTTTTTATGGAAATCGAACTTTTGATGCATTACCCATAGTTGTTCTGTAAGTTTTGGAATTTCGTTTTTTTTCTTCTTAGCTTCATTTACACTATTTTGAACGCTTGCAATTTGCCCTTCTAGTTCTTCAATTTGACAAGTATCTGAATAGGTCATATACCCAAATATTAGGACAAAAAACACTCCAATTCCAATGTAGATGAGATTCATCTGTTGTTCAGTTAATTTACTCATATACAACCACTTTCTTACCTCTAAAATAGTTATTTGCTATTTTGTAATTTTTTATTTTATAGGAAACAAAGAAATTTATTTCTTTGTTTTACTAGATTCTTCTTGTTGCAAGATCGCCATAATGAATCCCATAGTAAATCTCCAACCTACTTGTTGATCAAACTCTTCTCTTGTAAAACGTGGAATTTGTATGGCGATAAAATCTTTCATAAAATTTTGATTGTTTTTTATATCTTGGTAAAAAGATGTGGCTTGTCGAACTGTATTGCTTAGACAAACGCTATTAAATTGCCAATTAAATTGGCTTAAAATTTGGGGTGTAGCTGCTGCTTGTTTCCCACGTGTAACTGGTTTCTTTTTTGGTTTTACTAACGTAATATTAAAATCCTCAAACCATACTGGGTGGTTATTGGAATATATAATTTCAGACAATTCAAACAATTTTTTAGAAAAAAATATACGAGAAGATTTGACAGTTTCTACAGCTATATCACGTTCTTGATAGATTTTTATAAAATCTGTTAAAGTAGTATGTTTTTTTACATCTGGTTGTAAAGATGCAAGTTCATTTTCTAAATTTGCCATTTCTTGTTGTTTTCCTAGTAGCTCATGAAAATGAACATACATAAATACTGATAATGAGATAAGGAATAGTGCTGTACCAATGAGAATACCACTTAAGTTAGCGGGAGAAGTTCGCTCCACAACTCTAAATTCTTCTGGAAGTAAGTTAATTTTTATCATTTTAACTATGACTCCTAAAATAAAGCACAGAATACTATGCTTTTAACCACGAATACGAGAGGCAAGACCTATAGCAATAGCAAGTTGTGGACCATGGAGACGTAAGTTTTCTACATCTACTACATTAGTATCAATTTCAAAATGTTCTGTTGGATCCCAACGATTGATTCGTTTTCCAAAAATTCTTTCAAAATCAGGTTCTAAACAGAAAAGTTGGCTTCCCCCTCCAGAAAGAAAAATTTCTTCCACTTCTTTTTCAAATTGCCCCTCAAAGTAATCAAAAGATAGTATAATTTCATTAGCAAGATCATCCACAACAGAAGCCACTGCTTCTTGGATTTCCAAAGCAAACACACCAGGTTCTCTTTTTAGTACTTCGGCTTCTTGTGGAAAAATTTCTAATTTTTTTTGCATTTCTTCTGTGAATTCATTACCTGCAAGGTAAATTTCTCTTGTAAAAAAAAGAAGTATTCCCTACCATAATATTGATATTAGTCTTTGTAGCACCAATATCTACTAAAGCAACCACTCGACCTTCCACTGCTGCTCGTGGGGAAAGAATATTTTTTAATTCAAATGCATTTCCTAAAGCAAAGGAATCAACATCAATAATTACAGGTTTTAAATTGGCTTCTTTAAGTAATTGAACTCGTTGCTCAATTAAACTTCGTTTTGTTGCTACTAATAAAACGTTTATATCTGTAGAAGATGCCATTGCTAAAGAAGATTCTTCAAGTTTTTGAGAAGCAAGAACGACTTCGTCAAGATCATAAGGGATATATTTATCAGCTTCAAATCTAACTGCATTCGGTAAATTGATATCATCTACATGAGGCATTGTAATATAACGAACAATGACTTCACGCCCAGAAACTGCAGTAACAACTTGTCGTGTTTTTGGATTCATGGTTTGTAAGAGTTCTTGAAGAGGTACTAAATGATCTTCTTCTGTATTTGTGATAGCTATCTGTCCGTAATTTGTGATGCAATAATGACCAACGTCTAAAGACGTCATTTCAATGGCTTTGATGCTGGATGTGCCAATATCAAGGCCTAGAATTGTGTTTTTTTTCTTAAACATATTTTTAGTTACCCTAATAGCCAGTTCATAAAAAAAACATCTTAATTTATAAAAATTTTTATTTTTATAAAGCACTAATTTTGCCAAATTGGATAGAGATTATGAGGAATCTCTAATATTTCTAGTATTTTGCCTACAATGTAATTTAAAATATCTTCCATGGTTTGTGGTTGAAAGTAAAACGCAATCGTAGGCATAACAATACTACAACCAGCCAATTTTGTCGCTCTCATATTTTCAATATGAATTAAAGACAAAGGTGTTTCTCTAGGGACTAGAATGACTTTGCGCTGTTGTTTTAGATTAACAGCAGCTGCTCTTGTAATGAGATTGTTTTCCAATCCATGAGCAATGGCTGCTAAAGTATTCATAGAACAAGGGAGAACCACCATTCCGTCTATTGGATATGTTCCTGAACAGACAGAAGCCCATATTTCATTTTCACAATATTGTCTTTCGCATAACGCATCCCAAGAGATGCTGATTTTTTGTTCATATTTGAGAACTTCCTTAGCATGTTCACTGAGTACAACATAACGTTCGATTTTTTTTTCACCTAGCACTTCTAAAAAGCGAACTGCTAAAGGAAGTCCACTAGCACCAGTGATGGCAATTAATAATTTCATTTTTATACTTTAGGATATAAAGACAATAGATCGATTTGATCCATCATTTTTTTCGGTGAAATGATACCATATCCATAAAAGTTATCACGTCCAATTTCACCTGCATCATCCGCAGTACGAATTAAGTGTTCGCGAACACGAGCAGGTGTATCTACAGGTGTTTTCCCACCTAAACTTTTATGTTTTGAGAGCAATAATGCTAAAACACCACTGACAAAAGGAGTTGCCATACTAGTCCCTGATAAGATAGCATATTCATTGTTTAAGTATGTAGAATAAATATCTTGTCCAGGAGCCATGATGTCTAGTTCATCGCCATCAGAAGAAAACCAACTTCGTTTGTAATATTTATTGATAGAACCAACAGCAATGGTTTCATCATACCGAGCAGGATAGCCTATATCATTGTCTGGATCTTCATCACCATCGTTTCCTGCAGCTGCCACTATCGTAATGTTTTTATCATACGCCTTTTTTATAGCTTTGTGTAGAATGTCAGATCCTACATAACTTCCTAAAGACATGGAAATGATATCCATGTTATTTTCAATGGCCCATTCAATTCCTTCAGCAATCATTTGAAAAGATCCAGAACCATCGTCACCTAAGACTTTTACAGCATAAATTTCAGCTTGAGGAGCTACTCCTATAACGCCGATGTTATTATCTACAGCAGCGATGATGCCAGCAACATGAGTTCCATGTCCTTGTCTATCTGTGAAATCTTTTTCATTTCTGCTTGTAAAATTAATTCCACCATGGATATTTATTTTTAAATCAGGATGATCAATAACTCCAGTATCTAGGACTGCAATTTTAATTCCTTTTCCTCTGGTTTCTTTCCAAATATCATATACATGTAGTGCTTTAATCCCCCAGTCCATGACTTGTTTGTCTATATTTTTTTGCCATTTCACTGGTTTAGAATCTAACTTTATGTCCATGATTTTCTCCTTAACATCCCAATTATACATTGTTTTATAGCTTATTTAAATTTTTTTTCTTCCTATTTTATTTCGTATAACAAATTTCATTAAAAATACTGTTTTTTTTGAAAAGATATGTTAAAATAAACAAATTGATATACTACTAAGGAATTATCTAAGCTATTATCTAAGTTTTTATTCTATATTAAATTTACGTGATGTGCAAGAAAATTTTACTATGTAACCTAATTTTAGTAGGAATTATTTATGAAATCTTTTTATTTTTTACTAATTTTCACAATCATTCTTAGTGCATGTAGCAATTTAGAAGAAAGGCATTTAGAGTGGACGCAAAAATCTGCTAAAACTGCCATTCGTATAGAACCAGGTATAAAAAATCTAGGAACAATTCCTGATACAAAAGTTGTAAATTTCGATTTTGAAATTATAAATGATAGTGAAAAAATTTTAGAAATTTTCCATGTTCGTACATTCTGTGGTTGCACAGTAGCAAAACTTACGGACAAACAAGTTTTGCCAGGGAAAAGCACAAAGCTTACTGTTGCTTTTGACCCACGTGGAAAAAGTGGTTTAAATAAATGGGAAGTTCAAATTGAAAACAATATTACAGGAACTCCAATCCTTGGACTTTTTGAAGCTAATGTTGTTCGAGATCATTATATTTCTCATCCTAGTTTTTCATTTGGTGAGTTTCGTAAAGGAACTCCTATTGTTCGAAAAATATGGATTTCACCCCGTGAATATCCAGAATATAAGATTGATAAATGGAATTTAGAACTAAATCAATCTCAAGAATGCTTCCATGTTGATTTCAATGAAGAACAATATGAAGGTTTTTATCCAGAAGCACGTCCAGCAACTTGCATTAGTTTAAAAGCTGATCCTAATATTCCTTATGGAAAAATCGAAGGAAAATTAATTCTCACCATTCTTGTTCCTAAGCCAAAAGTTCTTGAAATCCCTGTGTATGCTACTGTCACAAAAACCCTTGCAACGAATAAAGAAATAATTAATATGAATGATGTTACCGTTCATATGCCCATTGAAAGAAGCATTATTATTTATAGTGTAGAAGAAGAATCATTGTTCAATATTAATGATATTAATATTTCTTTACCATTTATCAAAGTAGCAAAAGTAGACTCCATATCTAAACGTCGCTATTATGAAATTTATTTAGAAGCACTTGCAGATGCATCTACTCCTATTGGTAATTTTGAGGCGGAACTTACCATTCATACAAATTTACATGATCAACCCACAGTAACTATCCCCATCCAAGGACGAGTTATCAATAGATAGGAGCATCCGAGAATGATTTGGAATTTTGATCCTATTTTTATAGATTTAGGCTTTTTAAAAATTCATTATTATGGTGTAGTCTTTGCTATAGGCGTTATGTTGGGATATTTTTTGTGGAGATGGCAAACACAACGCCAAGGATTCACTGAAGCACAAACAGAAGACTTTGTTTTATGGGCATTTATTGCTACTCTCATAGGGGCTCGATTAGGACATTGTTTTTTCTATGAACCTACATATTATTTAAATCATCCTATAGATATTATTAAAATATGGGAAGGTGGACTTTCTAGTCATGGAGCAACTATTACAATCATTATAACCCTTTTTATATACCATCGCGTTAAAAAATTGAAACTTGCTGATGTATGTGACTGTTTAAGCTTTTCTGTGGCTACGGCTTCCATTGCTATCAGAATAGGCAATTTTTTTAATAGCGAAATTGTAGGACGCGTCACTGATGTTCCATGGGCAATTTGTTTTGTCAGATTTGAAGAAAATCCACAACCACGCCATCCTTCTCAACTCTATGAAGTATTACTGGGAATAATAGTTCTTACAGCTTTATATCTCGTAGATAGGCATTATAAACAAGATCGTCCCAAAGGTCTATTGGCAGGAATTTTTCTTTCCATATATTTTACAGGGCGATTTATAGTAGAATATTTTAAAGAATATCAAACATTGACGCCAGACAATCCCTATACATTGGGATTAACTATGGGACAAATTCTTAGTATTCCTTTTGCTATAGCTGGATTTATAATTATAGGCAAAATCATCTTTTGTAAAAAAAATAAATAACAAATAAAGCCTTTCAGTTTTTTTCTGAAAGGCTTTCTAAAAACAAGGCAAAAAAAATGTCAGTACCGATTTCTCAAATGATATCTGTTGTTCAATACGTTCTTAAGAATAAAAAACAGAAAAAAGAAAAATATCCTCTTGTACTTATGTTGGAACCTCTTTTTCGATGCAACTTATCTTGTAGCGGATGCGGGAAAATTCAATATCCTCCTGATGTTCTTCGACAACAACTTAGCGTAGATCAATGTTTAGATGCAGCATTACAATGCGATGCTCCTGTTGTTAGTATTGCAGGTGGTGAACCTCTTCTTCATCCTGACATGCCTCAGATTATAGAGGGATTGATTCAACAAAAACGACATATTTATATGTGTACCAATGCGATACTCTTAGAAGAAAAACTATCTTTATTTAAACCTTCTCAATATTTGTCTATATCTGTTCACTTAGATGGTCTCAAAGAAGAGCATACAAAAATTGTGGAACGAGAAGGCGTATACGATAAAGCTATTAGTGCTATTCAAGCAGCTGTAAAAGCAGGATTTCGAGTCACTACAAATACAACTCTCTTTAATACAGCTAATCCAGAACGAACACGACAATTTTTTGATACAGTTATGGATTTAGGCGTAGAAGGAATGATGATTTCGCCAGGATATAATTATTCCCGTGCCAATGACCAAGAGCATTTTCTTCGCAGAAAACAAACTATAAATTTGTTTCGCAAAATTCTTTACAAAGGAAATAAACGTTGGATGTTCAATCAATCACCTTTGTTTTTAGAATTTCTTGTTGGAAAGCATGAAGATTATGAATGCACACCTTGGGGAACTATAACATACAATCAATTTGGTTGGCAAAGTCCATGTTATTTACTAGATAAAGAACATTATGCAACGTATCAAGAACTTTTAGAAAAAACAGATTGGTCTAAATATGGAAGAAAAAGCGGCAATCCAGATTGCCAAGATTGTATGATGCATTGTGGCTATGAACCTACTACAGTTCACCATACGTTTTACACTAGAAAAGGTTTCTTAGATACTGTCAAAGCCACAATCTTTAAAATCAATATTCCTGCCCCTGTAGAAGATGTGAATGCATTATAAAAACATAACGCCTTGGTTTTTAAAGTCTTGGTTATAAAATCAAGACTTTCTTTTTGTAATTTGTGAGTAGATAATTATGAATAGTGTGAATGATTTAAAAAAATATTGGATCCCTATACTTTCTTGTTGTTTTTTGTCCAGTATATATTTGTCTTGTAGTTTATTTTGTAAGCTTTGGACATATACAGGTCATTTTATGATCCAATGTTTAGCAGGAGCATTATTTTTATGGGCAATATATGAAAGTGTATTACGAAAAATATGTCCTTCTTTCTGTATATTGCCTATTTGTTTATTGTGTTGGGGTGTTTTGTCTATTTTTTGGGCAACAAGTTTTTTTTTAGTGCCTTCTGGTTTGATGGAATTATGTGTTTTTGTATTTTTGTGGATAGGTCTTATATATTTGTTTGCTATTGTGCCTTCCTTGCATGAATATTGTTGGAAAATTGTTTTATATGCTTGCTTAGTACCTGTTATTATTTATTGTTTTCGATTGTTGTTATTTTATCAAGATACATTAGATGATCAGTTGCAGAGAATTTTCTTTACGCATGGAGCACGTCAGGGATACCCTTTTGGAAATCCTAATTTAGCAGCTTCTGTTTTTAGTGTTTGCATTATTATTTTAATGGCGAATTTATTTTTTCATTGGAAAGAAAAATCTTGGAAATGGAAGGGAATATATAGTTTTTTAATTATCTTTTTTTTATGTATTTTGTTGCTACTTCAAAGAAAAGGAATTTTGATAAATTTATTTTTAGTGTTTTTATTTTTATCATTGCTAAGGTGGAAAAGATATCAAAAATATTTTTGTATGGCTAGTATCTTCGGCATAGTTATACTTTGTAGTACGATACCTTTATGGATTCCAAAGTTTCAATATTCTGGTTCGATTCGTTTATCTGTATGGAATGTTTGTTGGGAAGCTATTACTTTTTCTTGGCAACGATTTTTCTTTGGCTGGGGTTGTGGAAATTTTTTGAGTGTATTTGAAAAATTTCAAACAATAGAAATATTTTCACATGCATATAGTGCAACAGTTGTTGATTTTGCACATAATTATTTTTTAGAATTTTGGATGGAATATGGTCTGATTGGAATTCTATGTTTACTTTCTATGTTTACTTTTGTATTTTATAAAGGAATTTTTTTATATAACCATGCTTCCAATCATAATATGAAAAAAAATCTTTTTATCTGTTTAGGAATTTTTTTATCTAGTAATCTACAAGCTTGTTATTGTATTTCTATGTCTTATTCTCACACTCAAATTTTATTTATTCTTGCTTGTGCATGGATTCTTTTTGAATATGTCCAGCAACATCATAAAATAAAAAAAAGACAAAAACAAATCAATCTATTGAGTGTATATATTCTCTTATGTTTTTATTTTTTATGGATTTGGCTTATTTTGCCAGAATTTATTTTCCAAATTCAATATAAATTAGCATATTGTGCACCCTATGAAAAAAAATTAGAAAAAATGGTGGCTGTTCAAGAACCATTGTGGGAGACATTCTATACTTTAGAATGGCGTTGTTTGACAGGAGAAGTTCTTTGTAATAATTCGTCAAATGATCTAAATAAAATTCAAAGGGCAAAACAAATTTTTTATAAATTAGAAACTCTCTTGCCTACGTATGATTATTTTTATTTATATTATGCTATTTTAGAAGGAAGAAAAGGGAATCTTCAAAATGCTGATCTTGCTTTCATAACATTTGCAAAATGTAATCCATTTTTCTTGGATTTATGGTATTTTTGGGGAATTCAATGTCATTATCAATTTGCTTCTTTATGTCATATGAAAGAAACTGCAGAATATTATAAAAAAGCATATCCAGAGCATGGTATGTTTGATTTGGCATTAGGCATGGTATATCATTTGGAGGGGAACAAAGAAGATGCATTGCTTTGTATGGAGAAAGCATATAAATGGTCTTTGCAAAAGATAAATCGTTTTTCTCCTTTAGTAGAAAAATATACATTAGATTATAAAAAACAATGGCAAAAAAAACATTAGCATATGAAACATATTGAAATTATTTTTGAAGACCAAGATCTTTTTGTAGTAAATAAGCCAGCTCCTTTAGTTTGCCATGCTACTGGTCATTATCAAGGTGATTCTTTAATGGCACGCATTCGTGCTACATACGGTGAGTACTATTTTATCCATCGATTAGATAGAGAAACGTCAGGCATTCTTGTTTTTGGGAAAAATGAAAAAGCCATTGCAAATTTAGCCAAGCAATGGGAAAAACGTGTAGTGAAAAAAACATATCGTGCACTTGTTCATGGCATCTTTACAGAGTCACAAGGTGTATTGGAACATAATATGTCGGAAGACTACCGTCCCACAACGCTTTTGCATAATACAATGTATGAATCAAAATATGGGAAAAAAGCACGCACAAAGTATAATGTGCTACAAGTAGGTGAGGATATCAGTTTCATAGAATTGTTTCCTGAAACAGGTCGTAAACATCAACTTCGTTTTCAATTGTCTATTTCAGGTCATCCTATTGTAGGGGAAACATTGTACCAAGAATCAGGTCTTCCTTTTTTATGGGAAAAACTTTTATTGCGTCCTTATCCTTGGATAAAAAATAGAACTCTTGCCTTGCATGCTCATTCTCTGACATTGTACCATCCTAGAACTAAAGAAAGATTGACGTTTTTTGCACCATCTCCTTTATGGTATTGGGAATAAAAATTTAGTGGTATTCAGAATAAAATATAATAGGAATAAAAAAAGGAATATTGACGAATAAGTGTTCATCAATATTCCTTTTTTTATGAGTTATGTCTAGAATTTTTTATTTGCGTTTCTTTGTTTTTTGGACTTTTACTGATGTTTTCTTTTTCTCCTGTTTTTCCTGATTTTCTTTCTTATAATTTTCTTCCCATTCTTTATATTCTTGTAATACTTTTGCATATAATGCTTGCACATCTGAATATGCATCTTTAGAATTTTCATATTTTTTATCTATTATATCAGGAAAGTATATTTTTTCTGGTTTCCAATTACGAACAGAAAAATGAAAGGAAGTTTGCATTTCCTGTTCTTGATAATTTTTCATCGCTGTCAAAAGACTTTGGATACATTCTTTATACCAACGTCGAATCCACTTAGCAGAAAAATACGAGTCTTCCTTATCTAGATAGATTTTATATAAGTATAACCTAGCTTGTACATTATAGAAATCGCCACTTGTCAAACATTTGTTTGTTTGATAGTACATTTGTTTTAACCAAGTATTGCATTGTAGATGGTTTACTTGTATATAGGAATCTAAATACGAACATATTTGGATCACTAGGCCTTGTGCAGGATCTTGAGGTAATTCTGGTGGTAATACTGGTTCAGGCAAAGGCTCTGTTATAGCGTAATCATCAGAAGCAACATCCCTTAAAATAAACGTTTGATTCGCATCACTTAAATCTATTCCATACATTAAAATTAAGGTAACTAATATTAGAAAGGATACTATACCTGTGCATATATAGAATGTATTTTTTCTATATTTTTTATTGGCTAAATTTTCTTGGGATTGAAAACGTCTTATACGCAAGGCTTCTTCTAAAGATTTTGGACCATGTTTGGGAGATCTAGTTACAGTTTCATCTTCGTCAAAGCCATATTTTTTATTAAATGAATCAAGAGCTTTACCATAGATGGCCTGGAATCGTAGACTTCGTTCATGAGCTTCTTTTGCTTTTTCATCTTCCACTTCTTGTAAGATATTGTCTGCATTCATTTCTTTGAGTTCAGGCATTTCTTCCAATTGATCATCGCCAGGACGTGGTTTGATGAGAAGTTTGACTTGGCGACCATTTTCTGAAATGTGAAATTTTTCTGCACCTTTTTCAAATAATGTTTTGGAAGAAGGTGGAATTGTATTAAACTCTCTACTGTCCGAAATAAATACAGCTTTAAGGCTTTCTCCCATAATGGCAAAATCAACTTGGATATTTTGAGTCATTGCATTGCTAGTCACTTTAGAAACTGCTTCAAAACATGCAAAACGCCAGTTATTTGCTTCTGATGTAGTTTCTATAAACAAAAGTCCAATAATCTTTAATAAATGTCGCATGATATTTTGATGGAATGGTACATCTGCTTTAAAAGACACTAATCCCTCAGCAGAAGTTTCTATCATGAGACGGTTATTTTCACTTTGATAGACCTTGAGTTTTGTTTCATATGAACTTAAAGAAAGACTAATAACAAATCCTTCCTTATTAACTTGTTGTTGATTGCTATAGTTTTCCCACATCATGGAAATGATGGCAATGAGAAGTTCTTTATCAGGAAGATCATTAAAAACTTCACTTCCATTTAATAAGGTAAAAAGGCTAAAACAACGTTTTTCTAAGGATGGATCTGGCTGAGATTTAATAGTAATGCTTGATTTTCCTGGTTGGAATCGTGATTCTAGCCAGAATCCTTGTTCTTTAATGAATACATCATTATAATCCTCAGTGATGTGCATCATAGTTTCTGGATATAATTGTGGATCACCTTTGAGGAACAGACGCAGAGGTAGAGCTAAAACAGAAAGATGTTGAGGGAATAATTCACGATATTTTGCTAAAAATTGCCCTCCGCCTTGATTTGTAAAAGGCAAACTTACATCTAATTGCAATACTTTATCTTGCAGTACAGAAATTACATAACTACCTTGCATTTCTGCTTGCGTTTCGCAAGTAGAAATTTCATATAACATGTTCTTGTATTCTTCAGATAAAATTTCTGCAAATTCCATCATAAAGAAGGAGGTGACTTTTTTTAAATAATCGGGATGGCTATTTAAATAATAGTAAAATGTGTCATTGGGATTTCCACGATTATTTTTATATCTTGAAATCATATATTCAGCAAATAATTTTAAGTCATAGCCTTGTGTGATTAATTGTGGTCCTAATAATCGAACACCTGGGTCTGCAGCAGGGGTAATATGAAACATCTTCTCCCGAATATCACCATGAACTTGGTCTCGTAGTGCATTGGCATCACTCAATTCATTGACAATAATAATATCAGGATAAAACATACTAAAAGCATGTAAAGCAGCTTGCACGCCTTGGACTTGCAATGTAATTAATAAGGGTTTTTCTTCTAAAGCTTGGCATGCTTTATGAAGATGAAAAACTTCCTGCTTCATTGCTCTATCATCAGAAAAATTTTCTGGCAAAACACGAATAATATTGCTTACTGTTTGGACTTCATAGCCTAATCGCTCTTCCAATACAAATGTTTGAAAATGTCCGTCTGTTACAAAGAAAACACCATCAGAATCAGGCCTTAGATTATGCATACGCAATGTTTCTATGAGTTCATCGCAAAATTCTTTTTCTAAAGGCAATTCTGCCACATCAAAAATTAAACTATCTGCTAAATAACTCCATACACCAATATTTTGATACTCTTCTAGTTGTGGTTTTACCATTAAATTTTTTTTCACAGGAAGACTTAATACAACTTTTCCCAAGATTTTATCAATCATAGGAATACAGTAATTAGCATTTCCTAAACATTTGATGTAAATACTTTCACCTAAATTGGCAGAAGTCACTTGCCCAAGATTAAACCCTTCTTCGACCCATCGAATTGCTTTATTTTTTTCTGCGATCCAAAACGAAGCATGTGCGAGTTTTTTCCAATTTTGTCCCCAACGAATCCCTTCTTTAGATACAAATAATACGTAATTTTGCAGATGTTTTTGAATAAATCCAAAAAAGTTTTTATAATCTTTTTCTTTAATTTGGAAATTGGGGCTTAAACAAACAATGCTTTTTTTACCTGATTTTGCAGCTTCTTGGATATAATCTGTCATGGATTTTAACAAACTAGAATCTAAGACTGTATCCTGCTCTACCTCCAGATAGCAATATTTTTTCTGTTCTTCCCAATACAAAGGAGAAGTTGACATAAAATTACTCCTAAATAAAATAATATGACTATCTAAAATAGTTCATAATAGGACCAGGAGGAAAATATCCTAACCTAGATTCTAAATTTATTAATAGTTCTCGTTCAATTTTTTTATGTATGTTTTCCCAACGTTTAAAGTTCTCATACATAGATATGTAGCCAAAAGGATCTTGAAAAAATTTCATTTCTGTTTTTCGATAAAATTGATCAATCAATGAACAATACATATCCACCATAGATAAAAGCTCTTGGTTATATACAACTAAAGAATGGTGCGTATTGGAAAATAGTAAATGAGTATATCGTATTTCATATTTTTTTAACATTAATTCTTGTTGGTTCAATGTATCTGTCATTTCTTGGCATATTTTTATCCATTTCATAAAATCAAATCGATTGTTTTTATTATAAGGATTTTTTATGTCTTTTTGCATGCCAAATAATAAGGCATGTCTTCGTTGGATCATCAATTCTTGGAGAGTTTCTGCAAAGATACGTATTCTTTCTACATAAAAATTTCTCATTACAGATATTTGTTGTTGTCGGCTTTTTTTTGTTCCTAGGAAAAAAGGAGGACTACTATAAGATTGAATCATAGATTTTTTTAAAATAGGACGTAATGTGTCTTGCATTACTGAAGTTTGTTCTTCTAATTTAAATTCTATTCGGATTGTATATTCCCCAGACAAGACTTCAGATACAGGATTAAAAATACTATCATTAGAAAAGGAAAATAGACAAATATTTTCCTTTGCAGCTGGTATTTGTGTATGAAAAAATTCTACTAAAGATTTGTCATAATCTACATAAATAGTAATAGTTCCTAAGGACAATTGAGGATGGGCTACTCCTTGGATGTTTAAATTGACTTCTTCGCCCCAAGGAAACTCCTGTTTTTGTAATTGTACATTTTGAATTTTAATCCATTGTTTAGTTTCTTGAGAATATAATGTAGTAAAAAAGAAAAATACAATCCATATAATATATTTCATGCGTCTCTCCCTAGTCTAAAGTTTCCCAAAAACTGACCCTAGGCGATAGTAAATGTAAGGTAACAGAATCTAATGAAGGAGAATTTTGTGTACCAGTTGGTGGTGTTATAGTACCAGTTGGAAGTGCTCTCTCTACTTTAAACTCTAATTCATACGGAACTACTCCGTTATTTCGTACTATCTGTATATTTTGAGGTCTACCTTCTATATAATGATCATCAGAATAATCTGGAGTTTGAAGATTTCGGACTGCAGCACCATTAATTGTATTGATTTTAATTGTAGGTCTACCTATTGCATTGCTATTATCTACTCGTGGATATGAATCCCATGTAATTTTTCTTAAAATATTATATGCGGGGATAGGCTGACGTAATTGTGATATATCAAACTGATCCTTATAAACAGCCTGTGTTGTCATAAATCGTGTCATTGCATTTAGTGGTTCTTGTCGATCAATATAAAGCTGTACATCTGAGATTGTAGCTTCACCGAGTCCATACATAGCATTATTATTATATCGCAATAAAATTCCAGCTTGTGCGGAAGAATGTTGCGATCTAGAAATACCATTAATGATGATTCCATCTAAGTTTGCAGCTGATGTAGCGCGTTCATTGGCAATACAAAAAGTAGGCTCTGATGGTGAAGTTTCTGAGAGTAATGCAGTAAAATTAGAATCTATAGATCGCCCATTGATGTAAAGACGCAAACTGCTGTCTCCTGATGCAGTCGTATCATTCCATGTTACTGCAATATGATACCAGTCACCTTGTTGAAAACGATCTGATACTTTATAACGAATGTCTCTTCGTGCATATTTACGACCTCTATCAGGTGGTGCTCCATAATCTGGTTGATGATCTGCTGGTCCTGTTCTTTCTAAATTTTGAATTCCTTGATAATTACCATTATTATCAAAATATCCACAAAAATAGAGTCTACTTACCCATAAATAGCCTAATGAATCTTTAAAGATAAACATTTGTGTTCCTTCATTATAGGATTGTTTCTGTAACGAAGAGTTATAGTATGGTCTTGAACCACTAATTTGAGTAGCACTAAAAAGATTAGAAGGCATAGGTGTTCGAGGGTCGTAATTAAATTTTACCCAAAATGACACTGCACCCTCGTAATTTCCTATGTATGTGCCAGTGGGTTCATCATCTCTAGTATTGATTATATTCCCCGTTCTATTAGATGGGAATGAATAATATCTAAATTTATTAGAAATATCGTTAGGATTAGGTTCTGCACCATCTGCTTCAGCATACATCGAAGAAGATGAAAAAAAACCATCTTCTGCAAAACGTGTAGTGTAAATATCGTTCTTATCTTCTTCATTTTCAGAATCTGGCATAGCTGTGCTAACTACACCAGGTACTTTAGCAATTTTTTGGGGCTCATCTATTTTTGATTCGCCAGCATTTTTTGGATCGTCCATAAACAATTTAAATTGTCTTCTTGGATTCCCTACTATTGTAGGTTTAGGCTTGATTTCGACCCAACCTACATGCCTATTGTTATAGGCAGAATACTTTTTAAAATTTGGATTTGTATTTGTAAAGTGATTTACTGTTGTTTGTGTGATGATAGAGCTAAAGGAAATACTTTCATACAATGTAGCAGTAGAAGCTTGAAATTGAAAATCATTGGCAGTGATTCTTCCTAAAGAAGTAATTCCAACAGATCCTAAACAATCAAAACAAATTTCAGTAGTAGAGCTTATTAAATGGCTTTGCACTACATTTCGATGGTAATGCTTACTGGGATTCAATAAATTCATTTGCACATTGGGATTAAAATTAGCCATCAATGCATCTACACAAAAATTTCTCCATTGATTGGAAACACCAGTCTTTGCAAGATTAGCTGGTGCAGTAGGATAGCAGTTTGTAGGCAAGTTTATGAGAAATTCTTCAAAGTCTTTCCAACCTATAAAAGGTTTATATTCATTGCTATTAGGATGAATCTCTTGGTGTATTGTTTCTGCTAAAATATTTGCAACAGTATTAAAATTAATAACAACTTCAGTATCTTTTGGATATCTTAAACCTGTAGTTTGTTTAAAAGATGTTTCTTTTGGAGTATTTTCTAATGTTCCAATTGAACTATAAGGAATTGTACCACTTTCCCCAGCTTCAATAGAACTAACATGACATACTGCAGTAATCCCTTGGATTAAACCTTGGATGACACTTTTGCTAGCTGTATTAATATTAATAGGACTTCGAGGTCTATTTACAAAATTCATACCTATTCCTTTTTTCCAGATTCCTTTGGGAGAATGGGTATGTCCTTTTGTAGTATAATCTATACAAGATGCAAAACAAATATTTTCTTGTAGAAAGTTAAGTATTTGATCTTCTGGGATTGTGATTCTTGTTGCTGGTCTAAGATTCCTAGTTTTGATTATACTGATTACTTCTTGCATACTATTAGGCTTAGGATCTTGTATCAGAGCATTAACAAATTTTCCTCTATTAATATCCGTCCATCCAAGATTATGTATTGTACTATAACTTGACATTACTTGATCTAGAAAATTACCTAATCTTGTATTATCATTGCTAAATCCATTTAAATTCACTTTTCCTTGGTTGTCTTCTATTTTTAAAGCATAAAAATTGCCATTTTTTTCAAAACGACCTTGACGCTGATAAGTTGGTAGTATTGATATCCCCTTAGTGTCACGTCTATCACCTATAATCCCAGAGTAGCTATAAGGGATGATAACTGGAGTGGGTCTAGTATCACGTAAGGAAATATTTAATTTCTCTTGTGTTGCTTTATTTAAATTTTTTATAATGTCTTTTGGATACCAAAAATTTTTGGGAAGACCATCTTTATCTTCATCCTTATGTGTTTTACCCTGGATGAGACTTTTCCATAAATAGGCTTTAGCACGTTCAATGCCAGCTTGGGCAGTGAGTTTTGCATCCACAAAAGCAACTTTATTGCTAGCAGCTACTTGATCTAGTATAGCAAGCCGGACAAATGTAACAGCCATAATAGAGAGTACTAGCATAATAGCAACAGTGAGTATAAGTGCCATACCTTTTTCTTTTTGTTTTTTTCTGTAAAAAAGCATAGTATTTCTCCTGTACATATTTTGTTTTTTATATATTTTATATTTTTATTTTTTTCTTTATAATGTACAATATGTAAAAAAAATAGTTTGGTGGCAAACTTATTTTTTGTAATAGTATTTTTTATGACTAGTTAATTGGATAAATAAAAACTTTTTTTGCATTCCCCACAACGGAATTTACCTCCTTGGTAGTGGACCCGAGCAAGGAATTTAGTGTTACAGTGAGGACATGTGACACGAAGTAATCGTGTAGTTTCTGTAGTTCCAATATATGTTTCTACTTGTTGTCTGTTATCAGATGTAATGTTTTGTGGTAGTTTATTGTTTAATTTTGCTTTTTTTAATTTTTCATATAGCGGTTTTAGTTGAAATTTTGTTATGTAGCCTTGTTCATCTAAAAGTGTTGTTGGATTTTTTTCTGGATTGTTATAGTACATATCTAAGATGTTATGAGTTTCTTGAATAGATATATAGTCAGATTCTAATGCATATCGCAATATGGTGATGGATTCTATGAATGATAAGCTTTTTGTGTCTATTTTTGGCATGTTCTGATCTACAGCTTCTCGTATTTTTTTAAGATCTAATAAAATGGTAGTCATCATTTTTTGATTGATGTCTGGCTGTATTGTAGTATGGTGAAATTGCGTTGCATCTTCTGGCTCTTGCTCTTGTATATCATGTATTTTTTCTTGCTGCGTGCTGGGAGATTTTTTTTTCTTGTAGGCAAGGGTAAATTTTGTCTTGCATTTATTGCAAACTAAAATGCTATTTTGTTCTAAGAAACTCGTTTTTATTTTATAGTGCCTTTTGCAATTAGGACAAGGGCTAATAATATAATCTTCATCGTCTATAGAAGATGGGGGCATCTGTTGTGGTGATTCTGTTTTTTGGTTATCTTCCTCAGCCAACATGTCAAGAATATCCTGCATACTTCTTTGCTCTTGTTCATGTTGTTCTTGTGTTTTTTGCTCTTGTTCCTCTTGCTGTACATTCTCTTCTTGTTGAACAGGAATATGAGAAAGATTAAGTTGGTCTACAGGAATATGAGGAAGATTGAATTCGCCTACAGGAATGTCCAAGAGTTCTGCAATGCTATTATGGTTATTAAGGTCTAATTTTTGGACTTTATTTTTTTCTATATATATGTGTCGTTCTTCTTGAATAAAATTGAGTTTTGCTTGTGTGACATTGTATTGTTGTTCTAAAAGTGTAGCAATGGGTATATATTCATTAGATAAGATTTTTAGATAATAGGAATATAGACATTCTTTAGCTCTGTCTTTGTTGATATATTCCTGTTGTATAGTTGCTTGTAATATATATAGATCTTCCGTATATTTCATTGTTTTTCTCTCTATGATTATATATTTACCGCTAAATTTTTTATATATTTTCTATAAGGATCTACTGTAAATCTTCCTCTTCCCAGTTTTTTTCTTTTATTTCTGGCATTAAGATTCGTTCTACTCTTTGAACAATATTGTCTTTTATGAAAATTCGAAGTTCTTTGGCTTTATATTGCAAGGGTAGAACGTAGCCAATCCCCTGTGCAAAAGAACTTTCATTCACATATACATTTTCCAATCCTGTATTATGTGAATATTGTAAAATAGTAAATACTTCTTCTGTTTGTATATGGTCAGGTTTACCTAAAATTTTTTGGACTTGTTGTTGTGTCATGCCATTTCGAATTTTTGTATCTTTAAATGTAATGTCTTTTGTCGTTTTACTAGGTAAAAGAAATGAAGGCATACTACAACTTGCAAGAAAAATAGCTAGCCCCATTAATCCAATAAGATGTGGTAGGGACTTTAGAGAATATCTCATTTGTTTTCCTTTATATTTTGTGCATTTTCTTGTTTTGGTTGGTGCGTATGTTGTATTGTCCAAGAAAATTTTAATTTTCGTTCATCTGATAAAAAAGTAGGGTTTGTTTCTTCACTGATAGAATAATGGGGATAAGCTTGTATTTGATCTCTATATTCTTTTAAAACTTGGTAGACATCTTCTGTTGTTTCTGTTACATATCCTTGGATTTGTATTTCATAATTCGTTTCTTTTTGTATCCATTGAAATTTAGTGAGTGTAATGGGTTTTGGTTGATTTTCTTCTATCCATGCCATAGTATGTGCAAACAACTGGTTATTTTGGAGCTGCATAGAAAGATAGGCCCATTTTTTTTTGAGTATATTGATTGTTTCTTGTAGTGCTTGAATATCTGTAATTCTTTGGGCAAGTATTGTATATTTTTGTTTGATTTGTTCGTCTTTTTCTTGTAGCGTCTTTGTACTAGAAAGAACACGGGGAATTGTAAATAATAAGCATATAAGCATAATTCCTAAAGCAATATATTCAAATAAACGTTTTCCAAGCAATGTTTGTTTGATTTCTTGTTGGCTACTCAGTATTAACCATTCTTTTTTTGATTGTGTGGCAAGCCAAGATAATGCAATGGATGTAATGTATTGTTGTTGGTGTTGGATAAATTGTTCTTTCTCCCAAGACTCCATGTTGTCTACGTTAATTTTTGGATTCCAAATTTCTATAGATGCATTGTATGATTTGGCAATGGTAGATAAAATATTAGGGTGATATGTACCGCCACCAGTCAATACAATTTGATGGATTTTTGTAATTTTTAAACCTGTTTGTACCAAGGCAAATTTTTGAGTGGCATCCATTATCTGTAATAATTTTTGCAATGTCTCTTCTGAACTATGATCTGTATCATCTTGGTATTCTAATTGAACATTTTTATCATTTTGTTCTATAACTTGTTTTCTGGTTAGACTATTTTGCATACCAGTATGGATATTTCGGTAAAATTTAAATCCTGATTCTGCACATATGACTAACGACGTGTTTTCTTTGCCAATATCTATTAAATATATGTTTTGTCCACTAGGAATATAGCTAAAATGTTCTAGTGCTTGGTAAAGTGCCATGGGATTGGGAATAAAGCCGATCACATCAATGGAAATAAAACGAAAAAAATTATAAATTGTATTTAAATAATTATCATGAACCAATGCCATGGCAATTAAAATGCCTTCTTTTTGCATACAAGGTGCGTTTGCTGGTTGAGTGTAACTATAGCTGAGAGTACTTCCTATTTTTTCTTCTGTTTGCTTAACTTCCATTTGTACCACGGCTGGGAGTCTAGATAGCGAAGATGTAGGACTCCAAAAATATCGTATATTGAGATATTTTCCAGTGATACCCACTAGGGTTTTTTTTATTTTCCAACGATGTTTTTTTAAAAAGTCTTTAAGTTCTAGTGCGACTTCTTTTGTAAAATTTGTGTCTTCGTTTCCAGGTAAAGGGAAAATTAAAGAACGTTTGATTTGATTTCCTTGTTTCGTAATAGTTATGCTAGTCATTTTTAGCGAGGAAGTGCCTATATCAATCCCAACACCAACCTTCTCGAACATTTCCTATACCTTTCTTGTTTGTGAATTTTCTTACAATGCCGTACTCTTCCCGAATTTATTTTTTAATGCATTCTGCCCAAGCAAGATTATAAAAATATTGTACAAAGTGTTTTTATTTTTTCAATGTTAAAATTTAATTTATCTATTGATTTTTTTTATTCAAAATTTTATCTTATGTTAAATTGTAATGATTTTATATTTTTTACAATAATTAGGAAGGTTATTTTCTATGAAGAGAAAAAATATATTTTTCTCCTACGTATTATGTATTATACATCAAAATCTTTTTAAGAATGATACTTTATGAAACAGATGCAATATAAAATTTTTATCGCTCTCTCTTATTTTTTCTATTATGCTTTATTGTCTTTAGAATTTACGTATGTTCCCAGTTATTTAATCCATACATTAGGATTTCAAGGCGTTGATATTTCATTAATTTTTGGTGGAATTCCATTAGTAGGAATTTTAGCACAATTATTTTGGGGTGAAATAGCAGATCGTTCTCGAAAAACAGGGAGAATCATTCGAATTAACTGTACGTTAGCCATTCTTTTTTCATTGCCACTTATAATATGGCATCCATCAAAAGCATTGATTTGCATTGTTTTTTGGATTCTTTCTTTTTTATTGACTTCGATTTCAGCACTTTTAGATACGATTGCTTTATCTCGTTGGGAGATGAAAACTTATGGGATCATTCGTTCTTGGGGCTCTCTTGGGTATGGAATCGCAGCACTGTTATTCCCTTATCAATATTTAAACTCTATTATTTTGTTTGTTTTTGCTACTATTTGTTTATTATGGGGATGTAATTTATTTATCGGTGAAGAAGCAAGGAATATTACTATACAAGAAAATTCAACAGAAGATACAAATTTTAAATTTATAAATTTATTAAAAAATCATAAATTTTTATTTCTTGTAATTTTTGGTGTTATTCATAGCACTTCAAGTGGAGCTTATAATTTAATTTTAGATGTGCATCGTACAAATATGGGTTTAATGGATTCTTTCCTATTTTTTGGAAAATCTTTTAACACAACGGGCATGGCCATTGCTATAGGTATTGTTTCAGAATTTATTTTTATGGCAATTGGAGCTTTTTTAGTCAAACATTGGGGAGCTCGTCTCTGTTTATTGTTATGTGCTGGTTTAACAGGCATTCGATGGGCATGTATGAGTTATGATATGGGAGTAATTGGTTTTGTTGGATTGCAAGCATTTCATGGTCTTAGTTTTGGTCTCTTCTATGTATCTTGTTTATCTTGTCTTGTAATCATTGTTCCTAATTCTATGCGTGCCACAGGACAAACATTATTTTCTGGTATTGTCTTTAGCGTATCTAATTTAATAGGTATTGTACTCAGTGGTTTATTATTAGATAGTCCTGGCCGTGGTTTTTGGGCATTTGGTGTTATGGCATTTATTTCTATGTTGGCTACTATTTTATCCTTATTTCTTGATTGTGAAAAGTAAATTTATTTTTGATAGGGATGCAAAATAAATTTTTTATCCCTATCAAAAATAACAAATTTTATTTTCTATGTAGGAATTAAATCTATTTGTTTTTCATTGCATATCGCATAAAGTTTTGTTACAATTTTTTTATAATTTTCGCATATAAATCATCCTTATTTTTATATAAAAAAATGAAATACATACGATTTGTTACTATATTTTTATATAAAAAATGAAATACATACGATTTGTTACTATTTTATAATATAGGTTTTTACAATGTAGGTTTTTTATGAAATTACAAGAAAATCTTCGAAAAGTACAAGAAAATATTGCAAGAGCAGCAGAAAAAGTAGGTCGAAAAGCAGAAGAAGTACAACTGATTGCTGTGACAAAAACTATGCCCACAGATATCATTCAACAATTATATTCTTTAGGTGTACGATGTATTGGTGAAAATCGTGTGTTTGATGCAGGAGATAAAAAAGCGATTCTCACAGAAACAACAGATTTAAAATGGCACTTAATCGGAACTTTACAAAGAAAAAAAGTAACCAAAGCATTAAAAATTTTTGATTATATTCATTCTGTAGATAGTGTATTATTAGCAGAAGAAATTTCAAAAAAAGCATCCAAAATCATACCAGTATTGCTAGAAGTGAATGTTAGTGGAGAAAAAACAAAGCATGGATTTAGTATAGAAGAACTGGAACAAAGTATGGAAACTTTACTATCCCTGCCCAAGATAAAAATTCATGGTTTCATGACAATGGCTCCCTTTTGCAATGATTCTACTATATGGCGTACATGTTTTTCTTCCTTGCGTTGTCTAATGGAAAAATATAATACACGCTACGCAGATATTTTACAAATGTCAGAATTATCCATGGGAATGAGTCAAGATTATGAAGTGGCTATTCAAGAGGGTGCGACCATGGTACGAGTAGGTTCTGCTCTTTACGAGGGCCTACAATAATCTTTTACGAAAGGAAGTCGCATGCCATTATTGTATGTAGAAAAAGGTATTGATAAAGGTATATCGTTTCCTTGTACATTTACATCAGAAAAGCCCATTACAATTGGTCGTAGTGTAAAATGTGACATAACATTAAATGATTGTTCTACGTCTAGAAATCATTTAGAAATTTATACTAAAGAAGGTCAATATTTTCTAGAAGATAAAGGTAGTTTAAATGGAACTATCGTGAATGGGCAAAGTATACAAAATCCCTATTTATTAAAAGATGGTGATCGAATTGAAATTGGGGAAACGATTTTTACTTGGCAACTAGAACAAGATATTACTAAAGATCCATTCATTGGAAAAGATATTAATGGACATCAAATTGTAAAAAAATTAGGACGAGGTGGTATGGGAGTAGTGTATCTAGCTCGTCAAGTTTTTTTAGAACGAGATGTTGCTTTAAAAATTATAATGCCTAAACATGAAACATCTCAAAGTGTTGCTGACTTGTTTTTGCAAGAAACACGTGCCTGTGCTACTTTAAACCATCCTAATATTATTCAAATTTATGATGCTGGTAAATGGGATACATATTATTATTTTACCATGGAATATGCAGCCAATGGTGCCATACAAGATAAAATTGTTGGTGGAAATAAAATTCCTTGGGAAGAAGCCATTCCCTATATGTTAGACACAGCTGCAGGATTGGAATATGCAGAAAAGAAAAAAATTGTTCATAGAGACATTAAGCCTGATAATTTAATGTTATCCAATGATAATCGCGTTAAAATTGTAGATTTAGGAATTGCTTGTCGCTTTGATCAAATCAATAAAGACGAGCAAATTTATGGGACACCGCATTATGTGTCTCCTGAACAAATTCAGGGACATCCAGTAGACTTTCGGTCTGATATGTATTCTTTTGGTGCTACATTTTATCGTATTTTATCAGGGAATACACCGTTTCATGGAAGAACACCGCAGGAACTTTTGATGAAACATTTGCAAGAAAAGCCAGAACCACTCAAAAATTTAGACCTTGATATTCCTGAACGATTGTCCGACATCATTGATAAAATGATGCAAAAGGACCCTAACCAAAGATATGCTAGCAATTCTGAAATCATCAAAGCTTTACAAAATGTTTCTAAATTTAAAAAAAATCGATCCGTAGCAACAAGATCGAAAATGCGAACTGGTAAAATCAGTTCTATGGCAGGCAAAAACAATTATCGTTCCAACATTATTTCTAATAAAGTTACCTCCTCTATTTCTCGACGCGAGCTATTAATGAGTCGTAGAAGAAAAAATTACACAACTTACTATGTATATGGCGTTATATTTTTTCTCCTTATATTATTTGGTGTTGGATTCTATTTACATGAACAATATGAATTACGACAACAAAAGCAAGAAGAATTGCGACAAGAAGAAAAAGCTCTTGAAAAATATCAAAAACTGATAAAACTTCAAGAAAAATTTCCACATGATTATGCAAATTTAAAAAAATATTATCAAATATTTTTAGAAGCACATCCTAATTCTTCTGTGAGTAAAGATATTTCAGAACGATTACAAAATATTATAACTCTAGAAAAGTCCTCCTCCACATCTAAAACAAAACTTAGCATAGACAACCATGAAAATAAAGACATAGATCAACGTCATCATACTATACAAGATAATGACCAGAAAGATACAAAAAACGAATCTGAAATCATAGAAAAATTAGAAACTAACAAGGAACAAAATGCAGAAGCTAACAAGGAACAAAATGCAGAAGCTAACAAGGAACAAAATGCAGAAGCTAACAAGGAACAAGAAATAAAAATTACTCGAGAAGTAGCATATAATTTACACGATACATTTGAAAAAATTCAAACACAATTATCAGAAAAACAATATTATCATTCTTGGAACGAAATACAAAAATTAAAAATAGCATGCAAAAAATTTTCATATTATGAATTAGATAATGCAATCAATCGATTACAGCAGAACGTACTACGGAAAATGCAAGAATATATCACGAATTATCAATTCAAAATAGAACAGGGTTTTACCAATAAAAGCGACCTTCAATCTTTTTTGCAAGAACTAGAACATTATAAAAACATTCCAGAACTACAAGCCCATATTGAACAAATTACGAGTAATATAAAAACTAGTATTCCTACGTTATTAAAAGAATTAGAACCATGGAGAGCCCAATATCAATTTTCAAAAGGGAGAGAGTATCTTCAAAAATTATACAACCAATCTCCTATAAATGCACATGAAATTCAAATGTTAAGTCAAGAATGGCAAGGACTAGAAAGATTGTGGTACAATACAAAAAAAAATATTAGGCAATATAGAGTTTCTCAAGAAGCTTTACAAGGACTTCCCAAAAGTATACCTAACAATGGTTATCTTGTAACTGTTCTTTTTATAGAAAATACAAAATTAGTCCTACATTTTCAAAAACATTCTACTAAAAACACAGCAAAAAGAAAAGTAGATATTCACGATATAGATCCTGAATGGTTTTATAAATACTTTGTCAAACCTTTAAATAAAGGAAAAGATTTAGAATTGGCAATATATTGTTATTGGTTCAAATTATACTCTCATGGATATGAATGCAAAACTGCTCTTTCCAATAAATATTGGAAAAATAAATTTCAACAAAAAGAAGAAGAAAGCCAAATATGGTATAGGAATAATATCGCTGTAAAGTATAATAACATAGAACAATTTAGCGATATGTCGGAGGAATGGAAAAGATCCATTCGTGAATTAGAAAAAAATATTAAAATTTTTGACCAAGAATATAAGTATACTCAATTTTATAAAACCCTTCGCTAAACAAAAATGTTCTTTGTTTACTTACCTATATAGATAATACAGAGTTACAAAACACTTTGTTGACATAATGGAGAAAAAAAATGGAAATTTTTGGAGTTTATTTAGTAAATCGTAGCTCAGGGGCGACTATTCCTTTATTTCAAGATAAAGAAAATTATATTGGACGTGGAATTCCTAACCCACAAGGTGAAAAAGGGAAAGTCTTATTTCCAGATCCTTCCATTTCCAAAATTCATGCTACCATTGCCATGGATCCAAACACTTTCAAATGGATACTAACAGACAAAAGCCGCCACGGTATTTATGTAAATGAAAAAAAAGTAAATCAATCTACTGATATACATCATGGTGATAGAATAGACGTAGGTTCTTTTACATTAATGTTTTATGAAAAATTTAATGCAGACGATGAAACTATGGAACAACCTTTACCAGTCATCTTTCAACAACAAAGAGCTAGCTATAATAGATGGAAATGGGGCTTTTATATTTTATTTCCATTAGTCATTGAACTTCTTCTTGCTCTTATATCTCCCCTAACACTGTTAGGAATTTCTTGCGTTGTTCTTGTATTTAGTGTGATTCTCTTGGTGAAAAAAAGTTGGCGTGAAAATATTAAAGTTACACTTACAGCAGTGATCATTAGCATTCTTTTTTCTTTGTTAGGGATTCTAATATTTTCTGTATGCAATTACAATCCAGAAGCAAATATTATAACTATTCAAAAACCAATCAAGCAGTCTAAATAACACAACATTTCTTGAAGAATACAATATATTTTTAAAAGCAGAATTTTTTCTATAATGGAATAGTCAACAAAATTTTTTTTAAATTTGTAAATGAAAAGGTAAAAGAATGGAAGTTCAAGAATGGAATCATGTTTTTTTTAATTTATATAGTGGAGAAAGCAAGAAAATTTTGGACGAATCATTACAACATTTGCATCAAAATAGAGGAAATGTAGTTTTATTTGATACTAGTGAAGAAATTTCCCCCAATGTGTGGATTCGAGAAAGGCTTGCTTCAGAAACATATTCTGTATATTGGCAAAATTGTAGCTATTTACCCAATTGCTCCTATTCTTCTCTTTGGAATCGGTTTTCAGAAATTTTTTCTACCTATAAACAAAAAAAGTTGCATAAAATTCAAAATTTTTTAATGCCATGGGGTTCATTAAATTTTATACAAAAATTTTGGATCAAATTTACACAATCTACAGATCAATCTGTTTTACCTTTTCAAGAAAATCAGTTTTTTTCTTATTTTTCTCTTCATCTAAAAAAACCATGCATCATATATTGGGAAAATTTACATCATGCAGATATAGACACGCTAGATGCACTGTTTTTTTTAATACATGCATGCAGAGATAAACCTGTGCTTTTTATTTTTACTATTTGCTCTATGTGGGTGGATAGACCTGTTCTTCCTAAAGAATTCCAAGGAAATGATGTGCCCATTATGGTAAAATTACAAGCCATGAAAGCATTACAAAGCGGAGGTAGTGATCGAAGTAAACTTTCTGTAGTTAAAAAAATACAACAACTTGCAAAAAATATTACATGGGACGTAGCAGATGAGGAAGTATTATTTTCTATTTTACAGAAAGTTTTTCATAAGTCAGTATCACACGATGTAATATACCAAATTATAGACTTATCTCATAGAGATCCATACCAACTCAGCCAAGTCCTATTATATTTTTCTGACTTGCTACAACCACAAGGCAAACGATGGAAATTTCGTTTAGAAGAATCAGAACTTGAAATTCCTCGTAACATGGACGAAATTTACCAAAGTAATATGCAACAATTAACAAATGAAACATACTATATTTTAGAATATATGGCAGTTTCTTTATGTCCTTGCACTATTTCTTCCCTAGCAGAAATGTTAGAAATGGATGAAACAAGAGTAGAGGAATGTATGGAAAATAGCGTTCAATGGGGCATTTTACAAAAAATTCAAAATTTTTATACTTTTTCTACAGAACGTCATAGAGAACTTATAGATGAAGGTATCCACAATCAACAATATGCAAAAATACATACTATTTGGAGCGAATATTGGAGTAAAAAACAAGCTCCTCATTATTTAATCTATGAACATCTAAAACGAAGTAAAAATCAAGAACTTGCTTTAAATTATATATTTCAAGTAGCACAAGATTATGAAATACTAGACTCTCCTTTAGAAGCATTTCGAATCTATAAATTTGCACAAGAAAATTTCTCTGAAATCATAGATATTTACAACGAAGATATACAATATCTCACACAAATTTTTCAACCTATTGATAAAAATAAAAAAGAAAACACAACAGCTAAGGAAGCAGATAACATTCCTGAAGAAAAAAAGAACAATGTAGCAGAAAAGAAATCAAAAATAAAAAAAGATAAAAATATTTTACAAGAAAAAATAAAAAATATTTTACAATTATACAAAGTAGCAGGATTAAGTAGCGAAAATCCATTTCCAAAATATATACAAAAAGCTATTTCTCAATATATTGCACCTCAACATTTCTCCATCTTAGTTCAACTCGTTTACTATGTACATTACGTCACTACTACAAGACGAAAACCATACCATTTCGAAGATATACAATTTTTTACAAATCTTTTACATCAAATCATTCCATCGCATTTTCATCAACAAAAAATACAATTATATTCTCTACAACAAAAAATACAGCAGCAACAACATATAGATTTTAAAATATTAAAAATATATAGAATATTGCAAAAAAAATGTAAAGATTACGAAGAATATTACATGGCTACTATGCATATTTTCTCCCATGCAAAACAAATGCAAGATTATTTTTTAGCTAGTGAAACATTGCATAAATTATTAAAAAATACACAAATTCAAAATCCTGACAAAATATATTATTTTTATGAAATTGAAATTTTATATGAACTTGCTAAATTATATGAAGAATGGGCAAGAACATTTTTTGAAGAAGCTACAAAAATTCAATATTTAAGGTCTGCTGTCTATGCTTATATTGACATTACACAAATTCTTCTTCGCCAGACCAATGCAATGAATAGTGCTCGAAAAGTCATACAATATGCTATTGAACTTTGTCAAAAATTTTCTATGGAAGACGATTTAGCTCAAAACTTACTTAAAGAAGTACAAAATAAACAAGAAACATATACTCAAACAAATCCTAATGAAAATACTGTAACCAACATTATGATTTTGAGCGACATGACTACTTTAGCCACAAAAGCATTGCTAGAAGATACATTGCAGACACATAGTACATCTATTGTTTACGAAGAAGCTTATAAAGGCATCTCTATAGCAGAATATCAAAAAGACCAAGACATCACTATCTTCATTGTTTCCTATGACACAGAAACATGGCAAGAATACAAACAACAATTTAAAGCACAAATCAACTCCACCATCATAAATAATAAAACAGCATGTAGCATACAAGAGTACAATGACCAAACCACCATCATTTTACAATCTGATAGATATATGTATCTTCTGCCCTTAACTGTACAAATTACTAAGAACAAAACTATGCAAGCATACTTGCCGTACTAAAACTATGAAGATCATAGATGTAAATTATGCAAGCATACTTGCCATATAAAAACTATGAAGATCATAGATGTAAATTATGCAAGCATACTTGCCACATTAAAATTATACAGACGGTAGATTTTAAGGTCTATGATAGGAAAAGATGGATCTAGAATCCATCCTATTTATTCTTTCCATCCTTAAAATCTACCGTTTGTATATCTACATATTTTCAGAGTAAATAAATTGTTCAGAGAATATGGCTGTACCTACAACAGCTGGCGGGATAGCAATAATCTTGACTGGTGCAAGAGCTCCATATCCAATCCAAGGATTTGTATTTTCCCATTGCCAGATTGTAGAAACAACATTAGGTACATTTTTACAACCTCGAACAGGATTGACTAGAACAATGTCAGCTACGCAACAAACTGCATATGTAGGCAACAATATAGGAGACATAATAATTTTTGATGTTGTCTCTGTAGGAAAGACATTATCTCGCATATAATTACTCATAGGAAGTTGACAGCTTGTACAAAAAATAAGACAAAAAAGGATAAAAAAAATTTTTTTTTGCATAGAATGCCTCTTTTTTTATGATGATTTTCTATGAAAAGTAGTATTTCTTATTAAGAAATTTCTTGACATAATTTTATAGAATCGATATTATATTTTATCATGTTTTGTGTCATAGAATATATAGATATAAAGACTTTTTATTCAAAATAGACACATTATGATTGTGATCATAGAAATTTATAGAAATTATATACATTTTTTTTAGATTGACAAGTTTTTTATTTATGGTGTGACTATGACTGTAAAACTTACCATTACTTCTTTGGATAAAATAAAGGGCGAACAGCGTCATCATTTTAAATATCTCCGTTGGGGTGAAATACTACAAATTATGTTAAAAGATATATCTGATTCTACCAAAGTGTCAGATCCAGAACTTGTCTGTATCATTAAAAATGATAATGGCACAGTATATTTAACAGATCGATCAGAACAGGGAATTTTAATCAATGGGAAACTAGAAACTCATTGTATTTTACATAATGGTGACCAATGTCTCTTGCCTTATTCTATTCAATTGTCTTTTGGAATCTATTTTTTAACTGGGAAAGATTTATTTCGTGGTGTTCGATCTTCCTGGAATTCGATTGTCTTAGAATACGTTCGTCCAAAAGCAGAAAAAGAAGAAACAATTGATTATTCGCATCCTGTTGGACATGAAATTAATGGTTATTATTTTGAAGATGTTTTGAGCTATGGCAATATGGGGATTGTGTATCGTGGCATTCAAAAATCTTTAAATCGAAAAGTGGCGATTAAGACGGTTTCACCTAAAAACTTCAATAACCAAACATTGATTAAACGTTTCATGAACATGGCAAGCTTAGCTTGGCGTTTGAACCATCCTTATATCGTACAAATTTATGATACAGGCATGAGTCGTGAATTTCAAATGCACTATGTTGTTATGGAATGCATTGAAGGGGCTACGTTGCGTGATGTTTTGAATGAAAAAAAACGACTAGAGATAGATTACGCATGTAAAATTATGAGTCAATTGGCAAGTGCATTGGCTTTTGCACATCGTCAACACATTATCCATCGTGACGTAAACCCTACTAATATTATTATTACAAAAAATGATTATATTAAACTCATTGGTTTAGCACTGTCTAAAGTTTTAGATCCTGATCAAGAAAATATTGCGTTGACAGTCAAAGGTCAAGCCATGGGAACAATGGGATATATTTCACCAGAACAGGCCAAAAGTGCAGCAGATGTTGATTTTCGTACAGATATATATTCATTGGGTGTTATTTTTTACGAATGTTTGACAGGTAGATCACCCTATGATCCTGAAGCATTAAAAAAACCATCATTATACGTTAGAGCATTAAGATCAAGACCCAAAGTGCAACCAAATAAAATTAATACAATGATTCCAGCAAATTTAAATGACATTATTATGAAATGTTTAGAACCAAATCCTGACAAACGCTATCAAAAAGTAGATCATTTTTTAGAAGATTTAAAACTATACACAGAAGCAGCACAATATTCTACTGCACAAAAACGTATTCGTGCAATGTTCCCTAGAACTCCTATTTCTAATGTCTTTGACTTTCATGTTGTATTTGAACCTATGGAAGAAATTGGCGGTGATTTTTATGATTATATTCCTTTAGATGAAGAAAAGTGGGGCATTGTCATTGGTGATGTGACAGGACATGGAGTGGAAGCAGCTGTTGTCATGGGGATGGTCAAATCTATCATCAAAGTGATGGCCAAAAATTTAGACACTGCTGTTGATGTATTAGAATATGCGAATAAAGAAGTTAGCACAGATATGGATAGCACCACATTTACTACAGTCAATTATGGTATTTTAGATGGCAATAATATGACGATTCGATTTGCACGTGCAGGTCATCATCCACTGATTGTTTTTAATCTCCATAGAAAAGCTTCTTTAGTTACTTACGCACCTAAAGGCACAGTATTAGGCGTTCCTTGGTCTTTGAATTTAGAAGAAGTAGAAATACAATTAATTCCTGGCGACATTCTTGTGCAATTTACAGATGGAATTACAGAAATACAATCAAAACAAGGAGAGGAATACGGCATTGAGAGATTGTGTAATATTATATCTGAACAAAGCGGAAGAACGGCCGAAGAAATTTCTAATGCCATTAGAACGGATGTGAGTGAATTTGCAAAAGGTATGCCCGACGCAGATGACATTACTCTTTTGGTTGTAAAAGTTCGCGAAGAAATAAAAAACAGCTAAGAAAACGTTTATTATGAGAGGGGTTCGTCATGCAGATTCGAAATAGTGATATTGTTTTCGGACGAATTGCTGCCACATTTAAATTTGCAGATAAAGAAGCTATTCGATTGGCGATTCAAGAAGTAGGAGCTTTACAAGGATTTGGAATTGATAAGCGAATTCATCAAGTATTGTTTGAAAAACATCATTTAAATCCAGAACAAATTTATGCCATCCTAGAAGTACTTTTAGAAACTCAAACAGTGAAACGAATACGTACTTTAGTAACATATTTATTTACAGAAGAAGATGAAAAAAAATTCTACGAGTACTTAGGATGGCAAGAATCTTGGGAAGAAGGGCAAGATTACTTAGAAAAAGTTCCAGAAATTTGGATAGATAAAATGCTGCCCATTTTAAAACAAGAATTATTACTATGTGTAAATATTAAACGAAAATTGCAATTGGCAGGTATTTCTCTAAATATTTTAGAAATAATTCGCGACAAACAGTTATTAAATACAGGTTTTTTAGAAATTTTCCCTGATTTAAATGAACGCAAACGTGTTGTCATAGATCTCCAAAAATATGATGCAACCTTGAAACGTAAAAACGCTGCTGTTTTATTTTCACAATTGGCAATATGCAATGGTTACATGAAACAAGAAGATGTAGAACGTTCTATTTTTGTTTGGGAAGGTAGTTGGAATCTAGGAATCCGATTAAAATATGCAGAAGTTTTATTTTATATGGGAATTTTAGATGAAACTAATTCTTCGAAAATTGCAGTGATGTTGCAAAATTTGACGAAAATAGATCAAGGTCCTCGATTTCCTTTGATGCGTTTGAATGCACAAGAACGACATTACTTAGATAATTTGCATGAAAAAGGCTTATTGGACGAAACTATGTGGCAAGAAGGACAAGACTTATTGATTCGATTGCAACATGACGGTTTAGAAAAAATGCATTTAGGTGATCTATTGATTTTACAAAAAAAATTAAGTCGAAAAAGTATTAGCAAACAATGGGCAGAATATCGTAAAAAAGAAGTGGCTATGCAAGTCAAAGATTTGCAAATGGACAAGACGCAAGAAACTCGCATTAGCTTTTTACAAATCAAACATGAACTTGACGATGAATTAGCACAAACAGAAGAAGTCATCAGAATAGCAGATGAAGAAGTTAAAAATTACGAAAAAAATGCGAAACATTGGATTCACCAAAAAAAACAAAAATCAGACGAAGAACAAGATTTTGAATCAAAATTAAAAGAAGATCTATTAGCTAGTCAAGAACATATTAAAGCGATTGGTGGCGATTTAATCCCTAAATACCATGATATATATAAAATAGCTAAAGTAGCAGGCTTAATTCTTTTTTTGTTTTTTCTTGTTTTTTTATTTTTATTATTTCAAAAAATTGTCCATAAACAAGAAGACTTAGTAGTAAAACAAGAATCAGACTCTATTGTGCAATTTATAGATATTCAAGAACAACTCAATATAGGCCTAGCTCTTGCTAAAGAATTTCAATATGAAAAAGCCATAGACTGGTATAGATCATTAGACACAACCAACGTGAAACAAGAAGATATACAAACTATACAGAATCAAATAAAAAAATGGCAAACGCAACAAAAAGTTTGGGATGCTTTTCACAAAGAAGTAGGTTATAGAAAATCGTCTATTGTATTTAATTTTCGTTCTGAAAAAAATTGCCGATATTTACGAGATTCTGAAGAAGGGATTGTGTTAGAAGTTGAAAATGGGAAAGAATGGAAGCTTCCATGGCATACTTTAAAAACAACAGAAATATATTCCTTATTCTTAGCATTTGATTTAGAGCGAGAACATTTATGGGAATTGGCTTGCTTTTGTGCAGATCATGGTCTTCATAACGAAATCCGCAAAGTTTTAGCAAAATATGTTATGCGCTATCCAGCCAATGAAAAACGAGCATGGAATTTATTATCTAAAACTTTGTCTCATCCTAAAGGAACTAAATATGAAATATGGGAAGGTGTTCTGTATACATCCAATGAAATGCATGATAAAGCAGTTCCTATTCTTGACAAACCTACTGTAGTAGAACATACAAAAACTCCTTTGATTTCTAAAAATATATTCTCCTTCCAAGATTGGCATAAATACCAAAATGATATATTAAGAAAACAAAAAAAAGAATATGAAATAGATTGCAAAAAACAAGCACTGATATTTCAAAAAGAACGTTGGACATCAAAAGAAACAGCCCAAGAAGAAAATGAACTCTGCACAAAAATGGCATCTGGATATATTAAAATAGGGCGTGAATGGCAATCTCGTTCTCAATTAGGTAAATGGATGAGAGCTACATTGAAAAATGGAGAAACTTTTACTGCGTTTTTTTCTTTTATTAACAATGGTTGTAAAGTAACATATTTATCTGGAAACAATGAGTTTAAACAAAAAAACCAATTTGAAAATTTAGAAGAAATTCCTTTCCCTTGGGATGAATATTTCAAGCAAGAAGAAAAAATCACTTCTCGATTAGAAAATGAATATTTAGCTCTATGGTCAGAAAAACATGGTGTAGACTTAGGAGCTAAAATTCAATGGGAAAAAATTTTAAATTTTGCTCCTAATTATGCTATAGCTCGAGGTTCCCTAGGATATTATTTTTGGAATAATAAATGGCAAACAAAACAAGACGTACAAATAAATGATGGTGGAGTTGCATGGGAAAATGTCATGATTCCACAAGAAGATCTATTTCGTATTTTTTCTGTACAAGACGAAAATAATATTTTATTTCAAGAAGAATTTTCCTATAACCAATGGAAATCTACACAAGTTTCAGATTCTACTATAAAACAGCCACTACAAGGAAATCAAATGGATATATTTGATTCTTTTGATTCTGTTTCTAATCTATGGCATTTAGGAAAGGGTGGGAAAATTACAGATGGAATACTTCAAATCAATGCAACAGGGGATTATCATTGTTGTGCATACTTAACAATTCCATGGGAACATACATTTACTTTAAAATGTAAAATTAATTTTCCAGAAAAAGACAATAATAAAAATATGCTCATTTTTTTATTCCAAGATCCTAACCTACAAAAAGACCAAGGTTATATAATTCGACTCAATTGGTTAGATTTTGGTGCATCCAAAAGAGATATGAAACACCAATTGATCGCAGTGGGACAAGAAAATGAATCTCTTTCTACTATTTTTAAACCTATCATTGCTGCACAAAATTGGTGTAACTTAAATATTATGGTTCAAAACGATTTTATTCGAGTCTCTATACAAGGAAGTGAAATTTTTAAAGAAAAGTTACCTAGCAATATAACTAAAACTGGCATTATAGGTCTTGGTAGTTTTCGTAGCCTTGTCCAATTTGATGATGTCCAATGCAAAGGAAATATCGTAGAGCAATTGTGGCAACAACGAGAAGAAAAGGAAGCAAAAAAACAAGAAGCAGAACAAAAAAAAGAACAAGAAAAAAAATTCCTATATCCTGCAATCTATCATGCTATGGATCAAATGACGCCAACTCTTTTGGAAACTTGGAAACAAGGGCGCATTGCATTTCTTAAAAAACAATTTCCAACAGCTAGGGAAAAACTCTATTACGTAGCACAACAAGCACCTAAATTTCCTTGTGTATGGCTTGATTTAGGATTTTGTTCCTTAGAACAAAACTTAGCTGAACAAGCATATCAATATTTTATAAAAGCCATTGAATTAGAACCAGAATGGGATATGGCGATTTTAGGGCGTGGTCGTGCCTCTCAATTATTAAAAAATTATAATGCAGCCATTGAAGACTATGCTAAATGTTTACTTTTAAATAAGCAAAATATGTTATGCCATTATGCTTTGATTGGCTACTTTTTAGAAAAAGGTGAAAGAGAATCTGCATTGTCTCGAGTTCGTGAAATAAAAAATGTTTTCCAAAATTTTCAAGAGGAGAATAAACTTTTAAACCAAATTTTTGCTATCTACAGCAATAAAATTGAAGAACCTATTCATTCTACAGAAAATTATGAATTCCGAGGCAAAGTATCAACAATTGCATGCCAAGCATTGGGATCTTATTTAGAAGATCTTTTTACACATTTTAGGACAATATTTCCACAACACAATCCAAGGAAAAATACAGTAGTTGTGTTTGAAACCTCAGAAGAAATGTATAAATACCTTGCTCTGCAACACATGCAGGTCTTTCCTTATTCTTCAGCTATTTGGTGGAATGTAACAAATGAACTCGTGGTAGCGTTAGATCAACATCGTAATTTTTTCTATCGTGATCTCTATCGAGAAGCATTTCGACAATTGCACCATCAGTTAGCTTTTCCTCTTCCCATGAATATATATATTGGTGCAGAAATGTATTTTAGTTCTGCTATCATGGAAAAAGATACTATTCAATGGGAAAAAATACTACCTTTATATAAAGAAAATATTCAAAAATTATATCCTTACTTTTCTTGGTCTCAATGGTTAGAAACAGAACAATATTGCCCTTTTGAATCATATCTTGTTGTTCATTTTCTCATCCACCAAGAACAAGAAAAATGGAATCAACTTCTCCAAGAACTCCCCAAGGGAAAGAAATGGTCAGACGCTTTTCGTAGCATCTTTCCCCAAGAAAACGATAAAGCATTGACAAAAGCTTGTAACGCTTATTGGAAATAGATCACTTTACCTACTATTTTATGGGATGATATTCACAAAGAAATTAAATTTTTCTTTGTGAATATTTTACAAAATTTTTCTTTTTAAAAAAATAAGGAGTGAAAAAACGAATGGGAAAGTTGCCTTTTAGAATAGGAGATAAAATTCACGAATATACAATTCAATCTGAACATATTCGTGGCAGTATGGGCATTATTTATAATGCTATCCATACGAATGGAACAAAAGTTTTAATCAAAGCTCCTTTTGTTAATATGGGGAGTAGTGTGTGCGAAACATTTATTGGAGAAGCAAGTCGAATTTTATCTTTACGCCATGATTCCTTAATTTGCGTAATAGATAGTGATTTAACTGCTCAAATTCCATGGTATGCTGTATTGATGCCTCCACAAAGAACATTGCGAGACGTGTTACAAATTCATCATATGATTTCTCCCTTGCAAGCCACTCGTTGGATGGTGCAATTGGCAGGTGTTCTTTCTTATGCCTATAATCAAAGTAACCCTTTATTCCACGATTGCCTTGTGCCAGATAATATTTTCATTCAACAAAATAAACTATATTTAGCTGACTTAGGAATTTCCCATTTTGGTTATTTTTCTAGGTACGTACCAAGTCCTGTTATACGTACTTTATACTTAGCACCTGAACAATTTGATCGCACAAAAAAAATGGACATAAAGGCAGAAATTTATTCTTTAGGCACTATTTTATATGAAATGTTATCTGGGCATCCTCCCTTTGGTTCCTTTGAAGTCTCTCTGGATGATGATAAAAGAAATGCATTTTTAGATAAAGTCTTAGACCCTCAAATTCGCATTCCCCCCATTACAGAATTGCCATCTAAAATGTTCGCTCGCATTTTGCAAAAATCTTTACATAAAGATATAAAAATGCGATACGCAGACTTTGATGAAATTGAAAAAGATTTAAAAAAAGTATTGCGAGAAATGTTGACTAAACAAGCAGATATGGCAGAAGCAAAAGGAAACTATGTAGAAGCATTTCGTTTAACACAAGAAGCAACTCAACATGGATTAATGTCAGCACAACTAGAACGATTAGAAAAAATTATTAAAGAAAAAAATCTTATAGTACCTGTTGTTGCAGAAGAAATACTCAATAGAGATAATTTCATTGCTTTTTTAACGAAAATTAAAAGCCAAATCCCTGAAGAAAGAAAATCATGGCAAGATTTTTTAGAATTAGAAAATCATATTCAACATTGGGAAGAATGTTATGAATTATTTTCTGAATGTTTGCAATCTATTAAAAACTGTATGCAGGAAAAATTTCCTGCTTGGCATCCGATAGGTGAAACTCCGGTTGCTACTATAGAAGAAGTAAAAAATGATCAATTTGACCAATTAACTCAATTAATAAATAAAGTGCGAGAAAAGCAAGATGAATTGCAACAACAACAAGAACACTTTATCCAACAACAAGAAAAGCAAACAAAACAATATGATACTGAACTATTGCAAGAAAAAATTCAAGAACAAACAAAACAAAAATTATTAGAACAAATTGTTGAAGAACAAAAAAATAAAATTGTTGGTCAAGTTGTGGAAGAAAAAATATCATGGGATCCAACAACAGACACCAATATATGGGAGACCATAGAAAGTTCTATTACAGAAGATGACTTACCAGAAGTTGTTGAAAAACATTCTTCAAAACCAGTCCTAGAAGCAAGCGATAATGATTCCTATGAAGATATGTACGATATGGCAACGATTGTTCTAAATTCCGTTGACTATTCTGAAGAACAAGAAGAGGAAATGGAAGAATACCATGAAGATGATGACGAAATCTATGTTTCAGAAGGAAATACACCAGTAGCAAAAGAAGACATTCGCGACCACATTTCTTCAAAAGACTATGAATGGTTAGATGATAATACAATTCGCTCTAAAAAAGATGGTTCAGAAATGATCTATATTCCACAAGGCGTTTTTATTATGGGATCAGAAGCCATTCATTCATTTGATGTAGAACAACCAGAACATGAAGTGTATCTAGATTCTTTTTTCATGGATAAATATCCTATTACATGGAAGCAATATATACATTTTTGCAATGAAACAAAATATCCTAAACCTGTTTCCCCCAAATGGGGAATCTTAGAAACTCATCCAGTCGTCAATATCACATGGTATGATGTGCTAAAATATTGCGAGTGGGCAGAAAGATCCATCCCCACCGAAGCACAATGGGAAAAAGCAGCTCGTGGCGGAATTTGGTTAGATGGTGATGTGAAACGAAGTGTAAAAAATCCACGACCAAGACGAAAATATCCATGGGGAGAAGAAGCCCCCAATTCTAAAAATATTTGGCGTTGTAATTACAACGCTGAGCCAACGTATGGCAAAAATCAAGGTGCTAAACAAACTTCTCCTATAGGATTTTTTGAACATGGGATGTCTCCTTATAATATTGCTGATTTATCAGGAAATGTTTGGGAATGGACACGCGACTGGTTTTCGTCAAAATATTATCGCCAATCACCATATTCTAATCCTGTTGGTCCCAGCGCGCCAGAAATCATTGCTTCTGGAAATAAAAGCGAAACTTCAGAAGATGCTGGTGGTAAAGTATTGCGTGGTGGTTCTTGGTATATTGGCACACGCTTTATCCGAGTGACAACACGTCGAAAACGAAATCCAGAAGCTTGCGGCTCCAGTTGTGGTATGAGAACAATATTAGAGTTGACGCACTAAAATAGAAGGAATTCAATATGAATCGAAATTCAATATTCATCTATATATTATTATGTTTTCTTTGTTCCTTTCTAGTAGCACAAGAAGACACAGAACGAACACTAGATTGGGTTGTGCGAGTTGTACTACGAAACAATTCCGAAATTAAAGGCATTGTATTAAACAATTGCTTTGTTGAAAATGTTGTTCCTGGAAGTCGCATCTATTTACCTTCTAAAGATATTAAAGCAGAAGGTGCAGGGATTCGCATTTGGTATGTAAAAAGTTCGCCAGGATTCGTTTTCTTACCATACATTGATGTGCTCCGCGTTGTTAAACTAGAAAAACTATCTGCAAAAACAAAAGCAGCCATGGAAGAAGCCATTAAAATGAAATTAGAACGCGTCATGGAAGAAGATGAAGAACATCAAAGAAAATGGGAAGAAGAACTAAAAGAACAAGGAATTTCTTTAACTATTGAAGAAGAACTCGAACGCTTAAAATTAGAAGAAGAACGACGCAATCAACCTCCTCCAGAAATTGATAAAGAAGCAGTGATGCGAAAACTTCCCCCCAATGCCCAAGAAATTTTGAAAAGATTTCCTCCCGATCAAGGTTGGTCAGAAGCAAGATATCAACAATATAAACCAAGAGTGGCACGTGCTAGTCAAAAAAAAGGAAATAAAAAATTTGAAGGCATTCCTACTGATATTCGTCAATTTATATATAATTATATAGCATGGCGACAAGCGTATGATATGTATAAAATGCTTGCTCAACGCGAACTTCTTCGATTAACAGAAAAGGCTGAAGAAGAAGCTAAATTACAAGAAATGGAAGATGATGAAAGATGGCTACAACCTTCTTCAGAATCCCAAGAAGATCTTGAAGAACAAAAATTGACTCCAGAAGATGAACTAACAGAAGATAGTAAAACGCTCGAAGAATCTCAAGAAGAAAAAATCGATAGATCAAAAAGCAGAGATCAAGTTCAAACTTATATTCACGATTTGATTTATACTGATGAAATAGAAGGAAAAATCCAAGCTATGCAAGAATTGGGGAATCTAGGAGAAATTGCTACAAAGGCATTCCCTTCGATTCGACTTTTACTAAAACATCAAGATCCAAAAATACAAGTTGTTGCCATCCAAACATTGGCAAAAATCCAAGAACCAAAAGAAGAAATTGCAAAATGTTTAGGGGAAGCCTTAGAATTAGGAAGCATGACAATACGTTTGGAAGCTGCCAAAGCTTTACAAACATTAGGGAAACATGCTGCTAGCCAATTTTTTAGATTAACATCTGCTGCTACTTTAGATGAAGAAGCAGAAATTCGTTTTATTTGTCTCCAAATTTTAGAAACTATTGAAGACCAACGTGCAATTACATATATTCAAACAAGATTGTGGGATTCAGATCTTTCTGTTCAAATTGCTGCTATTTCTGCACTTTTAACTTTGGTCGACAATGTCGATTCTTTGGATCAATGGACTCGTACACCTTTATTACAAGGTCTCCGTAAAAAAGATGAAAAAATTAGTATATTGTCTTCAAAATGTTTTATTAAAATGGCAGAAAAATTACAAACTCTTACATTGATAAAACAAATTAAACAAAGTTTATCTTCTAATGTGGCAAAATATCTCCCAGAAGTCCAAGAAAATATTACAAAAGCAATTGAAATTTTAGATAAAGTTATCCTTGAGAACGAACAGAAGCAACAAAAGTTACAAGAACAAACACAACAAACGCAACCAAGGGTACAAGAACCAGTGCAAGAAGAACCAGAATACGAAGAATTATATTAATACAATCTAGTAATACAGTAATGTTTTAAAAATAGATTGATAGATTCCATTCATTGAGATATAATCAACACAATGAGGTATTATTGTGTTGATTATACTCCTTGTGTTGAGTGAGAATCTATCCTTTTATATGAGAAAATATTAAAAATAATTTTGACATTTTCTTGAATCCCAGTAGAATACTTTAACTACAGTCACCGTATAAAATTTTTAGTCACTGTATAAAATTTTTCTATGAAATAAAAAATCATTGACTGAACAAGAGTATTTTCATTAGAAATGGTTAAATTAAATGGTTATAAATAGGGACAAAAAAAAGGACTTAGAAATACTCGGATTGTCTGGAATATTTCAAGGAATTTATAATAATAAAAGAAATGGTATACTTTATGTTCAATCTGGAAACCGAGAAAAATATATCTACTTTTGGAATGGCAATATTTCCTTAGTAGCTTCCCCAAGGCGTTCCAGTATTTTAGCAGAGGGATTACGAAGATCATTTGGACAAATTGATGATGAAACATTAAACACTGTATTTCAAATCCAAGGAGAAACTGGGAAATCGCTTTCTACTATTTTATTAGAAATGAATGCTGATGAAGAATTTATATCCAATATCTGTCTATTGCAAATGGGAGAAGAAATTTCCGAAATTTTTATCTGGCCAGACATTCAATTTGAATTTTTAGATCAAGAACCATCAGATGTTTTATTTCCTCCAGAATTGCTTGCATTGAAAATTGAAATCAATCCTGGAGTAGCCATGATGGAGGCTGCACGAAATTTAGATCAATGGAAAAATTTTGTGGAAGAATTTCCATCTTTGAAAGATATTCCTTATATCTGTGCAGATATTTATGATTTATCGCCAGAAGAATGTCATCTTTTAACATTATGTGATGGTGGACACGATATAGAAGAAATTCTTAAGTTATGTCGTTTGCCTATGTTTCAAGCGATGTCCTTGCTATACAATATGTCCAAAAATCTTGGATACTTACGACTTCGCACTGCAGATGAACTCATACAAATGGCACAATTTGATGAATTTCGAAATAATATTCATAAATCTATCAAACTTTATGAACGAGCCGAAGAATTGGAAGGTGTTTCCATAGATACGCTTCGTTGGCTTGCAGAAGCATACGAAACTAGCGGATTGATTGGAAAAGCTGTGGCAAAATATCAAAAATTAGGCGATTTATGTTTAGAAAAAGAAGACTTAGATGGCAGTATTGAAGCATATGAACGTGTAATTGCATATGCACCAGAAAATTTAAGCGTTCATAAACAATATGTAAATGTACTTTTTCAAAAAGAAGAATATGAAAAAGGATCTAAAGCATCTATTGTATATGCCCAAAAAATTTCTTTAGAAGATAAATCAAAAGCTATAGAAGTTTTAGAATATGCTTATCAAAATAATCCTTTTAGTGCAGAAGTCTTAGAATATATGGCAACATTATATAATGAACTTGGGAAATATGATGATGCTTGTTTTATCTACACTACCCTTGGTAATTTATATAAACGACAAAATGATTTTGACGCCACAATCATAGCGTATAAAAAAATCTTAGACATTAATGCAAAGAACATTGAAGCTCGCTTTGCTCTAGCCAATACATATTCACAAATTGGTATGAAAGTAGAAGGCTTACAAGAATATAAAATTTTAGCAGATCTTTTACGTAGTAAAGAATTTTTAGAAAGTTCTTTTGGCTGTCGCTATTTAATCATAGTTTGTGAAAAGATCATTGAATATGAAGCCGATAACTATGCTGCAAGAGAATGGCTTGCAGATGTTTTTCTATACCAAGAAAACTTTGAAAAAGCCAAAGTGTATCTACTAGAATTATTAGAATTTTTAGAAAAAAGTTCCTTTGAAGAAAACCTTGAAACTTGGGTTTCTGTTCTACAAAAACTTGTCCAACTAGAACCTCGTAATCGTGATTATCGTCGGATGCTGGCTGAAACTTACCATCACCTAGAATATTATGACGATGCTACAAATGAACTTATCACACTAGGTTTTATTGCTATTGCAGAAGGGACAGAATTATATTCCCAAGGAAAAGACCAAGATGCCCAAGAATTATTCCAAGAAAGCTTAGACGCATTAAATTTCGTCCTTATTATTGATCCTTTTCATTTAGAAGTACGTAAAAAACGTGCAGAACTATTAGAACAACTAGGGCATATTGATGTAGCTGTAGAAGAATATAAATGCATTAGCAATATGACAAAAGCCATCAATGATCAATATGACACTATAGAAGCACTATTACACATTGTAGAACTTGTGCCAGATGAAATAGGTGCTATCTTAGAACTTGCTAAAATGTATGAAAAGCAAAATCAATTAGATCTTTCTAATAAATTTTACAAACAATATGCTTATCATAGTTTGATCCAAGGTGATTTCGGTGAAGCTATCCAAACTTGCCGGAAATTATCTACTCTTCTCCCTAACGATGAAGATATTATACAATGGCGTGAAATTGCAACGGAGCTTCAACAATGACATGGTTTCTATTTTTGATTTGCTTTTGCAATGTAATTTTTTCTCAAACTATAGAATTACCTGGTATAAAAGTTTTTTACCAAGAAAAAAAAATAGAAATTCAAGGAATTGTGAATCAACAATGTGATTTTATTGAGCTCTTAGCCACCACACCTGGTGGAAAAGAGCATGAAAGTTTACTTGTACTGTACTGTAATCCTGCTATTTTCCATAGTGCTCTTCTTATGATAGGACTTCAACCAGGACAAGCTGGAAAATACCAAGGCGATACATTTTTACCTACAGGAGATAGTGTATACTTATATGTGCGATATAATCAAGTACAGCACAATGTAGAAAAATGGGTTTGGGATAAAAAACACCAAACAGAAATGAAACAAACACCTTGGATATTTACAGGAAGTCGATTTATCCAGCTAGACAATGGGAAACATTGCTTTGCAGCTAATTTGCAAGGCGTTCTCATTGCAACATTCCATGATCCTTATGCCATCTTAAATAATCCACTCCCCGAACGAATAGATGATACGATATATTGTGTCAATTCTACAACAACACCACCCAAAGGTACACCCATTACCTTAATTATTACTACAAGGAAACAATAATATAAAAAACTTTCCCAAAGTAGATCAAATTCATTCAATAACTTAAAATATTACCCCAGAAAAAATACAAAAAAGAAAAAATACACAATAAAAAAAATAATATCCATGATGTTCAAACTTTTTCAATTGACTTTCTAATTAAAATAATAGATAATTATTAAACGTATTGTTACTAAAACTAACAACATATCATGGAAATTTTATTAAATATAATGATCTGAGAACAGATCAAGCTTGTTTCATGGAAATTTTATCAAAATATAATGATCTGAGAACAGATCAAGCTTGTTTTATTTAAAAAATTCGAATAAACTCCAAATGTACTAAAACAATTTGGAAAGATTGTATGGAAAGGGAGGATAGTATGAGGGGTATAGCAACTCTATTGTTCTTATTTATAGTTTTTTACCCCTTGTGTCAACTAGGTGCACAAGAAAATAATTTTAGAGAAGATATTATTCAACAATCCAAAGAAGCATTTGAACTTTACAGAAATGCTCAATTAGACGAGGCTATTTATAAATTTAACGCCATTCTACTCCAGCATCCATCAGACAAAGAAGCCCTTGAAATGAGAGAGCAAGCTGGTGTAGAACTTATGATGCAGATGCTTCTTCAAGGTGGCGAAATTTCTCGCATTGCGAGAATTCTTATGCTGTATGCAGAACAAGCCCCTGTTCGCCAAGAAACCGATCCAGGAATTATTCGCAAATTGGTAGAACAAGCAGCTACAGGCAACTTATATCAAAGAAACAATGCCATTTCTCTTTTAGACGCACAAGCAGGCGAATTAGCAGCACCATACATGTTGAATTATCTCACCAATAGAACAAAAGATGAAGAACGAATCAACATTCAACTTGCCATGACAAAAATGGGTTCCACTCTTGTTAATCCATTAATCGAAGCTTTAGATTCTGCGGATCTATTTTTACGTCAACAAGTTATTATGATTTTAGGTAATATCAAAGACGTTCGAGCTTTGGCTGACCTCAAAAAAGTTTTAGAAGATAAAACAGAAGAAGCATCTGTTAAAGAACAAGCAAGTATTGCTATTCAAAAAATTACTGGGAAACCAGCTATTGCACTTAAATTAGCCAAATACTTATATTACGAAAAAGCCAATAAATATTATGAAGATGCTATAGAATACAAAATTGGTGCATCTTCTAACCGTTTACAATGGAAATGGATGAATAACAGTTTAAATTACCAAGAAATTCTTCCTTCCATTTACAATGATGTTATGGCAGAAGATGCATGCTATAGAGCATTGCAACTCGATCCAGGATTTCAAAGAGCATGGGCTCTTCTCCTTCAAATTTATTACTCTCAAAAAACAAAAATTGAATCTGTAGAAGAAGCAGCAACAGAAAGAGCAGTTCTTGTCCCAGAAGAAGATCTTAAAAAATTTCAACAAGATAAACCAAGAGCAGTCCAAGCTTGCAACTTAGCATATGCTGCAGGACCTGACCTTCTTTATCTCGCTCTTCAAGATTCTTTACGAAGAAGAAATAAAAATTCTGAAGTAACTGTGGAAATCCTCGTTGCTCTTGGAAATTTATGCAGAAACCAACAAACAATTGTTCGTGACATTATCCATTGTTTAAATCACCAAGATAAACGTGTACGTTATGCTGCAGCACAAACTATTTCTGAAATCAATCCTATTGGAACTTTCAAAGAAGCTCCCAAAGTTGTGGAAATTCTAAAAGAAGCATTACAAGAATGGGATACACGAGTTATTTTAATTGTAGATGACAACGACGCATCTCGCAATGAACTTAGCGAAATCATTCGCAAAGCTGATTTAGTTGCTTTAGCAGTCAACAGTGGAACAGAAGGTATCAAACGAGCCAAAACTTTTCCACCAGAGGATTTAATTATTGTTGCAGAAAACTTATCTGATATGACTACATCCTACTTTGTCAACAATGTTACAGAAGATCCCTTTGCTAGCAATATTCCTGTATTAATTTTAGGTAAAAAAGAAAACAAAGAAAAACTTTTTACACTTTACAGTACCAAAGCTCAAATCAAAGACATTGTTACTCTTCCACTGCAAGAAGATGAAGTAAAACTTCAAATCAACAAAGTATTAGATGCTCATAAAAAACCATATAAAGTGAATGCAACAGATGTAACCTTACGCTCCCTTCAAGTGATGACACAATTGGCTCATCAGGGTGCTATTTTTTCTCATATGAATAAATGCATCGATGTACTCACCGGACTTTTAGAATATAAAACAGATGAAAAAATCATCATGCTGACTCTAGACATTTTAGGAAATATCGGTGATGCACAAGCAATCACTAAAATAGAAGAACTTCTTGTGCAAAAAGATCTTTCTTATAAAATACGTAACAAAACAGCTTGGGCTTTAGGACAAATTTTTGCAAAATCTAATATAAAACCAACTGAAAAAGAACTGGAAATGTTTGTTGGTATTCTCAATGAAACACCAAAAGCAGATACAGACGTCACTTTTTCAGAATTTTCTAGATCTATCTATCAACTTCTAGGACATGCAACAATGGATGTTGGTAATCGACGTGCTCTATTCATGGAAAATAGAGTCCAAATTAAACCTGTACCTATTCAACTAGAAGAAGAAGAACCAGAAGAGGAAGAAGAAGTAGAAGAAGAAATTCAAACGGAAGATCCAGATAAAGAACAACATGTAGACGACGGCACTGATGAAGAATGGGGCGATGAATCTGAGGAATTTGAAGAATTTTTAGAGTATGAATCATCAGACGAAGAAGGCTATGAAGACGAAGAATTAGAAGATGAAAACTATGAAGATAACAACGAAGAAGATGATGAATACAATGATGATGAATACAACGATGATGAAAATGAATAATCAAATTCCTATGTAAAAAAATCCATTCCATTAAAAATCATTCTAATTGCTAGCAAATGCTAGCAATTAGAATTCATTAGAAAGATTAAAATGCGCTTTGGAATTATAGCAGATGTCCATGCTAATTTAGAAGCACTCATGATTGCTTTTCATACATTGAAAGAAGAAAATGTAGACCAAATCATTTCTCTAGGGGACGTTGTGGGTTACAATGCAAATCCTGCCGAATGTCTCAACTTGATTATGGAACACAATATTCCTTCTATTAAAGGAAATCATGAACGATATGTAATTGGAGAAAAACAAGAACATGTCAAAGAAGACACTATGAAAATGTTAGAATGGACTCGAAATCAACTTGAACCAGAGCATTATGAATTCATCTCCCAAAAAATGCCCAACAAAATGTTACATGAAGAAGGATTTATCATCACTCATGGTTCACTAAGAAACAAAGATGAATACTTGATCCCATTAGACTCTTTTGTAAAAAATCTCAAACTTATGGAAGAAAAATATCCAGAAATTCCTGTTTGTTTCCATGCTCATTCCCATTTACCATCTGTGATGGCAAGAGGTCATATGGTACAAAGTATCCATGAAGATATATTTATAAAGCTTCATAGAGACAAGCAATACTTAATTAATCCTGGAAGCGTTGGCCAACCAAGAGATAAATGTCCTTTATGCTCCTTTGGGATATTTAATTCTGAAGAATTTACATTCCAATTTTTCCGAAGACCATATGATATTCCAAAAACACAAGAAAAAATCAATAGACTAGGATTTGCTCCTCGTTTTGCTAGTCGATTGAGCGATGGTAAATAAAAATTTTCTGAATAATGCTTCGCTAATCGATGGTACGATAGTAAATAAAAATTTTTCCTAACAAAGGAATTTTGTTTTTTATAATACAACAATTAGCATAAACTAGCAATGAAAGTAGGAAATACAACATGCCATACATTATTGCAGGTGATAAAGAATATTGTCTACAAAAAAATAATGCATTATTTATAGGTCGAGCATGTAAAGATTTTGACTTACAAGATGAACTTCTTTCTAGAACACATTGTGTAATTGATTGGGATTCTCAAGGTTTTTTTTACATCAAAGACCTAGATTCACATAATGGAACTTTTGTAAATGGAGAAAAAATTGTACAACAAAAACTCCAAGACAACGATAAAATAAAAATAGGAAGCACATATTTAACTTTCATGACTCAAAAAAAACATTCCTCTAATCCCTGTCAATATCAATTGTATTTTCCAAAAACAAAACAATATTTCTTATTACAAGATAAAACTTCCTTCACAATTGGAAGGAAAAAAGACAACGATCTTTTTTTAAAAAGCAGACAAGTTTCGGCAAAACACGCAGAAATTTCCTATAAAGACAATCAATGGTGGATCACTGATTTAAATAGTCGAAATGGTGTGATGCTCAATAAACAAAAAATCACTTCCTCACCTTTAACAAACAACGACATACTTCAAATTGGAGATGTATTTTGTTTTTTTCAAAAAAAAGAACAAAAACCACATACAAAAAAAGAATCTATCCTCCTATCATTCGCCATATATCCCTTAATTTTTATTATACTATTAGCTACTATTTTACTTAATCTTAGCTTATTTAAAACAGATGCCATACCAGAAATTCCCAACAACCTCATAGAAGACTATTCTTTTGAAAGTGAATTTCAATGGGAATGCACAGGAAATTTACAAATTGCAACTACAGAACATAGTAAAACTGGCAAAAAATGCGTGCAATTTATGCCAATATCTGTAAAACAAAAAAGCGAATGTATATACTGGTTGCCTTTAAATATACAAGCAACCAAATCATACCGCATCATGATTTGGACTAAAGGAACTTCCCTCCAAGGTTGCGTAGGAATACACATCACTTGGTTTCAAAATGCTAAAAAACTTTGGGATGAATATACTCCCTTACGAACAGAACTCAAAACAGAATGGACTCTCGATGTTGCTACAGTCACACCACCACCCTATGCTACAAAAATGCAAATCAGTTGCATGATACATGGGAGTGCCCATGGATTCTATTTAGACGACATACAAATCGAAGAAATAGAGCAAGTACAACCACGATCCAGCTTCAAACTCAATGTACTAGAAATCATGCCTGATATTCATGGAATATTTCATATATTTTATGCAAAAACATACTTATTTCCTATTGGTCACATTCAAATTACAAACCCAGACAAAGAAACATTAGAATTTCATCAAACATATAGCACATTTACCGTAGAAAAAAACGATCAACAATGCCTATATAAAGGAAACTTGCATCCCTTATTAAGCAAAGAAAACGTCCAAATGGAAATCCAATACATACAACAAGAAGAAATAAGTATCTTGCAATACAAACTTCAGTGGGAACGAACAAAAAATAATCATACATACAACATGACTATACCTAACAAAATGCTTGATCCAGAAGTAGAAAACTTACAAAGACAATTTCAAACATTTCCCATTATATGGAAACTTCCTAGCATTGACAAACGAGCAACATTCTTAGTAAAAAATCTTAAATTGCCACAACAAAACAAAGAAAAACAACAACTGCAATACTCTATACCTGCTTCACAAAATAGACAAGCTACATTTGAAATTACATTGCAAATATACAATGAACAAGATACACACCGCCACAAAGAACAAATACAAGAAGCAAAAACAATACAAAAACAAAAACAATATGGAAAAGCTTGGCAAATATATCAAACTATTATACAAGAATGCACTATACCAAGTTTAGTGCAAGAATCTAACATACAAATACGACAAATTGACAACCAATTTAACCAAGACTTACAAACATTGATCAACATGCAAGAAACAGCAGATTTTTTTCAAAACATAACAATATACCAAAGAATAGCAACATTAACACAACAATACGCACAACAATGGAAAGAATACGAAAAATTTTCAGAAATACAAAAAATTCAAGAAAAATATAATCAAGAAATACAAAAAATTCAACAACAAAACAAAAGTCAATATGCATCTATTCTTCTTAAACAAGCAGCAGACATGCAACAAGCCCAACAAAACTGGCTTGCAATCCTACTCTATAAAGAACTCCTACTTCAATATCCTGAGTATCCTGAAAAACAAGACATAGAAACTAAAATTAAAATGCTACAACAAACAAAATAAAAGGACAAAATAATGCTAGACATTAAATTACTCCGCAAAGATCCAGAAATGGTACGAAAAGCCATACAAGTCAAATGCGAGAAATCCAACCTAGACTTTATTCTAGAACTAGATCAAAAAAAACGAGAAAAACTCGTACAAGTAGAAAACTTAAAAAGCCAACAAAACAAAGCCAACAAAGAAATTACAAAACTCAAACTTGCAGGCGAAGACATCAGTGAAAAAGTTGCTGAAATGAGCGACATTGTCCAACAAATCAAAACACTAGATGCAGAAATTGCAGAAATAGAACCTAAACTTGAACAAGAACTATTATGGCTTCCTAACATTCCTGCAGAAGACGTACCAGAAGGAACTGAAGAAAACAATAAACAAATTCGAACTTGGGGCGAAATACAACAAAAAAACTTCCCTGCTAAACCACATTGGGAACTCGGGAAAGCATTAGGAATCATGGAACTAGAACGTGCCACAAAAATTACAGGCACAAGCTTTACCATGCTCAGAGGTCAAGGAGCTAGATTAGAACGAGCCCTTATCAACTTCATGCTAGACACACATACAAAAAACGGATACCAAGAAATCAACCCACCTTTTATGGTAAATCGCAAAACACTCACAGGCACTGGACAACTCCCGAAACTAGAAGAAGACATGTACCACGCAGTTAAAGATGACTTTTTCCTAATCCCCACAGGTGAAGTACCACTCACGAACTTTTTCCAAGACGAAATCATACCTGGCGAAACATTACCTATCCACTTTGTCACTGTCACACCTTGCTTTCGCCGAGAAGCAGGTACATATGGAAAAGATACACGTGGTTTATTACGAGTTCATCAATTCCAAAAAGTAGAACTCGTTCACTTTGTACGTCCAGAAAATTCCTATGATTCCCTAAATACCATGCTCCATAATGCTGAAAATATCTTACAAAAACTCCAACTTCCCTATAGAATTATACTATTATCCACAGGAGATATGTCTTTCTCTTCTGCTAAAACATATGACATCGAACTCTGGGCTTCAGGAGTTGAAAAATGGCTAGAAGTCTCCAGCTGTAGCAACTGCACAGACTTTCAAGCTAGACGAGCCAACATCAGATTCAAAGATAAAGGTGGGAAAACACAACATATCCATACCCTCAACGGTTCTGGGGTTGCCTTACCACGCCTTCTTGTTTCTATCATAGAAAACTATCAACAAGAAAACGGTAACATCACCATTCCAGAAGTACTCGTTCCCTATATGGATGGACTCAAAGAAATTACACCAGAAAAATAACAAATTATCCACTTCTTGGGGTGGTATAAACTCATAACAGAACAGACTCAAAGAAAATGTACTAAAAAATAACAAGTTTGTATCACTCTAGGGTTACCAACTGCTTTAAATAATCTATAAAATTCTATAAAATAATATAAATATTTTATAGAATTATGTGGAAATATCAAAGCTGATTTAACACTAAAAGATAGAGTGTATATTTGTAATGAATG